>NZ_DATILJ010000125.1:0-90108 GCF_035476535.1 Aquabacterium sp.
GGGCCTCGCAGTGGGCGCCGCGGGTGCGCCGCGCGGATGTGCGTGTCGGTGCCTGCGAGATCAAGGCGCTGCCGGTGCGCGTGCATAGCTCGAACACCGAATGGTGGCTGTGGTGGGTGCCGCTGCCCCACGTGGGCGGCAAGCCGCGCCAGTATTTCGAATTCGTGGTCGCCGTCGACAGCCGGGCCTGTGCGGGAGTGGCCAATCCCTGATCCCATCGTCCCCTCCGAGATGAGGCCATGAACGAGTTCCTTCGCGACTGAGCGTCGACACGGGGGGACAGGCGATGGGAAAGGCGCTAACCTTGGCGGCATGCCACGCCGCCCCCAGAACATCCACAAGGCTTACCACGCCCACGTGTACTTCGGTCCCGAGTCGGTGGCCCAGGCGCGGGCGCTGGTGGAAGAGGCGGGCGGGCTGTTCAAGGTGCAGGTCGGGCGCGTGCACGAGAAGCTGGTGGGCCCGCATCCTTGCTGGAGTTGCCAGTTGGCCTTCAGCGCGGCCGAGTTCGAGCAGGTCATCCCCTGGCTCGACGAGCATCGCCGCGGCCTGGACGTCTTCGTGCACGGCTTGACGGGCGATGACCTCGCCGACCACACCGCCCACGCCTATTGGCTGGGCAACGAGTGGCCGCTCAACCTGGCCATGTTCCGGCAGCGCGAGTCGTAAAGGCGGTGGGGTGCCCCTCAGTCGTTGAGCGACGAGAGGAACTGCTTCAGCTCGGGGGTCTGCGGGCTGCCGAAGAGCTGTTGCGGCGGCCCCATCTCGTGCACCTTGCCCTGGTGCATGAAAATCACGCGGTCGCTCACCTTGCGGGCGAAACTCATCTCGTGGGTGACCATGAGCAGGGTCATGCCCTCGTCGGCCAGGCTTTCCACCACACGCAGCACTTCACCCACCAGTTCGGGGTCGAGTGCGCTGGTAATCTCGTCGCACAGCAGCACAGCCGGCTCCATCGCCAGCGCGCGGGCGATCGCCACGCGCTGCTGCTGCCCGCCGGAGAGCTGGTCGGGCATGGCGTCGAATTTCTCGGCCAGGCCCACGCGCGCCAGCAGCTTTCTTGCCAGGTCGGCCGCCGCTGTGCCGTTCTTTTTCTTCACCAGCGTCGGCGCCAGCATGATGTTGCGGCCCACCGTGAGGTGAGGGAACAGGTTGAAGCCCTGGAAGATCATGCCCACGTGCTGGCGCAGCTCGCGCATGGCCATGGGGCTGTCGTGCAGCAGCGGCTTGCCGTCCACGGTGAGCGAACCTTCCTGGAACACCTCCAGGCCATTGATGCAGCGAAGCAGCGTGCTCTTGCCCGAGCCGCTCTTGCCGATGATGGCAATCACCTCGCCGCGGCTCACCGTCAGGTCGATGCCCTTGAGCACCTCGTTGTCGCCGTAACGCTTGCGCAGCGCGTCGATTTGAACAATGGCGTTCATTTCAGTTTTCTTTCCAGGCGGTGGGCATAGGCCGAGACGGGGAAGCACAGCGCGAAGTACAGCAGCGCGACGAAGGCATAGACGGTGAAGGGGCGGAAGGTGGCGTTGCTGATCATCGTGCCGGCCTTGGTGAGTTCGATGAAGCCCAGCACCGAGGCCAGCGCCGTGCCCTTGATCACCTGCACCGCGAAGCCGACGGTGGGTGCCACGCCGATGCGCAGCGCCTGCGGGCCGACCACGTGCAGCAGCTTTTCGCGCAGGTTCAGTGCCAGGCTGTCGGCGGCCTCCCACTGGCCCTTGGGGATCGCGAGCACGCAGCCGCGCCAGATCTCCGTCAGGAACGCACTGCTGTACAGCGTCAACGCCAGGCCGGCCGCGGCCCAGGCCGGCACGTTCAGCCCCAGCAAGGCCAGGCCGAAGTAGGCCAGGAACAGCTGCATCAGCAGCGGTGTGCCCTGGAACAGTTGCACGTACAGGCTCACGCCGCGTTCGGCGCCGGGCAGCTTGGCGATGCGGGCGATCAGCAGGGCCGCGCCGACCAGCCCGCCGCCGATGAAGGCCACCAATGACAACAAGACGGTCCAACGCGCAGCCAGCAGCAGGTTGCGCAGGATGTCCCAGAGACTGAAGTCAACCATGGCAGCTCATTTTCTGACGGTCAAAAGACGCGTCCCGGCCCATTGCAACGCTTGCCGCAGCAGCACCGCCAGCAGCAGGTACATGCCGGTGGCGATGAAGGTGGCTTCGAAAGCGCGGAAGTTGCGGCTGTGGATCAGGTTGGCGCTGTAGCTCAGTTCCTGCGTCGCGATCTGGCCGCAGACGGCCGAGCCCAGCATCACGATGATGATCTGGCCGACCATCGCCGGCCACACGCGGGCCAGCGCCGGCGGCAGCACCACGCGAATGAACACCTGCGCTTCGCTCAGCGCCAGCGAACGCGCCGCTTCGATCTGGCCCCGCGGCGTGGCCTGGATGCCGGCTCGGGCGATTTCGCCGGCATAGGCACCCAGGTTGATCACCATCGCGATCACCGCGGCCCATTCCGGCGTCAGCTTCACGCCCAGGCTGGGCAGGCCGAAGAACACGAAGAACAGCTGCACGATGAAGGGCGTGTTGCGGATCAGCTCGATGTAGGTCGTGGCCGCCCAGCGCAGCGGCAGCGCGCCGTTCAGCCGCGCCCAGGCGCAGGCCACGCCGAGTGCGAGGCCCAGCGTTGCCGAAACCGCCGTCAGCAGCACCGTCATGCCCGCGCCGCGCAGCAGCAGCGGCCAGTCGACGAGTACCGCGCCGAAATCAAAAGTAATCATCGTCGCTACACCACCAAATCATGCGCGGGCCAAGTTCCCAAGTGGCCATCGCGGATCCGGCTTTGCCGGTCCGCAGGTGGCCGCCCCCTTGAGGGGGAAGCGCCGAAGGCGCTCCGGGGGTGGGCTGGTCAATTCGGGAGATCGCCAGTCGGGCGGCCCAGCCACTTCACGGCCATCTTGTCGAGTTCACCCGAGGCCTTGGCGCCGGCGATGATCTCGTTGACCTTGGCGCGCAGCTTGTCTTCGCCCTTGGCAATGCCGACGAAGTTCGGCGAATCCTTCAGCACGAACTTGTATTCGGTGCCCAACTGCGGGTTCTTGGCCATCATCGCGCCGGCCACCTGGGCGCCGGTGGCGATCACCTGCACCTGGCCGGAGACGAAGGCGGCCACGGTGGCGTTGTTGTCCTCGAAGCGCTTGACGTCCAGGTTCGGTGGCGCCACCTTGGCGAGTTCGATGTCCTCCATCGCGCCGCGGGTCACGCCCACGGTCTTGCCGGTCAGGTCGGCCGGGGTCTTGATGGCCAGCGTCTTGGGTGCGAACACCGCCTGGAAGAACGGCGAGTAGGCGATCGAGAAGTCGATGACCTTCTCGCGCTCGGCGTTCTTGCCCAGTGTGGAGATCACCAGGTCGGCCTTCTTGGTCTGCAGGTAGGGGATGCGGTTGGCGCTGATCACCGGCAGCAATTCCAGCGAGACGCCGAGCTTGGCCGCAATCAGCGCGGCCAGGTCGATGTCCAGCCCCTGCGGCTTCAGGTCGGTGCCGACGAAGCCGTAGGGCGGGTAGTCGGTTGGGATCGCGATGGTGATCTGCTTCTTCGCGAGGATGGTGTCCAGCGCGGTCTGCGCCTGGGCCAGCGCTGGCAGCAGCGTGGCGGCGAGCAGGACGGGGAGGAGGGTACGGCGTTGCATGGTCAAGTCTCCGAACGGACGGTGGATCGTGGGGGGGTGAGGGGGGGTGAATCTGGATCGGCGGATGGCCCGGGCACCAGGTCGGTGAACAGGCGCTGGCGGCGGGGGGCCTTGGGCTGGGCTCCGGCCTTCAGCGGCGATAGCGCGGCGCGCAGCGGCGCCAGCGGATCATCGGCCGCGGCGTCCTGGCCCAGGTGGCGTGCCACGCTGTCGATGTGCTCGCGCAGCCGCGCAGTGGCCTGTGCGGCATCGCCCGCCTCCAGCGCAGCGACGATGGCCGCATGTTCGTCGCACGAAGTCGCCGCGGCATGCGTGCTTTGGTAGAGCGTGGCGATCAGCGTGGTGCGCGCGGTCAGGTCTTTCAGGATCTCGGCGAGCAGGCTGTTGCCGGCGCATTCGGCCAGGCAGACATGGAAGTCGCCGAGCAGCCAGCTGCGTTCGCCGGCATCGCCGGCGCGGATGGCGGCACGCTCGTCGGCCACATGGGCCTTCAGCCGGCGGATCGTGGCTGGTGGCAGCGGCCCGGGCAGGCTTTGCAGCAGGCCGGTTTCGATGGCCAGGCGGGCACCGAAGGCTTCGCGCGCTTCGTCCAGCGAGGGCTGCACGACGAACCAGCCGCGCCGCGCGTTGACCTCCACCATGCCGCGTGCCGACAGGCGGGCCAGCGCCTCGCGCACCAGCGTGCGGCTGACACCGAACAGATCGGCCAGGGCCTGCTCGCCCAGCCGCTGACCTGGCGCCAGGCGGCCGGCCAGGATGGCATCGACGATGCGATCGGCGATCTGGTCGGGCCGTTTGCCCTCACTGCTGCCCTCTTTGGGGGCCATCTGCATGCTCCTGGTGCGTCGCGCTGCGGCGTGTGCCGCAGTCTTGTGCGCGTCAAGTGTCGATCAGCCTTGTATGCAAACGCAATGCCAGGCTGCACGGCAGGGCCAATCCCGGGGTGCCGCATCGGCACCGCCTGATACGCTCCGGCCCATGAGCTTTCTCGCCATCGACATCGGCAACACCCGCCTGAAATGGTCGCTGTACGCGTCACCGCAGCCTGGTGCGGCGGTGCTGGCGCATGGCGCGGTGTTCCTCGAAACCATCGACGAACTGGCCGAAGGCGACTGGAAGCGGCTGCAGGCGCCGGCCAGCATGCTGGGCTGCAATGTCGCCGGCGATGCGATCCGCCGCCGCGTCGAAGAGCAGCTGGAGTTGTGGGACATCGAGCCGCGCTGGGTGGTTTCCAATGCGCACGCGGCGGGCATCAGCAATGGCTACGACCACCCGGCGCGGCTGGGCACCGACCGATTCGTTGCGCAGATCGGCGCCCGCCACCATGTGCTGGCACGCGGCGTTTCGCGGCCGGTGCTGGTGGTGATGATCGGCACGGCCGTGACGGTGGACGCAGTAGACGTCGAGGGCAAGTTTCTCGGCGGGCTGATCCTGCCGGGTCACGGCATCATGCTGAAGGCGCTGGAGAGCGGCACCGCCGGCCTGCGTGTACCCACCGGCGAGGTGGTGAAATTCCCCACCAACACCAGCGACGCGCTGACCAGCGGCGGCACCTATGCGATCACCGGCGCCATCGAGCGCATGCACCGGCACCTGACACAGCAATGCGGCGAACCGCCAGTCACACTGATCGGTGGCGGCGCCGGCTGGAAGGTAGCGCCCGACCTGGACATCGAGCACGAGTTGGTCGATTCACTGATCTTCGACGGGCTGCTGGCGCTGCAGTCCCACCGCTTGGCGCTGTGACCTACAGGATGTAGCGGGACAGGTCTTCGTTGCGCGCCAGTTCTCCGAGCTTGGCATCCACCGCTGCGGCGTCGATGCGCACGGTCTGGCCGCCCAAGTTCGGCGCGTCGAAGCTCACTTCGTCGAGCAGGCGCTCCATCACCGTGGCCAGCCGGCGGGCACCGATGTTCTCGGTGCGCTCGTTGACGTCGTAGGCGATCTGCGCCAGCCGGCGGATGCCCTCGGGCGCGATCTCCAGCGTCACGCCCTCGGTGGCCAGCAAGGCCTGGTACTGCTTGATCAGGCTGGCATGCGTGCTGGTCAGGATGGCTTCGAAGTCGTCGACCGACAGCGAACCAAGTTCGACGCGGATCGGAAAGCGCCCCTGCAGCTCGGGGATCAGGTCGCTCGGCTTGGCGAGGTGGAAGGCACCGGACGCGATGAACAGGATGTGGTCGGTCTTGACCATGCCGTGCTTGGTGCTGACGGTGGTGCCCTCCACCAAGGGCAGCAGGTCGCGCTGCACGCCCTGGCGCGAGACTTCGGCGCCGCCATGTTCGGAGCGCGAGGTGACTTTGTCGATCTCGTCGATGAAGACGATGCCGTTGTTCTCGGCATTGGCCAGCGCCAGGGTCTTGATGTCCTCATCATTCACGAGCTTGGCCGCTTCTTCCTCGACCAGCAACTTCTGCGCTTCGTCGATGCGCAGCTTGCGGGTCTTCTTCCGGCCGCCGCCGAGCTGCGAGAACATGCCCTTCAGCTGCTCGGCCATCTCTTCCATGCCGGGCGGCGTCATGATCTCCATCGAGCCGCGCGGCTCGGCCAGTTCCAGCTCGATTTCCTTGTCGGCCAGCGCACCTTCGCGCAGGCGCTTGCGCATCACCTGGCGCGCGGTGTTGTCGGCGGCGGGAGCGCCGGTGTTGCCGAAGCCCAGCTCATGGCGCGGCGGCGGTACCAGCACATCGAGGATGCGGTCCTCGGCGGCGTCTTCGGCGCGCGCGCGCTGGCGCTTCATCGCCGATTCACGTTCCTGCTTGACGGCCATGTCGACCAGGTCGCGGATGATGGTGTCGACATCCTTGCCGACGTAGCCGACCTCGGTGAATTTCGTCGCCTCGACCTTGATGAAGGGCGCATCGGCCAGCCGCGCCAGGCGGCGAGCGATCTCGGTCTTGCCGACGCCGGTGGGGCCGATCATCAGGATGTTCTTCGGTGTGATCTCGCTGCGCAGCTTGTCGTCCACCTGCTGGCGGCGCCAGCGGTTGCGCAGCGCAATGGCCACGGCGCGCTTGGCAGCCGATTGGCCAACGATGTGGCGGTCGAGTTCGGAGACGATCTCTTGTGGCGTCATGCTCATGGTGTCAGCCCAAGGTCTCGATGGTGTGGTTCTGGTTGGTATAGATGCACAGGTCGCCCGCGATGGTGAGTGCCTGCTTGACGATGTCTTGGGCGCTGAGATCGGTGTGCTGCAGCAGCGCACGGGCGGCGGCCTGGGCGTAGGCGCCGCCGGAGCCGATAGAAATAATGCCGAGTTCGGGCTCCAGCACGTCGCCGTTGCCGGTGATGATCAGCGAGGCCTCGTGGTCGGCCACCGCCAGCATCGCTTCCAGCCGGCGCAGCACGCGGTCGGTGCGCCAGTCCTTGGTCAGCTCGATCGCCGCGCGCACCAGGTGGCCCTGGTGCTTCTCCAGCTTGGCCTCGAAGCGCTCGAACAAGGTGAAGGCATCGGCGGTGGCGCCGGCAAAACCGGCCAGCACCTGGTCGCGGTAGAGCTTGCGCACCTTGCGCGCACTGGCCTTGACGACGATGTTGCCCAGCGTGACCTGGCCGTCGCCGCCGAGCGCAACTTGCCAGCCGGCCGGCGTTTGCCGCCGCACGCTGATGATGGTGGTGCCGTGGAAGGGTTCCATGGGTGTTTCAAGTGGGGGAGAAATGGCTGGCCGCAAGTGGCGGCGGCACAGGCGCCGTTGGCGCGGCGGCCTGCGGCTTCAGTCGCGCAGGACCTGCACGCGCGCGTGCTCGTTGATGCCCATCGCGCCGAAGAACAGCGCCACCAGGCGGTGGGCTTCGGTGAAGGTGACGCTGCGGTTCTGGCTGCGCTTGGACAGCACCCAGTTCAGCAGGTCGCCCGCGGCGATGAAGTCGACGCGGATCAAACGTGCGCAGGACACGCTGACCAGCGGCGCCGTGGCCAGCTGGCTGTCGATGCGCGTCAGCGTCGAGCCGATGTCGCCGATCAGTTGGCCGGACAGGTCGACGCTGGCCACCTGCTGGCCGCCCTGCGGGTCGTCGAGCAGGCTGGATTCCATGAAGCCGGTGGACACTTCGCTGACGATGGACAGCGGCGGCGTCGCGGTGGTATGTGAGACGCCGCCCATGCGCACCACGCAGTCGGTGCGCTCCCACGAGGGCGGCGACACTTCGTAGGTGACGCAGTAGTCGATGGCGGCCTCGTCGAACTGGTCCGGCCGGTTGGCCAGGCGCAGGGCCTCAATGCGGGCCATCCAGAACGCCGGGTCGGCATCGCGCACGCCGGTGGGTGCAGCCTCGGCCAGGGTGCTCAGCAACTGCTCGCCGGCCTGCCAGCGCATCTCCACTTTCTGCTTGGCCCATTGGCGGAATAGCTCGGTGAGCTGCGACGCCGCTTCAGCCTCGACGCGCTGCAGCCCGGACCAGTCCAGCACCCAGGGCAGCGGCAACTGCAGCGTGACGGAACGCAGCCGCGCCACGGCATCGATGTCCAGCACCTCGGCACTGACCCAGCCGACATTGCCGATGCTGGGTCGCGCGGCCTTGGGCCGCTCTTCGGCCGCGGCTGCTTCGGCCACGCGCTTGGGCAGCGAATACCACTGCGGCGACGAGCTGCCGAACAGGTTGGCGAACTCCAGCGCCAAGCCCTCGAACTTCATCTGCTGTCCGGTGGCACGGTACAGGTCGAACAGCACCTTCCAGGTTTCCGGGTGCTGGTAGCGCGCGGAGCCTGCGGCCACGAGCTGGGTCAACGAATCTTCGCAGTGGCCGAAATCGGCATTGGCGAACGCAATCACCGCTTCGTCCAGCTCGGGGTCGTGCACCACCTCGCTGACTTCCACCGCAAACTGCGAGCCGAAGTCAGCGCCCGGCCCGGCCTGGCGGTTGCTGGCGGTTTTGGGGTCGATGGCCGCGCTGGCGGTGGCGAAAGCCGGGGTGCTGGCGGGTGCGGGCGCGGGCTTGGGCGCCGGCGTGGCGGCCACCGGGCCCGCGGCGCGCGTCACCGGCGGCGGGTTCAGGGGGGCGACACCGCTGCCCATCACCGCCGGGGCCGGCGCGGACGGCAGCGGCACATCGAATTCGGGCAGGGGCGGCAAGGCCGGCAGGCGCTCGTCGTCGTGGTCCCTGCCGTCTGCCGGCGCATCGTCTTCTGCCGGATGCGACTGGAAGGCCACCGGTTGCGTCGGCGCGTTGTAGAAGGCCGGCGTGCGGCGTGGCGGCGGCGAGGCAGCGCGCAGGCTTTCGCCGACCATCTGCTGCTCGATCTCGTCGATCTTGGCCTTGACCTGCTGGTCCTGGCGCGCGCCGGGCTCCTGCAGCCGCACTTCGGAGTCGTCGATGCGCGACGAGCCGCCCAGGGCGGCCAGTTGCTCCGGCGACAGGCCTTCGCGGCGGAGCCGGCGCAGCACGTCGAATTCGCGCTTGCGCACGAAGTCGTTGCGGCGCTTGCGCTCGACCATGGCCTTGAGCTCGGAGCGCTCCAGGTCCGTGTCGCGGCTGTCTTCCTGGCGCGAATTGATGTCGGACCAATCCGTCGCCGGGTTGGCGACAAAACGCACCACCTTGCGCAGGAAGCTCTCGCCGTCCTTGGGATCCGCCATGGAGTCTGGTCTTCTGGGCGCTTAGTCGCCGAACATTTTTTGCTTGAGCTCGCGGCGCTGCTGGGCTTCCAGCGACAGCGTCGCCGTCGGGCGAGCAAGAAGCCTGCCCAGGCCGATGGGCTCGCCGGTTTCGTCGCAATAACCGTAATCGCCGGCTTCGATGCGGCCCAGCGACTGCGAGATCTTCTTCAGCAGCTTGCGTTCACGGTCACGCGTGCGCAACTCCAGCGCATGCTCTTCCTCGATGGTCGCGCGGTCGGCCGGGTCGGGCACGATGGAGGTGTCTTCACGCAGATGCTCGGTGGTTTCGCCGGCGTTGGACAACAGGTCGTCCTTCAGCGCTTGCAGGCGGGCACGGAAGAAGTCGAGCTGCTTCTCGTTCATGTACTCGGCCTCGGGCATGGCCATCAACTCGGGCTCGGTCAGCTCGCGGCCGGCCTTGGACTTCCAGGCGTTGGCCAGCTTGGGGTCCGCCTTGACGGCGGGCTTCACAGTTTCCATTGGTTCGGGGAATCCACGGGCGGGTGGCTTGGGAGGAGAAAAACGTTCGGCGAAGCGGTTGACGGCGGGCGCCGGGGCCTCCGCCGCATGCGAGCCGGTGGGGGCCGCACTCTTGGCGGGCGCCGTCTTGGCTGGGGCGGTTTTGGCCACCGCGGTCTTGGCGGGGGCTGGTTTGGTGCTGGTCTTGGCTGCAGCCGAGGCGGAAACAGGGGCTGGCGCGTGCACCTCGGCCGCAGTGCCCTTGCGGGTGGCTGCAGGCTTGTCGGTGGCCGGGCTTTTTTCCGAGGTCTTGCTCACTTCGGGACTCCTCGCAGTGGCTTTATACCTGTTAACTGCCCACACCTGTGGTTTTGCAGCGTCGTTTCGGGCGCGCGGATTGTAGCCACGCGCCTTTCTGCCTGAACGGCGATCAGACCAGGCAGCCTTCCAGGCCCTGCAACAGGATGTCGCGCGGCAGATCGATGCCGATGAACACCATCTTGCTGAGCTTTTTTTCGCCCGGCAACCACTTCGGCCCCAGGTCGCTGCCCATCAACTGGTGCACGCCCTGGAAGATGACCTTGCGATCGCTGCCCTTCATGAACAGCACGCCTTTGTAGCGCAGCATCTTCGGTCCGTATACCTGCACGATGGAACCGAGGAAATCCTCCAGCTTGGCGGGGTTGAAGGCCCGCTCGGCGCGGAAGACGAAAGACTTCACATCATCGTCGTGGGCATGGTGGTGCGGGTGGTCGCAGTGCTCGCCATGTTCATGATCGTGATCATGGTGGTCGTGATCGTGCGCATGGTCATGGCCGCCCTCGGTGAGGAATTCGGGGTCGATCTCGAGCTTGGCATTGAGGTTGAAGCCGCGCAGGTCGAACACCCGGGCCAGGTCCACCTCGCCGAAATGTACGCGCTGCTGCGGCGCCCGCGGGTTCATGTGCTTGAGCCGGTGGGCCAGCGCATCCACGTCGGCACCGGGCACCAGGTCGGTCTTGCTGATGAAGATCTGGTCGGCAAAGCCGATCTGGCGGCGCGCTTCCTGGCGCCTGTCCAGCTGGCCGTCGGCATGCTTGGCGTCCACCAGTGTCAGCACCGAATCCAGCAGGTAGCTTTCGGCGATCTCGTCGTCCATGAAGAAGGTTTGCGCCACCGGGCCGGGGTCGGCGAGGCCGGTGGTCTCGATCACCACGCGGTCGAAGTCCAGTTCGCCCTTGCGGCGCTTCTCGGCCAGGTCGGCCAGCGTCGAGCGCAGGTCCTCGCGGATCGTGCAGCAGACGCAGCCGTTGTTCATCTGGATCACCTGCTCCTTCGTATCGGCGACCAGGATCTCGTTGTCGATGTTCTCTTCGCCGAACTCGTTCTCGATCACGGCGATCTTCTGGCCATGGGCTTCGGTCAGCACCCGCTTGAGCAGGGTGGTCTTGCCGGAACCCAAGAAGCCCGTCAGGATGGTTGCAGGAATCAGTCCGTTTGACATGGGGTTCTCCAGGTAACGCTGTCGCTCAAGGGCCGCGAGGATAGACCAGCTTGGCCCATCCTGCCGGCGCAGGGTCGGCCTTGTGCGGCGCATCGGGTATTCTCTGCCCACTTCCACTCCCGACACCCATCGTGTCCGAACCGCCTCCCAGTCGGTCGCGCTATGACGCCGCCGCGCCTGCGGCCAGCAGCAAGCGCAGTTTCTTCGAACGGCTGATTGAATTCGTCTCGCCCGGGCCCGACACACGGGACCAGCTGATCGAGACGCTGGCCAATGCCGAGCACCGCGAGCTGATCGCGCCCGAGTCGCGCATCATGCTCGAGGGCGTGATCCGCATGGCCGACCTCACCGCCGGTGACGTGATGGTGGCGGCGCCGCGCATGGATTTCCTGGACATCGACGCGCCGTACGACGAGTTGCTCAACAGCGTGATCGAGACCAGCCATTCGCGCTTTCCGGTCTACGAAGGCGGGCGCGAGAACATCATCGGCATCCTGATGGCCAAGGACTTGCTGAAGCTGCAGCGGGCGCCCGAGCTGAACCTGCGCACGCTGCTGCGGCCGGCGGTGTTCGTGCCCGAATCGAAGAACCTGAACGAGCTGTTGCGGGACTTTCGCTCCAACCGCAACCACCTGGCGATCGTCATCGACGAGTTCGGCAACACCGCTGGCCTGGTCACCATCGAGGACGTGCTCGAAGAGATCGTCGGCGAGATTGAGGACGAGTTCGACGACGACGACGCCGAGAGCGGCATCTACACGCTGGCCGACGGCTCGCACCGCGTGGCAGGCGACACTTTGATCACCGCGGTGAACCAGGCTTTTGCGGTGATGCTGCCGGCCGATGAGTTCGACACCATCGGTGGCCTGGTCGCGCATGAGCTGGGCCGGGTGCCGCGCCGCGGCGAGGCGGTGCAGCTCGACGAGCTGTCCTTCCACGTGATGCTGACGCGGGGCGGGGCGGTGCGCTGGTTCAAGGTATCGCGCGTTGCCCCAGCCGCCAACGGCGGCCCGGCTTGAGCGCCTGGGCCGAACAACGGTCCGGATCGGGCGCCTGGGCTGAACGCCGCCTGGCGGCGTCCCCCGCGGCCGATATGCTGCTGGCGGCCGCCCTCGGCGCGCTGCAGACCCTGGCCTATGTGCATACCGCCGCCTGGGCGCTGCAGCTGCTGTGCATCGCCGGGCTGGCCTGGCGAGTTCAAGCCGCGACACCGCGCCGCGCCGCGCTGCTGGGAGCGGCCTTCGGCACCACCTGGGTGGCCTCGGGCGTGTGGTGGCTGTTCATCAGCATGCACCGCTATGGCGGCCTGCCGGCGCCGCTGGCCGCCGCGGCGGTGCTGCTGCTGGCGCTGGTCTTGTCGGGCTACCTGGCTGTGGCGACGGCGGCGGCGGCGCGCGCCAGGCGCGGCCATTGGCTTGCCGATGCCGGACTGTTCACACTGGCCTGGCTGGCGACCGAACTGGCCCGGGGGCTGATCTTCAGCGGCTTCCCCTGGATAGCCACCGGCTACGCGCAGATCGACAGCCCGCTGGCCGCCTGGGCGCCGTGGATCGGCGTCTACGGCATCGGCGCATTGGTGGCGTGGGCGGCGGCGCTGCTGGCCGGTGCCGTTGCGCGGGGCTGGCGCATCGCGGCACCGGGGCTGTTGGGCAGCGTGGTGCTGCTCGGGCTGCCGGCGCTGATCGGCCCGGGCGAGTTCACCCGCGCCACCGGCAGCCTGAAGGTCACGCTGCTGCAAGCCAACGTGCCGCAGGACGAGAAATTCGTCATCGAGCGCCTGCCGGCCACGCTGGCCTGGGTGGCGGCGGCGCTGCAGCAGGCCCAGGGCGACCTGGTGATCGCGCCGGAAACGGCGGTGCCGCTGCTGCCCGAACAGCTGAACGACTTCGATCCTCGTTACTGGCCGCAGCTGCGTGAGCACTTCCGCCGGCCCGGCGCACCGGCCGCGCTGCTGGGCGTGCCGCTGGGCGACTTCCAGTCCGGCTACACCAACTCGGTGCTCGCGCTCGACGCCGCCGGCACGCCCTACCGCTACGACAAGACCCATCTGGTGCCCTTCGGCGAATTCATCCCCACCGGCTTTCGCTGGTTCACCGAGATGATGAACATTCCGCTGGGCGACTTTGCCCGCGGGCCGCTGAATGCGCCGTCGTATGCACTCCGCGGCGAGCGGGTGGCACCGAACATCTGCTACGAAGACCTGTTCGGCGAAGAGCTGGCACTGCGCTTCACCGACCCGGCCACCGCGCCGACGGTGCTGGCCAACCTCAGCAACATCGGCTGGTTCGGCGACACCATCGCCGTTACCCAGCATCTGCAGATCTCGCGCATGCGCACGCTGGAGTTGCAGCGGCCGATGCTGCGCGCCACCAACACCGGTGCCACGGTGATCATCGACCACCGTGCCCACGTCAGCGCCCGGCTGCCGCCGTTCACCCGCGGCGCCCTCAGCGGCGAGGTGCAGGGCCGCAGCGGTCGCACGCCGTATGTGGCCTGGGTGGGGACGATCGGCCTGTGGCCGCTGCTGCTGGCAGCCTGGTTGGCGCTGGCGCTGCTGGCCTGGCGCGCTGGGCAGGGCGCGCCCGGTAAACTTGCAGGTTGACCTTTTGAGACAACACGGGCCCCGATGCTCACCTTCCAGCAACTGATCCTTCGCCTGCAGGACTATTGGGCGGCCCAGGGCTGCGCCTTGCTGCAGCCCTACGACATGGAAGTGGGCGCCGGCACCAGCCACACCGCGACATTCCTGCGCGCGCTGGGCCCCGAACCGTGGAAGGCCGCCTATGTGCAGCCCAGCCGCCGGCCGAAGGATGGCCGCTACGGCGAGAACCCGAACCGGCTGCAGCACTACTACCAGTACCAGGTGGTGCTCAAGCCCGCGCCGGCGAACATCCTCGAGCTCTACCTCGGCTCGCTGGAAGCGGTGGGCTTCGACCTGAAGAAGAACGACATCCGTTTCGTCGAGGACGATTGGGAGAACCCGACGCTGGGCTGCTGGGGCCTGGGCTGGGAGGTCTGGCTCAACGGCATGGAAGTCACGCAGTTCACCTACTTCCAGCAGGTCGGCGGCATCGACTGCAAGCCAATCACCGGCGAGATCACCTACGGCCTGGAGCGGCTGGCGATGTACCTGCAGGGCGTTGAGAGTGTCTATCAGCTGAAGTGGACGGAAGGCCTGAGCTACGGCGACGTCTACCACCAGAACGAGGTCGAGCAGAGCACCTACAACTTCGAGCACAGCGATGTCGAGTTCCTGTTGCAGGCCTTCGGCGCCCATGAACGGCAGAGCAAGCACCTGATGACGCAGCAGTTGGCGCTGCCGGCCTACGAACAACTGCTGAAGGCCGGCCACAGCTTCAACCTGCTGGATGCGCGTGGCGCGATCAGCGTCACCGAACGCGCCGGCTACATCGGCCGCATCCGCAACCTGGCGCGTGCGGTGGCGCAGAGTTATGTCGACAGCCGCGCACGCCTGGGTTTCCCGATGGCGCCCAAGGACTGGGCTGCCGAAGTGCTGGCCGACATCGACAAGAAGAAGGCGGCCTGAGTCATGACTGCGACTGTGAAGAACCTGCTGGTCGAGCTGTTTGTCGAAGAGCTGCCGCCCAAGGCGCTGAAAAAGCTCGGCGAAGCCTTTGCGTCCGGCCTGGCCGCGTCATTGCAGGCCCAGGGCCTGGCCACCGCCGACAGCCGCCTGACGAGCTTTGCGTCGCCGCGCCGCCTGGCCGCGCAGCTCACGGCGGTGGCCGACAAGGCCGCTGACAAGGCCCAGCAGCAGAAGCTGATGCCGGTGGCCGTGGCGCTGGACGCCAGCGGTGCGCCGACACCGGCGCTGCTGAAGAAGCTGGCCGCGCTGGGCGCTGATGCGTCTGTCGTGCCCTCACTGAAACGTGCGCCCGATGGCAAGGCCGAAGCGCTGTTTCTCGACAGCCGGGTGCCCGGTGCCACGCTGGCCGAAGGCCTGAAGAAAGCCATCGACGAGGCATTGGCCAAGCTGCCGATTCCGAAGGTCATGAGCTACCAGCTTCACAAGGGCCAAGGTGCGGACTTCCGCCCGGGCTGGACCACCGTGAACTTCGTGCGACCGGCGCACGGCCTGGTGGCGCTGCACGGTGATGCGGTGGTGCCGGTCTCGGTGCTCGGCCTGGATGCCGGCCGCACGACGCAAGGCCACCGCTTCGAAGCCGCCCAGAGCCCGGTGACGCTGCGCGATGCCGACAGCTATGCCGAACAACTGGCCAGCGAAGGCGCGGTGATCGCCAGCTTCGCCGCGCGCCGCGCTGAGATCCAGCGCCAGCTGCAGGCGGCAGCGTCGACGCAGGGCTTGACGCCGATCGACGACGACGCGCTGCTCGACGAAGTGACGGCGCTGGTCGAGCGCCCGAACGTGCTGCTGTGCCGCTTCGAACCCGAATTCCTGGCCGTGCCGCAGGAATGCCTGATCCTGACGATGAAGGCCAACCAGAAGTACTTTCCGCTGCTCGATGCGGCGGGCAAGCTGACCCACCAGTTCCTCGTCGTCAGCAACATCCGGCCGGACGACGCCTCGCAGGTGATTGGCGGCAACGAACGGGTGGTGCGACCGCGCCTGGCGGATGCCAAGTTCTTCTTCGACCAGGATCGCAAGAAGAAGCTCGAAGACCGCGTGGCCGGCCTCGACAAGGTGGTCTACCACAACAAGCTGGGCACGCAGGGCGAACGCCTGGCCCGCGTGCGGACCATTGCGCGCGGCATCGGCCAGGCGCTGGGTGGCGCGGCGCTGGCGCAGGCCGCCGACCGTGCCGCGCTGCTGGCCAAGGCCGACCTGCTGACCGACATGGTCGGCGAGTTCCCCGAGTTGCAGGGCACGATGGGCGGCTACTACGCCCGCCACGACGGCGAGCCCGAAGACATCGCGCTGGCCATCGAAGACCACTACCGCCCACGCTTTGCCGGCGACGCGCTGCCGCGCAACACCGTGGGCCTGGCGGTGGCGCTGGCCGACAAGCTCGAGACGCTGGCCGGCCTGTTCGGCATCGGCCAGGTGCCCACCGGCGACAAGGACCCGTTCGCGCTGCGCCGCCATGCGCTGGGCGTGATCCGCATGCTGATCGAGGGCGGCCTGGCGCTGAACCTGCCGACGATGGTGGACGCGGCCTTTGCCGCCTTTCCCGGCGGCCATGGCGACGCCCGCGAGGCGGTGGCGCAGTTCATCTACGAGCGCCTGGTGGGCTACCTGCGCGACCAGGGCTACAACGCCCATGAGGTCGATGCCGTGGTCGCCGTGCGGCCGCCCTGGGCCGAATTTCCGGCGCGTCTGGCGGCAGTGCGCAGCTTTGCCGCATTGCCGGAAGCCGCTTCGCTGGCCGCCGCCAACAAGCGTGTCGGCAACATCCTGAAGAAGTCCGAAGGCGCCGGAACCGCCGCGGTGCTGCCAGCGTTGCTTAAGGAGCCCGCCGAAGCGGCGCTGCACCAGGCGCTGCAAGCGGTGCAGCCCCTTGCGGACGCAGCCTTCGAGCGCGCCGACTATGCCGCGTCACTGCAGGCCCTGGCCGCGCTGAAAGGCCCGGTCGACGAATTCTTCGACAAGGTGATGGTGAACGCCGAAGATGCAGCCCTGCGCAGCAATCGCCTGGCTCTGCTGGGTGGCTTGCATGCGGCGATGAATCGCGTGGCCGACCTGTCCCGCCTGGCCACTTGAGTCCATGAGGCCCGATGGCGGGTGAGGCCGCGCCTGGTCAGACGAGGAGGATGAACAATGCAACCGGTGGTCAAGCTGGTGATCCTGGGCCGTGACGGCATCCTCAACGAGTACCGCGACGACCACGTCAAGGCGCCGAACGAATGGCAGCCGATCGACGGCGCGCTGGAAGCGGTGGCGCGGCTGAACCACGCCGGTTGGCACACGGTGGTGGCGACGAATCAATCCGGCATCGGCCGCGGCATGATCGACATGGCCTCGGTGAACGCGGTGCATGCACACATGTACCGCCAGCTGATGGCGGTGGGCGGGCGTGTCGATGCGGTGTTCTTCTGTCCGCACACGCCGGAAGACCAGTGCGATTGCCGCAAGCCGTTGCCCGGGCTGATGAAGGAGATCGGCAAGCGCTACGGCATCGATCTGCGGCTGGTGCCGATGGTGGCGGACACCTTGCGTGACCTGCAGGCGGCCCAGGCCGCCGGCTGCGAGCCGCACCTGGTGCGCACCGGCCGGTCCCAGCTGATGAGCGAAGAGCAGCTCGCGCATGTGCTGGCCCTGGTGCCGGGCACGGTGGTGCACGAGGACCTGGCGGCCTTCGCCGACTACATGATGCGCCGCGACCACGCGCCGATCTCGACGCCGGGGGACCTGCATTGAGCCCGCTGAACACGCTGCTGTGCGCCCTGCGCTCCGCGCTGTTCGTGCTGTGGCTGAGCGTGACCGTGATGCCCTGGGCCTTGGCGGTGGTGCTGGCCTCGCTGTTCCTGCGCAGCACCACGATCTACTGGATGTGCGCCGGCTGGCTGCGCGTGTCGATCTGGGGCGCGCGGGTGATCTGCGGCGTGCGCCACCGCGTGCAGGGCATGGAACACCTGCCCACCAAGGCGGATGAAACGGCCGCGGTGCTGCTGGCGCCCAAGCACCAGTCGACCTGGGAGACTTTTGCGTTCCCGACACTGATGTCGCACCCGCTGGCCTATGTCTTCAAGCGCGAGTTGCTGTACATCCCGTTCTTCGGCTGGGCCATCGGCCGGCTGGACATGATCCACATCGACCGCAGCCGGCGCGCCGAAGCCTGGAACCGCGTCGCCGAGCAGGGCCGCGAGCTGATGTCGCGCGGCTGCTGGGTCATCATGTTCCCGGAGGGCACCCGCACGCCGCGCGGCAGCCAGGGCAGCTACAAGAGCGGCGCCAGCCGGCTCGCGGTGACCACCGGCACGCCGATCGTGCCGATTGCCGTGACCTCGGCGCGCTGCTGGCCGCGCAAGAGTTTCCTGCTGCGCCCGGGCATCGTCGACATCTCGATCGGCCAGCCGATCCCCTCCCAGGGCCGCGAGCCGGACGAGTTGATGCGCCAGGTGGAAGCCTGGATCGAGGCCGAGATGCGGCGCCTCGATCCCGAGGCCTATCCGCGACCCACCCCTCTTGCTGCCTAGAATCGGGGCCATGGTGCGATCCGGAGCCGACCCGAACCCGCAGCAGCTTTCGCTGTTCGATCGGGTGGCGTCGCCGGCCCCCGCCGAGACCCTCTCACCGAATGCCCTTGGCAGTGCCGCCACGGCCGGCGCGCCGGGGGCCTGTGCCGAACTTCCCGTGTTGAACCCGCCCGCCCCGCCCGTACCGGTGCAGAGTGCACCCCGTTTCCAACATCCGCGGGCCCAGCGCCAGATCCAGCTGGGCGAGCACCGCGTGGCTTATGAGTTCCGCCGCGCGCGCCGGCGCAGCATCGGCTTCGTCGTCAGCGCCGAGGGCCTGAGTGTCAGTGCGCCGCGCTGGGTCGGCGTCGGCGAGGTCGAGCAGGCGCTGCAGGCCAAGTCCGGCTGGATCCTGCGCAAGCTGCATGAACAGCAGCAGCGCGCCGAGCGGGTGCAAGCCACGCGCGTGCAGTGGCATGACGGCACCAGCCTGCCCTTCCTGGGCGACACGGTGATCGTGGTGCTGGACCCGCGCACCACCGGCGCGGTGCTGCATGCCGACGCGCAGGCGCTGCCCGGCGTGCCGCGCATGACGCTGCATGTCGGCCTGCCGCAAGGCGCTTCACAGGAGCAGATCCGCGAGGCGGTGCAGAGCTGGCTGCAGCGCCAGGCGCGGCGCGTGTTCGAGGAGCGCTGCGCGGTGTTCGCGCAGCGCCTGGGCGTGCGCGTGAAGCGCCTGTCGCTGAGCTCGGCGTCCACCCGCTGGGGCAGCGCCAGCGCCGACGGTTCGGTGCGGCTGAACTGGCGGCTGATCCACTTTGCGCTGCCGGTCATCGACTATGTCGTCACCCACGAGCTGGCCCACCTGCGCGAGATGAACCACAGCGCGGCGTTCTGGGAGGTGGTGCGTTCCGTGCTGCCGGACTACGAGCAAAGCCGCGGCCTGCTGCGCACCGAGGTCCTGCCGGCCTTCGATTGAAGTGCGGCCTCGCGGTACATTGACGTGAACGTCAACCCGCCGCCGACATGACCCGCACCGCCAGCCCGAGCGCCCGCACGCGCCCCGCCAAGACGTCCCCACCAGAAGCCCCGGCGGCCGCCCGTCCGCGGGACGAGCGCAGCTACACCATCACCGAGCTGGCGCAGGAGTTCGACCTCACGACCCGCGCGATCCGCTTCTACGAAGACGTGGGTCTGCTGGCGCCGGCGCGGGCCGGCCGCAACCGCGTCTACAACCAGCGCGACCGCACGCGGCTGAAGCTCACGCTGCGCGGCAAGCGGCTGGGCTTTTCGCTGACCGAGATCCTGCAGCTGGTGACGATGTACGAATCGCCAGCGGACTCCGCGGCGCAGCTCGAAGCCTTCTCGCAGGCGCTGGCCCGGCACCGCCAGCAGCTCGAGCGCCAGCTGGAAGACCTGCAGCTGACGCTGTCGGAGATCGGTCAGCATGAAGAGCGCTGCGCGCGCCTGCTGGCCGAACGCGGCAAGAGCCGTCGGCGCGCGGCCGGCGGCGCGCCCCAGGCCGCGCGCAGCAGCGAGAAGTCATAGCGCGCACCGCGACCCGGGCGTGGCGCGTGCACTTGCCAAGCAGCGCCAGGCTTGGATAAGATGTGACGTTTACGTAAACGTCAATCTGCACCGGGTCGGCCGCGCCGGCCGTACCATCCGCAGAGTCGTTGGGCATCAGCGATGGCACCCGCGACGGCACATCCTCGACCGCACCCAGGAGACTCCCCATGAGCACGCTGCCCGGACTCGACTTCCAACTCGGCGAGGACATCGATGCACTGCGCGACGCGGTGCGTGCCTTCGCCGAGGCCGAGATCGCGCCGCGCGCGGCCGAGATCGACCGCTCCGACCAGTTCCCGGTGGACCTGTGGCGCAAGATGGGTGAAGTTGGCGTGCTCGGCATCACCGTGCCGGAGCAATACGGCGGCGCCAACATGGGCTACCTGGCGCACATGATCGCGATGGAGGAGATCAGCCGTGCCTCGGCCTCGGTGGGCCTGAGCTACGGCGCGCATTCCAACCTCTGCGTCAACCAGATCAAGCGCAACGGCAGCGAGGCGCAGAAGGCCAAATACCTGCCCAAGCTGATCACCGGCGAGCATGTCGGCGCGCTGGCGATGAGCGAGCCCGGTGCCGGGTCTGATGTCATCAGCATGAAGCTCAAGGCCGAGGACAAAGGTGGTTATTACCTGCTCAACGGCAACAAGATGTGGATCACCAACGGCCCCGACGCCGACACGCTGGTGGTTTACGCCAAGACCGACCCGGAGATGGGCGCGCGCGGCGTCACTGCCTTCCTGATCGAAAAGGGCATGAAGGGTTTTTCCATCGCGCAGAAGCTCGACAAGCTCGGCATGCGCGGCAGCCACACTGGCGAGCTGGTGTTCCAGAACGTCGAGGTGCCGGCGGCCAACGTACTGGGCGCGGTGGGCGGCGGTGCACGGGTGCTGATGAGTGGGCTGGACTATGAGCGCGCGGTGCTCGCCGCCGGGCCGATCGGCATCATGCAGGCGGTGATGGACAACGTCGTGCCCTACATCCACGACCGCAAGCAGTTCGGCCAGAGCATCGGCGAGTTCCAGCTGATCCAGGGCAAGGTGGCCGACATGTACACCGTGCTGCAGGCCGCGCGCGCCTTCTGCTACACGGTGGGCAAGAACCTCGACAAGCTGGGCACGGACCACGTGCGCCAGGTGCGCAAGGACTGCGCCAGCGTGATCCTGTGGTGCGCCGAGAAGGCCACCTGGATGGCCGGCGAAGGCATCCAGGTCTACGGCGGCAACGGCTACATCAACGAGTACCCGCTGGGCCGCCTGTGGCGCGATGCCAAGCTCTACGAGATCGGCGCCGGCACCTCGGAGATCCGTCGCATGCTGATCGGCCGCGAATTGTTCGCCGAGACGATGTAAGAGGCGGTGCGTAAACTCTGATGCACTGCAACAAATCGGGCGCATCCGCCGACTGCCATGAGCGTTGAACTGCAGGAACTTTTCGACAAGAACCGCCAGTGGGCCGCGGCCACCGAGACGCGCGAGCCCGGTTTCTTCACCCGGCTGATCAACCAGCAGACGCCGCAGTACCTGTGGATCGGCTGCGCCGACAGCCGCGTGCCGGCCAACGACCTGGTTGGCCTGCTGCCGGGCGAGTTGTTCGTGCACCGCAACGTCGCGAACCTGCTGGTGCATTCGGACCTGAACGCGCTGTCGGTGATCCAGTACGCGGTCGACGTGCTGAATGTCGAGCACATCATCGTCGTCGGCCATTCCAATTGTGGGGGGGTGCGTGCAGCGATGAACAACAAGCGCGCCGGACTGGTCGACAACTGGCTGCGCCATGTGCAGGACGTGCGCGATACCCACGCCGGCTTCCTGGCGGGGCTGCCCGATGGGCTGAGGGTTGATGCACTGGTCGAACTGAACGTGCTGGAGCAGGCCCGCAACGTCTGCCATACCACCGTGGTGCACGACGCCTGGCAGCGTGGCCAGCAGGTGGTGGTGCATGGCTGGGTCTATGGCCTGCACAACGGCCTGCTGGAAGACCTGCGCATCACGGCGGCCCGGCCGGAGGACGTGGGCCTGGCCTACGACACCGCGCTGGCCCAGCTGAAGCAGCGCTGGCGGCAGCGCACGGCCGCCGACGCGGTCTGATCTCCGGATGTTTCCGCATCGCCTGACCGACTCGCGGGCCTACGACATCGCGCAGGCGATGCTCGAAGGCTTCAACCGGCACTACCTGCTGTTCAGCGAGACCAACCGCGCCGCCAAGCAGCGCTTCGAAGCCGCCGACTGGCATGGCCAGCAGCGGGCGCAGCGCGAGCGTATCGAGTTCTACGACACCCGTGTCGACGAGGCGGTGGAACGGCTGCAGCGGGAGTTCGACACCGGCAAGCTCTCCGGCGACACCTGGCAGCAGGTCAAGCTGCACTACATCGGCCTGCTGACCAACCACCACCAGCCCGAACTCGCCGAGACCTTCTTCAACTCGGTGACGACCAAGATCCTGCATCACCGCTACTTCCGCAACGACTTCCTGTTCGTGCGGCCGGCGATCAGCACCGAGTACATCGAGAACGACGAGCCGGCCTCGCTGCCGACCTACCGCGCCTACTACCCGACGCGCGAGACCTTGCGCGACACCTTGCTGCGCATCGTCAATAACTTCCAATTGGCGCGTGAATTCGAGGACATGGGCCGCGACGTCGACCAGGTGCTGGCCGCGCTGCGCAAGCAGGTCGGCGTGAACATCCGGCTGCGCGCGAACTTCCAGATCCAGGTGCTGTCGTCCCTGTTCTACCGCAACAAGGGTGCCTACCTGATCGGCAAGATCGTCAACGGCTTCGCCGAGACGCCGATGGCGTTGCCGATCCTGCACAACGAGCAGGGCCAGCTGGTCATCGACACCGCGCTGTTCAGCGAAGACGACATGCTGATGCTGTTCAGCTTTGCGCGCGCCTACTTCATGGTCGACATGGAGATCCCCAGCGCATATGTGCAGTTCCTGCGCTCGCTGATGCCGCGCAAGCCGCGCTCGGAGATCTATGCCGCGCTGGGCCTGCAGAAGCAGGGCAAGAACGCGTTCTATCGCGACTTCCTTTACCACCTGCGCCATTCGAGCGACAAGTTCGGCATCGCGCCCGGCATCAAGGGCATGGTGATGCTGGTGTTCGACCTGCCGTCGTACCCGTATGTCTTCAAGGTCATCAAGGACTTCTACCCGCCGCAGAAGGACACCACGCGCGAGCTGATCAAGCGCAAGTACCTGCTGGTGAAAACCCACGACCGTGTCGGGCGCATGGCCGATACGCTGGAATACACCAGCGTAGCCTTCCCGCGCTCGCGCATCAGCGACGAGCTGGTCGCCGAGCTGAAGCACTTCTGCCCCAGCCTGATCGAAGAGGATGGCGATGTGCTGGTCATCAGGCACCTCTACATCGAGCGGCGCATGATCCCGCTGAACATCTACCTGCAGGACGCCACGCGCGAGCAGATCGAGCATGCGGTGATCGAGTACGGCAATGCGATCAAGGACCTGGTGGCCGCCAACATCTTCCCCGGCGACATGCTGTGGAAGAACTTCGGCGTCACCCGCCACGGCAAGGTGGTGTTCTATGACTACGACGAGATCGAATACCTCAGCGATTGCAACTTCCGCCGTGTGCCCGAGCCGCGCAACGAGGAAGAGGAAATGTCCGCCGAGGTCTGGTACACGGTGGGCCCGAAGGATGTGTTCCCCGAGACCTTCGGTCCGTTTCTGCTGGGCAACCCGGTCGTGCGCGAGGTGTTCATGGCGCACCATGCCGACCTGCTGGACCCGGCGTTCTGGCAACTCCACAAGGACCGCATCAAAGCCGGCCACGTGCACGATGTCTTTCCGTATGAAGCGCCGCGGCGTTTCAGCTTTCAGCGGCAGGTGCAGCCTGCCTTGTCGCCCCCCGCTGTCTCCACCACCCCTGCCTGAATGAAGGAGCCCATCATGGCCGATCCCATCGTCATTGTTTCTGCCGCACGCACACCCATCGGCGGGCTGCTGGGCGACTTCTCGTCGCTGGCCGCCTGGGAACTGGGCGCCGTGGCGCTGAAGGCTGCTGTCGAACGCGCCGGCGTGCCCGGTGATGCGATCGACGAGGTGCTGCTCGGCAACTGCCTGATGGCCGGCCAGGGTCAGGCGCCGGCGCGCCAGGCCTTGCGCCGCGCGGGCCTGCCGGATTCCGCCGGCGCGGTGACCTTGAGCAAGATGTGCGGCTCCGGCATGCGCGCGATGATGTTCGCGCACGACATGCTGGCCGCCGGCTCGGCCAAGGTGATGCTGGCCGGTGGCATGGAGAGCATGACCAACGCGCCGCACCTGATGTTCGCGCGCAAGGGCGTCAAGTACGGCGCAGCGCAGATGCTTGACCACATGGCGCTGGATGGCCTGGAAGACGCTTATGAACGTGGCAAGGCGATGGGCGTGTTTGCCGAACAGTGCGTGGCCAAGTACGGCTTCACGCGCGAGGCCCAGGACCAGTTCGCGATCGCCTCGACCACACGCGCCAAGGCGGCCAATGAAGACGGCAGCTTCGCCTGGGAAGTCGCGCCGGTCACCGTGCCCGGCAAGTCCGGCGACACGGTGCTCAAGTTCGACGAGCAGCCGTTCAAGGCCAAGCTCGACAAGATCGCCGGCCTGAAGCCGGCGTTCAAGAAGGACGGCACGATCACTGCGGCGACATCGTCGAGCATTTCCGATGGCGCGGCGGCGCTGGTGCTGATGCGTGATTCGACCGCGAAGCAGATGGGTGTCACGCCGGTGGCGCGCATCGTTTCGCATGCGGTGCATGCGCAGGCGCCGGAATGGTTCAGCACCGCGCCGGCAGGGGCCATCGAGAAGGTCCTGAAGAAGGCGGGCTGGGACGCCAAGAGCGTCAACCTGTGGGAAGTCAACGAGGCTTTTGCCGCGGTGACGATGGCGGCGATGGCCGAGTTCAAGCTGCCGCACGAGATCGTCAATGTGCATGGCGGGGCGTGTGCGCTGGGGCATCCGATCGGGGCATCGGGTGCGCGGATCGTCGTCACGCTGCTGGGGGCTCTGCGCAAGCGCGGGTTGAAGCGGGGTGTTGCTGCGCTCTGCATTGGTGGCGGTGAAGCGACCGCGATGGCGGTGGAGCTGGTCTGAGCACGAACCCTGATCCAGGCGAGACAGAAGAATGAACGTCCTCATCCTGGGCGCCTCCCGTGGCATCGGCCTCGAACTGACCCGCCAGCACCAGGCGGCGGGTGATCGTGTCATCGCCACCGCCCGCGGCGACGAAGGCTTGAAGACGATCCAGCAAGCCGGCGCCAAGCCGCTGAAGCTGGACATCACCGACACCGCCAGCACCGCCGGCCTGGCCCGGCGACTCGACGGCGAGAGCTTCGACACCGTCTGGCTCGTCGCCGGCGTCTACGGCCCTCGCAGCAGCGCACTGCAGTCGCCGACGGAAGAAGAGTTCAACACCGTGATGCACACCAATGTGCTCGCCGCGATGCGCGTCTTGCCGATCGTCGCCGAAGCCCTGGCGCCGCAGGCCCGCATCGCCGTGATTTCATCGCGCATGGGCTCGATCAGCCTGCGCAGCAACCCCAGCGGCTGGCTCTACCGCGCCTCCAAGGCGGCGCTGAATTCGCTCATGAAAGACGTCTCGCTGGCCCTCGAAGGCCGCGCCATTTGCGTGTCATTGCACCCAGGCTGGGTGCGCACCGACATGGGCGGCACGGACGCAGATATCGAGGTTGAACACAGCGTGCGCACGATGCGCGAGACCGTCGCCGCCCTGACCCCCGCCGACAACGGCAGCTTCCTCAACCACGACGGCGAGCGCCTGAGCTGGTGACCCCGACAACACCCGGAGACAACACCATGCTGCTCAGCGACGACCACCGTGCGGTGCAAGAAGCGGTTCGCGACTTCGTGCAGGCCGAGATCGCGCCGAGAGCCGCGGCCTGGGACAAGAGCCACCACTTCCCGGCCGCCGAACTGAAGGGCCTGGCCGCGCTGGGTTGCTACGGCGTGGCCGTGCCCACTGACTACGACGGCGCTGGCCTCGACTACCTGGCGCTGGCCCTGATGCTCGAAGAAATCGCCGCCGGCGACGGCGCGACCAGCACGGTGGTCAGCGTCAACAACTGTCCCGTCTGCTCGATCCTGATGGCCTTCGGCAACCAAGACCAGAAGCAGCGCTTCCTGAAACCGCTGGCCCGCGGCGACATGCTGGGCGCCTTCTGCCTGACCGAGCCGCATGTCGGCTCGCAGGCCGACGGGCTGCGCACGACGGCCGTGAAAGAGGGTGACCACTACGTCCTGAACGGCGTCAAGCAGTTCATCACCAGCGGCAAGAACGGCGATGTGGCGATCGTCATGGCCGTCACCGACAAGGCCGCCGGCAAGCGCGGCATCAGCGCCTTCGTGGTGCCCACGACGACACCCGGCTACAGCGTGGCGCGCATCGAGGACAAGATGGGCCAGCATGCCAGCGACACCGCGCAGATCAACTTCGACAACTGCCGCGTGCCGGCCGAGAACCTGCTGGGCGAAGAAGGCCAGGGCCTGAAGATCGCACTGTCCGGGCTGGAGGGCGGGCGCATCGGCATCGCGTCACAAAGCGTCGGCATGGCGCGAGCGGCCTTCGAGGCGGCACTGGCCTACAGCAAGGAACGCACGGCCTTCGGCACGGCGATCTTCAACCACCAGGCCATCCAGTTCAAGCTGGCCGAGATGGCGACGAAGATCGAAGCCGCGCGCCAACTGATCTGGCATGCCGCCAGCCTGAAGGACGCCGGCCGCCCCTGCCTGAAGGAGGCCGCGATGGCCAAGCTCAACGCCAGCGAGATGGCCGAAGCCGTGTGCTCGGCGGCGATCCAGGTCTTCGGCGGCTACGGCTATGTCAGCGACTTCCCGGTCGAGCGCATCTACCGCGACGTGCGCGTGTGCCAGATCTACGAAGGCACGTCTGAAGTGCAGAAGATCCTGATTGCGCGGGCGCTGGCCTGATCTTCAGTCCGCCACCTCGATGCGGTTGCGTCCCGCGTCCTTCGCCCGATAGAGCGCTGCATCGGCCCGCGCGATCACGCTCTCGGCGCTGTCGTCCACCGAATGCGCCAGCGCGATGCCGACGCTGATGGTGGTGCCCAGCGATTCGGCGCGCACCAGCACGCGCAGGCGCTCGGCCAGCGCGATGGCCTGCTGCGACTGGGTGTCGGGCAGCAGCAGCAGGAACTCTTCGCCGCCGACGCGGCCAACCACGTCTTCGCCGCGCACGTGGCTTTGCAGCAGCGTGGACAGGTGCATCAGCACGCTGTCGCCGGCGGCATGGCCGAGTGTGTCGTTGATGCGCTTGAAATGGTCGATGTCGATCACCAGCACCGCCAGCGGTGCCTGCGTGCGGCGGTGGCGCAGCCACTGGCGTTCCAGCTGCTCGGTCATCGCGCGGCGGTTGAACAGGCCGGTCAGCGGGTCGCGCACGGCGGCCTGCTGCAAGCTGGCCACCAGGCGCTGCGTCAGCAGCACGAAGAAGCCGAAAGTGAACAGCGCGCTGCCGCTCAGGTAGAGGTACATCAGCGCGATGTTGCCGCTGACGCCCAGATGCATTTCGATGGGCTCTTTCCACAGCACGACCTGGCGCAGTCCCAGGCCGATCAGGACCAGCCCGATGACGATCGCGGGCAGGCAGATGGCGAGCATGACCTTGCGGCCGAACTCCTGTGCCAGCGCCGGGCGGATGACGGCGGCCATGCGCAGCATGATGAAGGCTTGCGCCCCGTAGGCCAGCGTGACGCGCAGCGGAGCCCACTGTTCGCTGGGGCCGATCAGCGCAATCATGCCCAGCACCGGCAGCAGCACCGCGAGTTGTTCCCGGTCGTAACGGTCGAGCCCCAGGAACTGCTCGGTACCGCGGCGCATCACTGCAAAGCCCAGCACGGCGATCATGTTCGCGCCGTTGTAGAACAGCCAGAGCCGCGGCTCGCTGCGGGCGCCGGCCAGTGCCAGTCCCGCGCCCAGCAACAGCATGAAAAGCGCCCAGTGCGCCACGGCGGAACGGGATTCGCGCAGCATCAGGCTGCTCAGGCCCCACAGCAGCGCATGCAGGCCCATCTGGTAGGCCACCAGCCACAGCAGCGGAGGTATGTTCAGGTCCGTCATCAGCGGGCGAGACTGTAAAGGAAGCCGCGCCTGGCCAACCAGCGCCGCAAACCCGCGGCCGGCGGCGGGGCGGGCCGGCAGGCGGCAGGGCGCTGCACGAGTCTCATGCCGCATTGTCGGTGCTGCGGCCGGCCGCGCCGCGCGCCTCGCATCGTTACCGATGGACACGCGCGCGGCAGCGGGCTAGCGTGCCGCCATGCACTCGCCGATCGACTTCTACTTCGACTTCTCGTCGCCGTACTCCTATATCGCCAACGAATGGATCGACGCGCTGGCCGCGCGCCATGGCCGCATGGTGCGGCGCCACGCCATCCTGCTGGGCGTCACCTTCCAGGCGGCTGAGCTGCGCAGCCCGGTGGATCATCCGCTCAAGCGGGAGTACAGCCTGCGCGATTTTGCGCGTTCAGCGCGCCACGAAGGCCTGCCTTTCGTGATGCCGGAGCCCTTCCCGATCCCCACGCAGAATGCCGCGCGGGTGTTCTGGTGGCTGCACGATGTGCAAGGCCCGGACGTGGCATCGCACTGGACCCGCAGCGCCTTGCGCGCGTATTTCGTGCGTGGCGTGCCGCTCAACGAGCGCGCGGCCTTGAAGGCGCTGGCGGCCGAGTCCGGGCTCGATGCCGAAGCCGCCGAACGCGCCTGGAACGACCTGGTGTGGAAAGACCGGCTGCGCCTGGCCAACGAGCAGGCAGTGGCCGCCGGCGTGTTCGGTGCGCCCTATTTCATCGTCGACGGGGAGCCCTTCTGGGGCAATGACCGCAAGCCGCAGATCGAACGGGTACTCACCACGGGACCCTTCTGACCCTTGCGCCGGTCCGTCGCCGGACAATGGGCCGATGAACGAAGCGCATCCGCACATCACATGGACCGACAACGAAGGCCAGGCGCAGCAGGCGCGTTGGCTGTCGCTGGCCGGCCACCCGCCGCCCAAGCGGGTGCGGGTGGTCGATGACAGCCTGAACGCCGATGCGGCCTACAAGCTGGCCTGCGAAGGCACCGGCCTGCTGTGGGTGGGTGACTTCCACAATGCGCGGCAGTTGCTGCAGGCGCTTGGCCGGCGCATCGACAGCAAGGCCGAGCGGGGTGCCAAGCGTGGTGCCGGTATTGCCAAGCCCGCCGCCCATCTGAAGGACGCGTTCCATGCCCATCGCCAGGCCCAGGCGCTGCGGGCGCGGGTGCTGGGCATGCTGCTGCTGCCCTTCGAGTCCGACCACGGCGTGCCGCTGCGCCGCGCCCCGGACGTGCGCCAGGCCGGGCTGGAGGCGCATGGCGCGATGGCCGAGCACTACGTGGCATCGCTGCGTGAACTGCAGGGCCTGATCGGCGCGTTCGAGTGGCGCAAGAAGGGCGTGGAGATCCCCGCGTTGAAGGACCGCATCCACCCGCACCACGGCGTGTTCTCGCCGGTGCGCGGCGAGTATGTCGAGCTGGTGGCCCAGGCGCCGCTGCCGGCGGCCTCGAAGAATGCTGGCGCCTTCGACATCGGCACCGGCACCGGCGTACTGGCCGCGGTGCTGGCACGGCGCGGCGTCAAGCCGCTGCAGGCCACCGACCTGGACCCGCGCGCGCTGGCCTGTGCGCAGGACAACCTGGCCCGGCTGGGCCTGGCCGAGCGGGTGAAGCTGGTGCAAGCCGATCTCTTCCCGAAAGGCAAAGCCGGTCTGATTGTCTGCAACCCGCCCTGGGTGCCGGCGCGGCCGAGTTCACCGCTGGAATCCGCCGTCTACGACCCCGACAGCGCCATGCTGCGCGGCTGGCTGGCCGGCCTCGCCGCGCACCTGGCGCCGGGCGGCGAAGGCTGGCTGATCCTGTCCGACCTGGCCGAGCACCTGGGCCTGCGCAGCCGCGACGAGCTGCTGGGCTGGATCCACGACGCCGGCCTGCAGGTGCTGGGCCGGCTGGACACCCGCCCGGCGCACCGCCGCGCCGCCGATACCAGCGACCCGCTGCATGCGGCACGCTCGGCGGAAGTCACCTCGCTGTGGCGGCTGGGTGCGATGACTCGGCCGTGAGTGCGCGCGCCCGCCGGCCATAGGCGGCCGGGCTCTCGCCGGTCAGCCGCTTGAAGATCTTGGCGAAGGCCGCGCGGTCTTCGTAGCCGACGGCCCAGGCCACCGTCTCCACCGTTTGCCGGCCGTCGCCGAGCTGGGCTTCGGCGGCGGTCACCCGCACACGTTGCAGGTAATCGATCGGCGTCAGGCCGGTGGCCGCCTTGAAGCGGCGCAGGAGCGTGCGCGGCGAACAATGGGTGCGCTCGGCCAGTTGCTCCAGCGTCACGCTGTCGGCGTAATGGCCATCGAGCCAGCGCTGCAGCCGCTGGATCGCGCCATCACCATGGCCGCCGGCGGGCACGCGCGGCGCATAACGCAGTTGCGTTGTGCGCAGGTCGTCGATCACCAGCAGGTTGGCCACCTGGCGTGCCAAGCCCTCGCCGCCGCACAGCCGCACCAGGTGCAGGCACAGGTCCAGCCCGGCATACGCGCCGCCCGAACAGCAGACGTCGCCGTCCTGTGTCAGCAGTGCGTCGATGGCCAGGCGCACCTGCGGGAAGCGCCGGCGGAACAGCGCCTCCAGCGTCCAGTGCGTGGTGGCGCGGCGGCCATCGAGCAGGCCGGCAGCGGCCAGCACGAACGCGCCGCTGCACAGGCTGGCGAAGCGCGGCGGCGCCGCGCGGGTGGACGACGCAGCGCCTGCAGCGTTGGTGCGCCGGCCGCGGCGCAGCCGCAACCAGTCGATCAACTGCCGGTTGTCGGCAATCACCGCATCGAGCTGGTGGCCCACCGCCGGCACCAGCAGCAGGTCGGCTCGTGCGGCGCCGTCCAGCCCGCCGTCCACGTTCAGCCGGCCGAGCGGGCTGTCGATCGGCCGCGCATCAATGCTGATGCGCTGCAGTCGGAACAACGGTGCTCCGCCCGGCGCCTGGCTGGCCACCTGGTTGGCCAGTTGGAAGACGTCCAGCGCCATCGCCAGGCTGGACGGCACGGTGCTCGGGCACAGCAGCAGCGCAATCGTGATCATGCGGATTCGCAGAAACGGAGGAGTGTGGCGCTATTAGACACGTTTATGTCGATCCGGCCAACGCCATGCGCGCGCCATGCGGCGCACAATCCCGCCACACTGGAGACCCTGATGCATGCCAACGCTGAGCTCTTGACCCGTTTCTACAGCGCCTTCCAGCGCGGCGATGCCGAGACGATGGCCACCTGCTATCGCGCCGATGCCAGCTTTTCCGACCCGGTGTTCACGGCGCTGAAGGGCGCCGAGGTCGGCGACATGTGGCGCATGCTGACCGCGCGCGCCAAGAATTTTTCACTGAGCTTCGATGGCATCGAGGCCGACGCGCAGCAGGGCCGTGCGCACTGGGTGGCGACCTATCTGTTCAGCGGCACGGGCCGCATGGTGGTCAACGACATCCAGGCCAGCTTCACCTTCCGCGACGGCCGGATCCTGCAGCACCGTGACCAGTTCGACCTCTGGCGCTGGACGCGCCAGGCGCTGGGCGCCAAGGGCCTGCTGCTGGGCTGGACGCCGCTGGTGCACAACGCGGTGCGCAAGCAGGCTGCGCAGGGCTTGGCGGCCTATCGCAAGAACGGGCGTTGATCCGGGGGCAATGATCGGCCAGGGCCTTCACCGATCGGTCACACGCGGGTCACCGCCCCGTCATCGGCGCTGCTGAACATCGCGGGCTTGCCAGCCCAACCGAGTCCAGCCGACCATGACCGAAGCCCGTACCCTCCGCCGCGCCCTTGGCGTGCTCTCGTTGACCGCCCTGATGTCGGCCACGCTGGTGGCCTGCATGGGCGGTGACGATCCCGAGCCGCTGCCGACGCTGGACGGCCAGCAGCCGCTGGTGGTGGGCCATCGCGGTGCCGGCGGCTACCTGCCCGAGCACACGCTGGAGGCCTACCAGAAAGCCATCGACCAGGGCGCCGATGTCATTGAACCGGACCTGATCTCGACCCAGGACGGCGTGCTGATCTCGCGCCACGATCCGAACCTCGCCTACAGCACCAATGTCGCCAGCCTGCCGCAGTTCGCCGACCGCAAACGGGTGGACTGGCTGGTCGACGGCGAGAAGCAGACCGGCTGGTTCGCTCATGACTTCACGCTGGCCGAGATCAAGCAGCTTGGCGGCATCTCGACCGATGCCGAGCGGCCGCAGCAGTACAACGGCCTGTACAAGGTGGTGACTTTCCAGGAGATCATCGACCTGGCCAAGGCCCAGAGCACCAAGCTCGGCCGCACGATCGCGGTGTACCCCGAGACCAAGAACCCGACCTATCACCGCGACCTCGGCCTGCCGCTGGAAGAGAAGCTGGTGGCGATGGTCACGGCGGCCGGCTGGAACAGCAAGACCGCGCCGATCTACGTGCAGAGCTTCGAGCCGGGCAGCCTGAAGCGGCTGAAGACGCTGGGACTGGCGACGAAGCTGATCCAGCTGATCGATGCCGACGACTACAACCTGAAGACCGGCGGCCTGAGCTACGCCGCGCCCTACGACCGTCCCTACGACTGGTTCAAGGCCGGCGATGCGCGCCTGTTCAGCGCGATGGTCACGCCCACCGGCTTGGCCGAGATCAAAACCTATGCCGACGGCATCGGCCCGTGGAAGCCCTACATCGTGCCGATGAAGGGCACGCTGGACGCGGCCGGCAACCTGCGCGACGTCAATGGCGACGGCAAGGTCGACCTGCGCGACGCCACGTCGCAGGCGCCGACCACGCTGATCGCTGACGCGCACAAGGCCGGCCTCTTCGTGCACGCCTACACCTTCCGCAACGAAGCGCGCCGCCTGGCGGGTGACTACAAGGGTGACCCGAAGGCCGAGTACATTCAGTACTATCGCCTGGGCCTGGACGGCCTGTTCTCGGACTTTCCGGACACTGCGGTCGCCGCGCGCACGGACTACCTGAAGGAAACCGGCCGCTGAGCGACCGGTTCCGGGCGGCGCCGGACAGCGCGGTGCCGCGCATCCTGCCGGCTATGCGCCGGTGCGGATGATCGAGAACGCCGGCTGCAGCGGCCCGTCGGCGCCGGTTTTTTTCAGCAGGCCGATGATGATCTGCCAGTGCTCGTCGGTCATCATGCCGGACACGATGAAGGACCGCGGCGGCAGGCCCGCCGGCAGCAGGTTGACGAAGGCCCAGCCGATGGCGGGGTTGTTGGGCACGCTGAAGAAGCTGCCTTGCTCCACCGGCTTGCCGGGGGCACTGAGCTTGTAGGTGCCCTGGTTGCCGACATGGCCGGCGTCGAACTTGAAGTTGATCTGGGTGGCGGCCACCGGGTCTTCCGACCACAGGAAACTGCCCTCCAGGCCGGTCAGGGTCTGGATGTCGTCGGATCCATGCCAGCCGGCGGCACCGGCGATCGCTTCCTTGACGGACTTCTTGTAGTCCTGGTGCAGACGGTTCACTGCTGTCGATCCCAGCGTGCTCTCGCGCAGCACCTTGTCGACGAATTCCGCATTCACAGAGGGTTTGTGTGCCATTGCAGGCTCCTTTCAGAATCTTTCCCTGGATGGGATTCACGGGCCAGGCCCGCAATCAACACGAGGGGCATCATCTCTTTCCGCATCGTGGTGACGCTGCCTTGGCAAGTTATCCCGCTGCAAGCTTGGCGTGCAGACCGGCCAGCGTCCAGTGCCGTATTGCAAGCTCTTGAAAGCGTCGTTCCGCGTGGCGCAATGGGCACGCGGTGCGAGGGGTGAGCGCACTGCTAGCATCGCCCGATGCTGCGAATCATCAAGTGGACCCTGCTGCTGCTGTTGACCTTGGTGCTGCTGGCGGCCGCGCTGCTGGCTCACACCTGGTACTTCAAGCCATTGCGGCTGGACTGGTTCTACACCCGTGTCTTTGCGTCGTTTGCACTGGACAAGCCGGAGCTGCTGTCCAGCCTGCGCATCCTGCCCGGCTGGGCGGATTTCTACAGCAGCCGGCTCGACGATGCCTCGCCGGCAGCCGACGAACGCGGCGCGAAGCTGGTGCGCGAAGGCTACGCGACGCTGCAGCGCTACGACCGTGATGCGCTGGACCGCGAGGGCCGGCTGTCCTACGACACGCTGGCCTATTTCCTGCGCATCCAGGTCGAGGGCGAGCCCTGGCTGCACCATGACTTCCCGGTGAACCAGCAGTTCGGTGTGCAGAGCGACCTGCCGAACTTCATGACCCAAGTGCACCAGGTCAACAACCTGGCGGACGCGCAGGCCTACATCGCGCGGCTGAACGCCTTTCGCGAGAAGTTCGCGCAGCTGCTGGAGAGCCTGCGCCTGCGCGAAAGCAAGCAGGTCATTCCGCCGCGCTTCACGGTGGACAAGGTGCTGCTGCAGATGCAGGGCTTCATCCAGCCCGCGCCCCAGGACCATTCGCTCTACACCAGCTTCCGCGACAAGCTGGACAAGCTGCCCGAGGCCGAACTGGATGCCGCCACGCGTGAGCGGCTGCTGGCGCAGGCGGCCGGCGCCGTCGAGCAGCAGGTCTATCCGGCCTATCGCTCGCTGATCAGCTACATGCAAGCGTTGCGGCCCAAGGCCGACGGCAACCACGGCGCCTGGCACCTGCCCGACGGCGAGCGCTATTACGCCTGGTGCATCCGCCAGCACACCACCACCGACATGACGCCGCGGCAGGCGCATGAACTGGGCCTGGCCGAAGTGGCACGCATCAGCGCGCAGATGGACGAGATCCTGAAGGCCCAGGGCCTGGCCCAAGGCACGGTGGGCCAGCGCGTGCTGCAACTCGCGGCGCAACCCGCGCAGCAGTATCCGAACACCCCGGAAGGCCGCGCGGCGATGCTGGCACGCTACCAGGCCATCATCGACGAAGCCAATGGCAAGCTCGATACCGCCTTCGATGTGCGGCCCAAGCTGGGCATGGAAGTGAAGGCCGTGCCCGAGTTCGCGCAGGCCACCGCGCCGGCGGCCTACTACCAGGGCGGCGCGTTCGACGGCACGCGCCCCGGCGTGTTCTACGCCAACATGCGCGACACCACCGAGACGCCGAAATTCGCGATGCGCACGCTGGCCTACCACGAGGGCATTCCGGGGCATCACTTCCAGATCGCCATCGCGCAGGAACTGCAGGGCGTGCCCTTCTTCCGCCGCGTGCTGCCCTTCACCGCGTTTGCCGAAGGCTGGGCGCTGTATGCCGAGCGCCTGGCCTGGGAGCTGGGCTTCGAGCCGGAGCCGCTGGACAACCTGGGCCGGCTGCGCGACGAGATGATGCGTGCCGTGCGCCTGGTGGTCGACACCGGCATCCACGCCCAGCGCTGGACGCGCGAACAGGCCATCACCTACATGCGGGACAACACCGGCATGGCCGAGGCCGATGTGGTGACCGAGATCGAACGCTACTTCGTCAACCCCGGCCAGGCGCTGGCCTACAAGGCCGGCATGCTGAAGATCCTGGCGCTGCGCGAGAAAGCAAAGCTGGCGCTGGGCGCGCGCTTCGACCTCAAGCAGTTCCACAACGAGGTGCTGACCCACGGCGCGCTGCCGCTGGTGGTGCTGGAGCGCGTGGTGGACGACTGGATCGCGAGCCGCAGGATGTGACCCACCCCCGGAGCGCCTGCGGCCGCTTGGCGGTGCTTCAGCTGTGCGAGCGGCTTCGCAGCGTTGTCCAGCCCAGCAGGCCCAGCGCCGCGAGCACCAAGGCCAGGCTGGCCGGCTCCGGCACCGCGCCGACGGTGATGCTCAGGCGGTCGCCGGCGTGCAGGTCGGCGGTGGCGAGGGTCCAGTCGGTGGCGCTGCCGGTGGCCAGCGGGTCGCCGATGTGGATGTCCAGGTATTCGGCCGGCGTGAAGTGCAGCCAGGCCAAGCCGCCGTTGACATCGATCTGCGTGCTACCACCGAAACTGCGCGTCACGCTGCCGCTGCTGTCGAAGCTCGACAGGCTCAGCATCAAATACAGGTGTTCCAGCCCGGTGCCGGTGAGGTTGCGCACGACGGCATTGAAGTCCAGCGGCGCGGCCAGGTCGCCCGCCGTCAGTTCGTAGTCCAGCCGCACCGAATCGGCGCTGGCCAGGTCGGCGTCGAATGAGATCAGGCCGGTGCTGCTGTAGTCGGCCACCACGCTGGCGCCGGTGGTCGATGAGCCGACGAGCAGCGCCGCCGAAGCGGGCAGGCAGGCCGCCAGGCCCAGGGCCGCGGCAATGAGGAGTTTCTTCATGGGGGTCAGGTCCTGAGAGGAATGAGTGCGGGAGGGCTGCGCGTTCACGGTGTTCACAGCGAGCCGTTGGCCCACGGGCCGGTGATGGCCAGCGTGACGCCGGGGCCTTGCAGGTTGGCGAACAGCACGCGGCCATCGGGGCTGAAGCAGGCGCCGCACCATTCGGTGTTGCGCAAGTTGCCGCTGGCGGCGGCCGGCTTGCCGGCGGCGGTCAGCTGGGCCGCCGTGAAGTTGTAGTTGTTCTTCGCGAAGATCGACGAGCCGCCGTTGGGGTGCACCACCATCAGCCGCTGCTGCGTGACCGCCGGCCCGCTGTTCGGCCCGCTGTTGCCGCCGTCTTCGCAGAACAGCACGCCGCCGCGCGGGCTGATGCACAGGTTGTCCGGCGAGTTGCCGACGCTGATGTCGTTGCTGACGAAGATCGCCTTCAGCACGCCCGAGGCCAGGTCCAGCGCCCAGATGCGGCCGGCGCGCGCGGGGCTGGTGGTGACCTGCTTGTCGGTGAAGAAGACCACGCCGTTGGCGACCCAGCAGCCTTCGTTGGCGCCGAAGATCGCCGCGCCCTTGGCATAGGCCTGCAGGTAGGGGCCGCTGGCCGAGACCGTGCCCAGCACCGACGCCAGGTTGGCGCCGTCCAGGTCCGGGTTGGCGATGTCCACCCACTCGACGTCGAACTCCTGGCACAGCGTCGGGCCGCGCAGATCGGCATTCATCACGTTGCGCAGCTTCAAGCCCTGCAACTGGCCGCCGGCCTGCAGCGAATGCAAGCCGCCCTGCAGATTGGCCGGCCGGAAGCGGTACAGCGTGTTGGCATTACCCTGGTCCTCGGTCAGGTACCAGTAGCCGGTGGCCGGGTCGATCGCGCAGGCCTCGTGCGCCATGCGGCCCATGCCGACGATGGGGTTCGTGCTGGCGGCGTTCAGACTCGTGTCCGCCGGGACCTCGAACACATAGCCGTGGCGCTTGCCGGTGTCGCTGACGGTGTTGCTGCGCACTTCTTCGTTGGTCAGCCATGAGCCCCAGGTCGAACAGCCGCCGGCGCAATTGCGGTAGGTGCCGCCGAAGGAGGCGTAGCTGCTGACCCACTGGCCGTCGCGGAACACCAGGTTCGAGGTGCCGCCGAGCTGGTAGCCGGTGATGCCGGACGCGGTGCGGCCGGTGTCGTACTTGGCCACCGACGCGCTGCCGGCGCCGATGATGGCCGCTGCGCTGCTGCCGTTGGACAGCTCGTGGTTGCGCACCAGCACGATCTCGGTGCTGCGGCCGACCCGGCGCTGCAGCACCACGCCCATGCCGTCGTGGTTGCTCGGCGTGGCCAGCCCGTCGGCCATGATGTCGCCGCGCCAGCCGTAGGACTTGTAGCTGAAGCCGGGCGGCAGCTCGATCAACGGCAGGCCGGTCGTCAGGTCATTGACCGGCGCCACCGCGCCGTAGGGGCTGTCGAGCAGCACCGACGCGGTGGCGGCGTTGCAGGCCGCGGCTTCGGCGACGCGGCTGGCCAAGGCGGCGATCGGCCCGCCGAAGGCGGCGGCAATGGCGACCGAGCCGCCTTTGAGAAGTTGGCGTCTCGGGTTCGAATGGGGTGTGGCTGTCATGGGGTGTCCCTCGTTACTGCGGATGGCCGCGGCGCGGCGCCGGCAGAATGAACGAGCGCGATGACCACCGCGTGTCACGACGATGTCGCCGCCCCGTTCATCGGGCCTGGCCGCCGAGGCCCACCCCCGAAGCCCACCACCCAAGCCGACAGCCAAGGAACCGACGATGGACTTGATCGACTACCTGCGCATTCAGGCCCACGCCAACCGGCTGGCCAACCACCGCCTGCACGCAGCCATGCGTCCGCTGACGCGCGAGGCGCTGCATGCGCCGCGCACCAGCTTCTTCCCCAGCCTGATGGCCACGCTGCAGCACATCCTGGCGGTGGACGTGTACTACATCGCCGCGCTGTACCGCGAGGCCGACATGGCCGCGCAGTACGACGCCGTGCCGAGCCACGACGACCTGCAGACGCTGGCCCCCGCCCAGGCCGCCGCGGACCAGCGCCTGATCGACTTCTGCGAGCGCCTGGATGCCGCCGCCGCGAATGCCGAGGTGCAGCTGCAGCGCGGCGACCATGTGCAGCGCGACCGCGCCGCCAACGTACTGGCCCACCTGCTGAACCACCAGGTGCACCACCGCGGCCAGGTGCATGCCATGCTCGCCGGCACCGCCACCGCGCCGCCGCAACTCGACGAATTCATGATGCCCAGCGAGGCGCACCTGCGCACGGTCGACATGGCCGCGCTGGGCTGGCAGGAGGCGTTTGTTTACGGCCGCTGAAGCGCTGGCCCGATCTGCCCGCAGGGGTCGAGAACTCCGATACCGTCGCCACCGCGACTGCGGGGCCGCGGTCCTGCGCCTAGCATCGGCTCCCTCAAGTTCGTTCCCCGGAGACACCGATGCCCAGCACCCACGCCACCCTCGTCAACCACCAGGTTCGCCTGGCATCCCGCCCGGTGGGCCAGGCCACCGTGGAGAACTGGCAGTTCACCGAGGAGCCGCTGGCCGACCTCAACGATGGCGAACTGCTGATTCAGGTGCTGGCGCTGTCGCTGGACCCGGCGATGCGCGGCTGGATGAACGAGGGCAAGAGCTACATCCCGCCGGTCGGCATCGGCGAGGTGATGCGCGCCGGCGGCATCGGCCGCGTCATCGCGTCGCGCAACCCGGCTTTCGCGGTCGGCGATGTGGTCAGCGGCACGCCCGGCGTGCAGGAGTACTGGCGCGTGGCGGCCGACCAGCTCAAGCGCTCGGGCCTGGCCAAGATCGATCTGCGCGTGGGCTCGGTGACGCAGTGGCTCAACGTGCTGGGCATGCCGGGCATGACCGGCTACTTCGGGCTGATGGACGTCGGCCAGCCGCAGGCCGGCGAAACGGTGGTGGTCTCTGGCGCCGCCGGAGCGGTGGGGCAGACGGTGGGCCAGCTGGCCAAGGTCAAGGGCTGCAAGGTCGTCGGCATCGCCGGCGGCGCGGCCAAGTGCGAATGGGTCGTCAAGGAGCTGGGCTTCGACGCCTGCATCGACTACAAGGCCGCCGCGCCCGAAGGCGTGCAGCGCTGGGACGCCGTGCGTGAAGGTTTGAAGCAGCACTGCGCGGACGGTGTCGACGTCTACTTCGACAACGTCGGCGGCGACATCCTCGATGCCGTGCTGGCGCGCCTGAAGCGCAAGGCTCGCATCGTCATCTGCGGCGCGATCAGCCAGTACAACAACACCGGCGCGATGGTGGGGCCGAAGAACTACATGTCGCTGCTGGTCAACCGCGCGCGCATGGAGGGCATCGTCGTGTTCGACTACGCCGACCGCTACCACTTGGCGATTGCCGAGATGGCCGGCTACCTGAAGGACGGCCGCATGAAGAGCAAGGAAGACGTGGTCGAGGGCGGTGTCGCTGCCTTCCCGGCGACGCTGAACAAGCTCTTCAACGGCGAGAACTTCGGCAAGCTGGTGCTGAAGGTGGCCGACTGAATGGTCAGCCCCTGGGCGCCTGCGGCGCCTTCCCCCGAGCGGAGCGCAGGCCGCTTGGGGCGGCCCGGCGCTGGCCTGCCGACGCTCAGCCGCCGCGCGGCTCGGCCAGCGCGGCGTCGATGGCCTCGTTCAGCTCGGCGATCTCGATCGGCTTCGTGACGTAGCGGAAGAAGCCGGCCGAGTAACCCCGCAGCTTGTCGCGCGGCATTGCGTTGGCGGTCACCGCGATCACCGGGATGTGTGCGGTGGCCGGGTCGGCGTGCAGGATCGCCAGCGCATCGAGGCCGCTCAAGCCCGGCAGGTTGATGTCCATCAGGATCACGCGCGGCGCATGCACGCGCGCCAGCTCGATGCCCAGCTGCGCATCCGGCGCCGAGATCTGCCGCAGGTCACCGCGGATCGCGACGATCTCGGACACCAGCTGCAGGTTTGCCGGGTTGTCTTCGACATGCAGCAGCAGCGGCTGGATCGCGCCTTCGCCGGCGCTGCGCGGCGGCAGCGCGTCGAAGGGTGTGGGGGCGCTGGCAAGCGCCGCGCTCGAGGCCGCGCCGGTGCCCTTCAATTCGATCCAGAACACGCTGCCGACGCCCACCGTGCTGCTGACGCCGATGCGCCCGCCCATCAACTCGACCAGGCGCTTGGTCACCACCAGGCCGATGCCGGTGCCTTCCACCGCACCAGCCTCCTGACCCAGGCGGTTGAAGGGCTGGAACATGGCATCGAGCTGTTCCTGGCGCAGGCCCTGGCCGGTGTCCTGCACGGAGATGCGCAGGCCACCCGCCGGCGTGTTGCCGACATCGACGATCACCGTGCCGCCTTCGCGGTTGTACTTGATGGCGTTCGACAGCAGGTTCAGCAGCACCTGTTTCAGCCGCGTGCGGTCGGCCACCACGCTCTGCCAGGGATCGGCGGGGAACAACATGCGGATGTTGCGCTGGCTGGCGGCGGGGTCGATCATCGTGCGGCATTCGGCCAGCATGTCGGCCAGTGCCACCGGTTCCAGCGACAGCATCAGGTTGGCCGATTCGATCTTCGCCAGGTCGAGGATCTCGTTGATCAGGTTCAGCAGGTGGTTGCCGGCCTTCAGGATGTGCCGCGTGAAATCACGCTGCTTGGCGGGCGGCAGCTCGAAGCTGTCCGATGCCAGCAGCTGGCCGAAGCCGAGGATGGCGTTCAAGGGTGTGCGCAGTTCATGGCTCATGCTGGAGATGAACTCCGACTTGGCCTGGTTCGCGCGCTCGGCCGAATCGGTGGCCAGCGCCAGTTCGCGGTTGGAGGCCTCGAGCTGCGCGGTGCGGTCGCGCACGCGCTGCTCCAGTTCGGTGTTCAGCCGCATCACTTCCTGCTGCACCGCGCGGCGTTCGACCACCTCGCGCGCGTTCTCGGCCAGCGAACGCTCCAGTTCGTCGGTGCGCCGCTGGATCTCGGCCATCATGCCGTTGAAGGACATCACCAGTTCGCCGACCTCGTCGTCGCTGAGGCGTTCGGCGCGGCGCGAATAGTCCTTCTGCTCGATGACTTCACGCGCGATGGTGCTGATCGCCAGAATCGGCCGCGTGACGATCTTCTGCAGCCGGGCCGACAGCACGAAGGCCACCAGCATCGCCGTCAGCGCCACCGCCAGCGCGATGCCGCCGTAGCTGCGCACGCGGTCGTACAACTCGTAGTCGGCACGCAGGTACACGGTGCCGAGGATCTCGCCGTTCGAGACGATGCGCTTGAAGACCACCAGGTCCTGGCCGCGCACGTGCACACCGTCAGGCTCGGGCATCTTCGGCAGCCTGGTTTCGGCGGCCGTTGCGGCATAACTTGCAAACAGCGCGCCCGTCGCGCCATACACCGCCGCGGCCCGCACCTGCGGCCGCAGCCGCAGCAGGTTCAGGTTCTCGCGTGCCAGCTTGGCATCGTCGAAGCTCAGCGCCGGCGCGGTGGTCTGGCCCAGCAGCTCGGCCTGGGTGTTCATGTCGCTGAGCCAGGCCTGGTGGTAGGCGCGCAGGTCGTAGGCCACCATCGCACCGAGCGCCACCGCCAGCGCCACCAGCGTGGTCAGCAGCACCACGCCGATCAGCTTGTTGCCCAGCGAGCGTGGGCCGCGCGGGCTGAGGCCCAGGCGCTGCACGGTCTGCTGCTGCAGCGAGCGGGTGTTCGCGGGGCCGGGTCGCGTGCTCACTGGACTACCCTCCGCACTGCGTGCTCCGGGATGAGCGCTTGGGGGCGGCCCGGCGCGCTCATGGTGTCCCCATCACCTTGCGCGCCACGGTCAGCAGGCGGGCGCTGACGCGCAGATTGGCCTTGTCGAAAGCATGCGTCGCGACGTCGAAGCGCACCTTGTCGTCGACGACGACGAAGTTGATCGCGCTGTGCTGCGGCATCGCCTCGTCGGATTCGGTGACGATGAGCAGCGCACGGTCCCGCGCGGTGGCGGCGATGGTGGGCAGGCGGGCGTTCTCCGGCCGCGCGATGAAAAGCACCTGCAGTTCGGTGGCGGCGTCACCGGGCCGCAGCTTGCGCACGGCCAGTGCGCGGCCGCCGACCTGCCGGCCGCTGGCCACCTGCGCCAGTTCGTCGGCCAGCGAGCCGGCGCCCAGCACGCCGATGACCAGCGGCGCATCGCCAGCGCCGAAGGCCTGGGACGGCCAGTCGATGTAGCCGAGGAACTTCACCAGGTACGCGGCCTTGATCTGGTATTCGGCCGCGCTCGGCGAGGCTTGCGCCAGGCTGGGCGCGGCCACCAGGCTGCTCAGCAGGACGAGCGTGACGGCTAGCATGCCGCGTACCCAGCCTGGCTGCCGCGGTGGCGCCCGCGTTGCCGAGGTCACCAGGCCCACCTCAGCTGCAGCCGCAGGCTGCGCGCCATCTCGCTGCGGTCCGGGGCGGCGTTGAACTCGGCATGCCCGGGATCGAACAGGTTCTGGCCGATCAGCGCGAACGACAGATCGTCCGACAGATGCCAGCCGTAGCGCAGATCGACCGCGGTGTAGGCCGGCACCGCCGGGTTCGGCAGTGCCGACACGCGCCGCACGCCGATGTCCAGCTCATGCCCCGGCGCCGGGTTGAACGAAGAGCGCAGCTGCCATTGCCGTTTCGGGTCGTTGCCCAGCGCGCTGGGGCCTACCGGATCGGTGCTGCCGGGCTTGATGCGCAGATCGTGATGCAGCACCGTGGCCCCGGCGCTCATGCGCCAGCGCGGCGACAGCTGCCACAAGGCCCAGGCTTCGAGACCCTGCGTGCTGCCGTCGATCATGTTCTGCACCAGCGCGTTGGGGGCCGGCTGGCCGCTGCGCAGCCGGTCCCAGCGGTGGTGGAACAGCGTGGCCGAGAACGAGAAGCCGGCCGCCGGCTGCGCGCGCCAACCCAGCTCGACGACGTTCGCCACCTCGGAGATGAAGTCCGGCCCGCCGGCGATGAAGAACGGCGGCCGCGGCGGCAGCGTCATGTCGTGGTCCAGCCGCGCCGGCGCCCGCACCGCGCGCGACCAGGCGGCCCACAGCAGATGATCGTTCGCCGGCTTCCAGGCCAGGCGTGCGCTGGGCAGCGATTCGGTGCCGGTGTAGTCGTTGTGCTCCAGCTTGGCGCCCAGCGTCAGGTCGAGCGTGGGCGTGAGGCCGATCTCGTCCTGCACGAACACATTGGTCCAGTGCAGCGTGCGCTGAGCCGGGTGGAAGCCGAAGAAGAGGCCGGGCTGGATGTCATCGCTCGAGCGGCGGTAGCCACCGCCCCACACCAGCTTGTGCGAGGCCAGCTGCAGGCTGTGCTGCAGCTCGAGGTCGGCGATGTCGACGGTCGGCCGGTACAGCAGCGCGTCGTCGCGCGTCGAATGGTCGTAGTAGGCCTGCACGCGCAGGCTGGAACCGTCGGCCCAGCGCCGCACCCAGCGTCCGAGCAGGTTGACGCCGGAGACCTCGGTCGGCGCCAACACCAGGACGCCGAAGGCCCGGCGGCTTTCGTCCCCCTGGCCCTCGTAGGCGTCGCCCTGCAGCGTCAGGCTGTCGCGCGCGCCGGCCCAGTCGGCGCGAAAGCCCACTTGCTGATGGTCCCAGCCATCGGGGATCGCGGTGCCGCTCTCGGTGCGGGTGTTCTGGCGCTGCGTGCGCTTGGCATAAACCCGAAAGTGACCGTCCGCCGGCAGCGTGCCGCCGAAGCGCAGCGCCAGCAAGGCCTCTTTCTCCCCGCCCTCGGCGACCAGCAGCGGGCCCTGCGTGCCCTGCGCCGCCCGCGTGATGACGTTGATGACGCCGTTGACGGCGTTGGCGCCCCACAGCGTCGCACCCGGGCCGCTGATGACCTCGATGCGCTCGATGTCCTCGAGCACCAGGTCCTGCTGGTCCCAGAACACCCCCGAGAAGACGGGCGCGTAGACCGTGCGGCCATCCACCAGCACCAGCAGCTTGTTGCCGAAGGTGTTGTTGAAGCCGCGCGCGCTGATCGCGAACTGCGACGCATCGGTCTGTGCCACCTGCAGGTTCGGCGCCAGGCGCAAGACCTGCGGCAGCGAACTGGCGCCGGAGCGCCGGATCGCATCGGCGGTGATCACGTAGACCGAGGCCGCCGCGTCGCTCAGCCGTTCGGTCCGGCGCGAGACCGAGGTGATCTCGAGCGTGGCCAGCTCCTCGAACGACAGATCGACCAGTGCACGTTCAGCCGCATGGGCGTCGGCCAGTGCGGCACATGCCAACAATCCCCACCATCCTCGTTGAAATGCGCCAGCAAGCGCATGCCTTCCATTGCCAGCGCGCATCGGTCTCCCTTGGGTCTGCACAGTACTGCATCAGGCTCCAGCGAGGCTATTGAAACAGGCTCGGCGGATGCTGACAAGCACGGGAGGAACCCGCGTCGGCTGTGGTGCCGACGCGACGGGAGTTCAGTGAGCGCGTCCAGCGCGCCTATCGACGCTTGTTGCGCTCCAACGGAGCGACGACGGCCAATGCCGGCACGACGCCACCAGGGGCCAAGGGCGTGGCCGGCGAGGGATCACGCTTGGGTTTCTTGGCTTCCTTGTTGCCGCGTTGGCCTTTGGACATCGGAGCCTCCTGATTCGGGTGATGAAGACAATGGGCTGCGCCGTCGGCGAAGCCTTGCGTTCACCAGGGTCCTCTTGTGCGACGTGCTTGTCTGTGCGCCGGCGTACCCAGCGCCGGACCCGGTCGATCAGCGATCGGGCAGTGCCGATCCGGCCTGCGCGCGGTACCAGGCTGCGGCCTGGCCGCGCGAGGCCAGTGCCAGCTTGTCCAGGATGTTGGCCACATGCCGCTTCACCGTGTGCGGGCTCAGGTCCAGCGCGCGGGCGATCAGCTTGTTGCTGGCGCCTTCGGCGATCTGCGCCAGCACCTCGGCTTCACGCGGCGACAGGAACTCGGCCTCCGGTGCATCGGCCGTGGCCACCGCCGGGCTGCTGCCGCGACGGGGCTGCACCATCGCGGCCCAGCGCTGCAGCGTGAGCGCATGGTGCGGCGCGAGCGCGGGGCCCCAGGCGGTGCTGCTCAACTCCTGCAGCGCCTCACCGGCCAGCAGGGCACCGCCCGGGCCGGCCTCGGTGTCGACCAGCAGCGGCTTCAGCCAGCTCGCCGCCTCGGCCAGCGCGCGGCGCTGCACCAGCGCCGCTGCCAGGCGCACCCGCACATCGGCGGCTTGGCCCAGCAGGTCGATGTGTTCCTCATGCAGCAGCGCGGCGCGCCATTGCGAGATGGCTTCGTCGCGCCGGCCCTCCAGCCAGGCCAGCGTGCCCAAGGCGCCGAGCCAGGGGCGCAGCCGCGGCGCATCGGCATCGGGCAGGCCGGGCTGCAAGGCCAGCGCGCGCTGCGACCAGTCGCGCAGCGCCACGGCGTTGCCGCAGGCACTGGCCACGCGGCTGGCGAAGTACAGGTGGTGCCACAGGCCCCAGTCTCCATAACCTGCAGGTTGCTCGGCCAGGCGGGCTTGCAAGGTGGCCAGCGCGGCTTCATGATCGCCGCGCAGCGCCGCGAGCAGCGCACGCAGCGCCAGCGACTGGCTGCGCGCCACGACCTGGTGGCCGGTCCATAACGCATCGGCCTCGGCGCGCAGCAGCAGCGCGGCGGTGTCGTCCAGCCGGCCTTGCCACAGTGCGTGCCAGCCTTGCGCCAGCAGGGCCAGCGCGCGCAGCGCCCAGGGCCGGTCGCCGCCGACGCGCAAGGCCCCGGCGGCCCAGCGCGCCAGGCCCGGTGCCATGCCGCGGCAGACCGTCTGGCGTGGCGGCGGCACGGTGAAGAACCAGACCTCCAGCGCCGGCCGCTCTTCCAGCGCCTGCACCAGCGCGTCGAACAGCGGCGCCACCGCATGCAGCGCGCCGCTCTCCATCGCATGCCAGGTGCGCGCCAGCCGGATGACGATGCGCGCTTCGGTGCTCATGGCCTGCTGTTCATCCAGCGAGGCCAGCACTGCGCCGGCATCATGCAAGCGGCCCAGGCCGATCAGCGTGATCACGCGGTGGCCGCGTGCCACCTGCGCCAGGGCCGGGTCACCGCGTGCGGTGAACAGCTTGTCGGCCAGCCCCAGGTGGCGTTCGGCGGCGCGGGCGTCCCAGATCGTCCAGTTGGCCATGCCGGCGACGCGGTGCAGCTCGGCGCTGGTCTCGGCAAAGGCCGGCGGGAACTGGTCGATCAGGTTCAGCACGGTCTTCACGCCGCCCTGCGTGATCAGCCCGGTGCCGGCGTGCAGCAGCGCACGCGCGGCCTGCTCCGGCTGGCCGGCGGCCAGCAGCAGTGCCTGGCGGCGCACCGGGTCGGTTTCCACCGTGGCCGCACGTTCCAACAGCTGCGGCCAGGCCTGCGGCTGCTCCAGCTTCAGCCGGTGCTGCAGCGCGTCGCGGAACAGGTCGTGCAGCCGCAGCGTGGGCTGCACATCGTCGACGACGGTGGCAAACAGGCCCAGGCGTTCGATCTCCTCCAGCCAGCGCTCGGCCTGCCCATCACCGCCCGAGCCGCTGACGGCGGCGCAGCGCGGCGCATCCAGGTCGTGCAGCACGCTGGTCTGCAGCAGGAAGCCGCGCAGCCGCGGGTCGATGCGGGCCAGCACCTCGGTGGCCAGGAAGTCGAAGGCCTGGCGGTCGATGGCGCTGCCGGGGCTGCCGCCGCGCGCGCCGTTCAGCGCCAGCCGCAGCCCGGCGGCCCAGCCGGCGGTGCGCGCGTGCAGCGCATCGGCGGCCTCGTCGCCGACCGAAGAGCCGGCCATCAGCTGGCGCACCTCGTCGCGGCCGAAGCGCAGCTGCGCCTCGCCAAAGTCGGCCAGCTCGCCGGCGGCGCGCAGGCGGCCCAGGCGCAGCGCGGGCTCGTGGCGAGCGGCCATCGCCACCGTCCAGCGCGGGCTCATGCGCTGCAGCCAGCGGTCCAGGAAGCTCAGGCAGGCCGGGTCGCTGAGGTGCTGCAGGTCGTCGAGCACGATCACGCCATGCGGCAGCTCGCAGGCGTCCAGCGTGTTGACGATCTCGTCGGCGACATCGGGCAGCGCCTTGCCGTCGGGCCTTGTCGCCGCCGCGATCAGGCCCTCGGGCGCCGTGCGCCACGGCGGATCAAACGGCTCCAGCGCAGCGATCAGGCAATCCAGCAGCCGGTGCAGGTCGTCGCCTTCGTCCAGCGAGACCCAGGCCGAGGCATGGCCTGGAGGCAGCTGCTCGAGGGCCCGCCCGAGCAGCGCCGACTTGCCGTAACCCGCCGCGGCGCAGACCAGCACCACGCGGTGGTTCAGCAGCGCCGCCACCAGCGCTTCTTCGAGCGCCGGGCGCGGCAGCAGCAGGCCGCTGCGGGGCCGCGGTTGCTGGATCTTGGTGCGGGCGAAGGACATCGCCCGCGATGATAGGGGGTGCGCTACTTGTGCGCGACGGGTGCTGCGCCGGCCGGCGGCAGCGGATCCGGCACGCGGTTCTTCACCGCCGGCACCGTGCGCAGATAAGCGTAGATCGCCGCCAGGTCGCCGTCGGTGAAGTTGCGGTAGACGGGAATCGGCATCGGCGGCAGCACCGGCCGGCCGCGGCCCATGTGGCGGCCGGTGCGGATGGTGTCGATGAAGTTGCGCTGCGTCCATGGGCCCAGGCCGGTGTCGGCATCGGGCGTCAGGTTGGCGGTGAAGCTCACGCCCCAGGGGCCCGCATGCGCGGTGTTGGTGGCCGCCGAGACCACCAGCCACGGACCTTCCGGCAGCTGCGGCGCCGGCGGCATCTGCAGCTGCTCGGGGTGACCGGACAGCGCGCGGCTGAAGTCCGGCTCAGGGCCGTTCGCGCCCATCTTGAAGGGCGTGTGGCAATCGTGGCAGCCGGAGGTGGTGACCAGGTACTTGCCGCGCGCCACGGCCGCCGGCTTGGGCGCTGCGGCGCTGGCTTCGGCCGAGGGCGCGGCGTAGGTGTCGGACGAGGCAGCGAGCAACGCGGCAACCAGCGAGATCGGGACCAGCAGCGGAACGGGCAGGGTCTTCATGGCGGGGTTTCCTTGAGGGTGTTGGTGGGGGTGGAGGCGAGGGCTTGTCGGGCGGACAAGTGAGTGCGGATCCAGCTGTCGATCAGGGCCAGGCCCTGCGCATCGGCCACGCGGGTGCCCAGCGGCGGCATCTGTGCCTGCGGCTGGCGGGAGTGCATGCGCTGGCGCAGCGCGCTGGCTTCGGGCTGGCCGGGCACGATCACCGGCGCGTCGGTGATCGCACCGGCCGGGCGGTAGCGCGCCGGCAGTTCCAGCAGCGTGCGCAGCACCTGCTGCGCGCCGGCCTGCGGTGTGGCCACGCTCTGTGCCAGCCGCAGCCGCACGGGGGCCGGCGTGCCGTTGTCGTTGTGGCAATGGCCGCAGTTGGCATGCAGGTAGCCCAAGGCAGCGCGCTCGGTCGGCGAAGCCGCGGCAATGCGCGGCGGCTGGCTGATCAGCGACGGCGGCAGATGGCGCAGCCAGCCCCGGTCCACCAGGCCGCGCAGGTCGACATCCGATGGCGCGGCCGGCGCAGCATGCGCTGCCAGTGGGTCGCGATCGGGCGACAGTTGCAGTGCGCCGGCGCCCAGCACCGGGACCGCGGCGCCTTCGTGGCAGGCCTGGCAATCGGCCTGCGCCGGGATGTCATAACGTCCATCGGGTGCGTCCTTGACCGGCCAGCCTGGCAGGCCGGCGGCCGGCGCCAGCAGCGCCTGGCTGCCTTCGGCATTCCAGACATAGGCGGCGTAGGTCCAGCGGCCGTCGGCACGGCGTTCGATGTAGCGGGTTTCGACGCGGCGGCCCTGGTGCGAGAACTCCTTCCACAGCCGCGTGCCGGGCGGGAACTGCCAGGCATCGGGCCGCGAGGCGTCGATGGCCTTGCCGGCCGGAATCCAGAGCCAGCGCCGCTTGCTGGCGCCGTCGGACCACAGCGGGTACTGCGGCGAGAACGAGGCGATGCCCGGTCGGATGTCGTCGACCGAGCCGGCGACGAACAGGCCGGTGTCGCGCAGGTCACGCGGTGGGCCGGCCGGGGCCGATGGCGCTGCGCCGGCCAGTGGCGCCACGGCGCCCAGCGTCAGCCCGATGGCCGACGCGACCAGCCCGATGCGGGCGCGCTGTCGCAGCGGAGTCCTGGCAGGGGCAGACGGGGAGGGCATGCTCGGCAGTGTCCGGCGCACGCCGGCTGCGAACATCGCCCATCGGAGCCATCGGCAGGCTCACGACGGGCCATGGCCCGTCGTGGCCGGGACGGCCCATGCAACGCGGGGGCCGGCCGCCAGGCGGCCGGCCGTCGACGCTCACTGCGCCGTGCGCTTGCGCCACCAGGCGCTGTAGTCCTTGTCGGTGAACAAGGTCCACAGTGCGAGTGCAAGGACCACGATGCCGGTGACCACCGCCACGCCCCGGGCCTCCTTCAGGCCGGCGAAGCCCAGCGCCCAGGGCGAGACGATCAACCACAGCCCCAGCGCGCCCTCGGTCCATTCTTCCCAGGCGCGCGGCACGAAGATCGCGCCCAGCGCCGCGGCGGTGAGGAGCAGCCCGATGACGATGGCGTTGCCGGTCGCCGACGCGTCACCCACGTAGCCCATCGCCCAGGGCGACAAGACCAGCCATGCGCCGAGGACAGCGGTCACCGCGTCCTGCCAATGCTTCAGTCGCATCATGACGGCACCTCCTGTGGGGTGTGGAGAGAGTTGATTGGATCGATTGCGCGGGGGCTCGTTCCATGGGCGCTGAGGTGGCGTGCCGGCAAGGCCTTGCGGTGGACTGACATATGGCACGGGGCAACCGTATGATCGTGCGTCGTGATTGCGCAGACCCGCGGGTGGGCCGGGGCCGCTGGCCCAGGCCTTCTCCATCGCCTGTCGGCGGACAGGCCTGTTTTGCCTGGAGCGGCTTCATGGAATCTCCCATCCACAGGCTCGCCGACTTGTTCCGACAACTCGGCCTGCCTGACGACCCGGCGGCCATCGAGGATTTCATCGCCACGCATCGCCCTCTGCCCGCGGGTGTGGCGCTCGCCGATGCGCCGTTCTGGACCCCCAGCCAGGCCCAGTTTCTGCGGGAGGAAGTCGACGACGACGCGGATTGGGCCGAACTGGTCGATTCGCTGGGGGCGCAGCTGAGTCCGTGAGCCGGGAGGGGTGATCGATGCCCGGCGGCCCCGAGCGGCTGCGCGCGCCGGGTGCGCAGCAGGCCGCGGGGTCAGATCATCGGCGACAGCGGCGCGCCGGGCCGTTCACTGCACTCTTCGAACAGGCGCACGCTGCAGCGCGCGCAGATGCCGTCGTCCAGCTGCGGCACGATCTGCGCGATCGCGCTGCGCTTGTCGGCGAACACATGGTCGGCGCCCAGCCGGCCGATGAAGCCGGTGGCCTGCCAGGTGGCCAGCACCTGCGGCCGCGGGCGGTGGAAGTACAGGTCGCCGCCGATCTCGCGCCGGCGCAGGCGCTCGTCGTCCCACAGGTCGGCGGCAGCCAGGTCGATGAAGTTCATGCTCTTGCTCATCACCAGCAGGTGTCGCTGCACCGGCGGCCGCTGGCGCAGGCTGCGCAACTGGTCGGCCACATGCGGTACCGCGCCGAACCAGATCGAACCCTCCATGCGCAGCAGCTTGAGCTGCGGGCATTCGGGCAGCGCGGCGGGGCCGGCGTCGTCGAGCACGACGAAGGGCCGGCCGTGGCGCTGGCGGTCGAAGCCCATCGTGCGCATCGCCGGCCGCGCGGTGCGGTAGAGGTAGGCCACCAGCGACAACATCACGCCGGCCAGCACCGCCACCTCCAGCCGCAGCACCAGCGTGGCCACGGCGGTGACGCCCGCCACGGCGGCTTCGCGCCGGTCCAGCCGCCACAGCCGCCGCCAGCCGGCGGGATCGATCAGCGAGGCCGCCGCCAGCAGCAGCAGCGCGCCGACGCCGGCCAGCGGAATCCAGGCCAGCAAGGGCCCGGCCACCGCCACGAGGCCCAACAGCCACAGCGCGGCGCTGACGCCAGCCAGCGGCGTGCGCGCGCCGGCCTCGAGGTTGGGCAGCGAGCGGTTCAGCGAACCGCAGGCCACGAAGCAACCCGTCAGCGCCCCGGCCAGGTTGGCCAGGCCCTGGCCACGGCATTCGCGGTTGGCGTCCAGGCGCTCGCCGGTGCGCGTGGCCAGGAACTTGCCAATCGACATAGCCTGGCCCAGCGCAATGATCGTCAGGGCCAGCGCCATCGGCAACAGCTGCGGCAGCAAGGCCCAGTCGATGGCCGGCAGCTGCCAGCCGAGCCAGGCCCCCGGTGGCGTGCCCAGGCGCAGCGCGGCATGGCCCCGATGCTCGAGCCAGGCCCCCAGCAGGCCGCCGGCGGCCAGCGCGATCAGCGGCGTGGGGCCGCGCAACCACACTTTGCGTGCTAGCAGCGCCACGGCCAGCGTCAAACCGCCGATGGCCAGCGCGGGCCACGACAGACCCTGCTGCAGCGCCTGCACGGGCGTGTCGCGCCCGCCGGCGCCCAGCATCGCGGCCAGCGCATACCAGGCGATCAGCAGCGCTGCGCCGCTGGTGAAGCCCAGCATCACCGTCGGCGAGATGAAGTTCGCCAGCGCGCCCAGCCGGGCGAAGGCCAGTGCCAGCTGCATCAGGCCCACCAGCAGCGTCACCGCCACGGCCAGCACCACCAGGCGGGCGGGGTCGGGCCCGGCCAGCGGCAGCAGCATCGCGCCCAGTGCCAGCGAGGTGGCATTGGTCGGCCCCGACAGCACGAAGCGGCTGGAGCCGGCCAGCGCCGCCACCGCGCAGGGCAGCACCGCGGTGGCCAGGCCCATCGCCGGTGGCACGCCCACCAGCGCGGCAAAGGCAATCGCCTGCGGCAGCACCAGCACCGCGCCGAGCAGGCCGGCCAGCGCATCGGCGCGGCAGGTGGCGGCATTCAGCTCGTTCACCCAGGCGCCCAGCCAGCGGGCGGCGAAGGAGCGAAGGCCGGTCTGCATGGGCTGCGGATTGTAGGGATGCAGGGCCAGCGCGCCGGGCCGCTTGCCGCCCCCGGACGGATTGAGCGTCGGCACCTGATGCGCAAAGTGAGCGGCACAGGGCGCGGCACGGGCCGGCGCCGGGCCGGGCCGCTGAAGAAGTCACCGCGGTGACAGGGGTGGGCAAGTCGGATGCGGCACGCCAGAATGCGGGCGCGGCGGGATCCGGCCAACCCGCAGGTGGCGCCGCGCCTGTTCCGGAGCTGCCATGCCTGCCCACCGATTCCTTCGCCGTGCCCTGGTCGCGCTGTTGCTGGGCGCGGCCGCCTGCGTGCAGGCTGCCGCGCTGCGTGTGGCCAGCGCCTTCGATCCGCAGACCATGGACCCGCATGCGGTGGCGCTGCTGTACCACTCGCGCATCGTCTTCCAGGTGCACGACTTCCTGGTCAACCGCGACGAAAACTTCAAGCTGGAGCCTGCGCTGGCGGTCTCCTGGCAGGCGACCGGCGCTACGAACTGGCGCTTCAGGCTGCGCCCCGGCGTGAAGTTCCACGATGGCTCGGCCTTCAACGCCGACGACGCCGTGTTCTCGATCGAACGCGCCTTGGGCCCCACCTCGCAGCGCTCGTTCAGCCTGAAGGGCCTGGTGGCCGTGAAGAAGGTGGACGACCTGACCATCGACTTCGAGCTCGCCGCGCCCGACGCGGTGTGGCCCGAGAAGCTGTGGCTGGTGGCGATGATGAGCAAGCGCTGGGCTCAGGCGCATGGCGTGGAGAAAGCGCAGGACTTCAACGGCAAGCAGGAGACCTACGCGGTGCGCAACGCCATGGGCACCGGCCCGTTCAAGCTGGAGAGCTACCAGCCTGACGTGCGCGTGCTGCTCAAGCGCCATGCCGCGTACTGGGGCGCGGCCGACAAGCGCCAGGGCAATGTCGACGAGGTCAGCTTCCTCGGCATCCGCAGCGACGCAACGCGGCTGGCCGCGCTGGCCTCCGGCGAAGTGGACCTGGTGCTGGACCCGCCCTACCAGGACGTCGGCCGGCTGAAGACCGACGCCAGGCTCACGGTGTTGTCGGCCACCGACATCGGCACGCAGTACTTCACCTTCGACCAGGCGCGCGACGAGCTGATCCAGGGCGAGCTGAAGGACCGCAACCCGTTCAAGGACAAGCGCGTGCGGCAGGCCGTGGCGCATGCGCTGAACATCGAGCTGATCATCAACAAGGTGCTGCGCGGCCAGGCCACGCCGGCCGGTTCGTTCATCTCGCCGCTGGTCGACGGCTACCTGGCCGAGGTGGACAAGCGCATCCCGTACGACCCGGCGAAGTCACGCGCGCTGCTGGCGGCGGCCGGCTACCCCAACGGCTTTGGCGTGACGCTGGAATGCGTCAACGTGGCCTACCGCGAGGCGGTGTGCCAGGCCGCCACGGCGATGCTGGCGCAGGTGGGCATCCGCACCAGCCTGCGCAGTTCACCGACCAACCAGTTCTTCCCGAAGTTGACCCAGGGCACGGCCAGCTTCATCGAGTTCGGCTGGACACCCTCGCTGGACCCCTGGGCGACGCTGAATGCGCTGTTCCGCAGCTGGGATCCGCAGGGCGGCGGCACCTTCAATGCCGGGCGCTACAGCAACCCGCAGCTGGATGCCTTGATCGATGCGGTGCGGACCGAGCCCGACCTGATCAAGCGCCGGGCTCGGGTGGGCGTGGCCTTGCGGCTGCTGCACGAGGACTTGCCCTATGTGCCTTTGTACCGGCGCACGCTGAACTGGGCGATGGCCAAGAAGGTCAGGGCGGTGCAGTGGCCGAACGACACGATGGAGTTGCGGTGGGTCCGGGTGAATTGAGTTGCTCGACGCGCTCAGGCCAGCGCCAGCATCCGGCACCGGTCGCGCAATTGCCGCCGCACCTGCGGCTGCCAGTCGACGCTGTGGATCAGCCTGTTCAGCACCATCGCGCGGCGTGAATCAGGCACCGGCGCGCAGCATTCGTCGACCACGCACAGGTTGCTCAGGATGTTCATCGGGTCGGCCAGCGCGATGACGCCAGACCGCACTTCGATCCATTCCCACGCCAGGCCGGTCATGCCGGCGGCGCAGTCGGCCGTCCACACCGCCTGTCCACGCCGGCGGCCGAACGCCGTCGTCGAGCGATCGATGATGGTTTCCAAGTGCCGAAGCCGCATGTTTGGCCACGGCTTTGGCCACAATACCGGTTGCCACGCCATGACTGCCCACGCACCCATTCCTAACCTCGTTCACGCTTGGCCGTTGCTGGCCGAATGTTGGTGGATGCGCGGCCGCTTGCAACCTACTCCCTTTCGTAGGTAGACAAGGAGGTCCGATCCGATGCTGCTCGACGACTATGAACGTGTCAGCCAGGCCCCCACGTGCGATGCGCTCAGGGAGGCCCTGGTGTCGTTCGCCGAGCACATGGACTTTCCGCTGGTCAGCGCCACGCTGGTGATCGAGCAGCCCGGCGCGCCCAGCACTTACGTCACCGTGTCGAACACGCCGCCAGCCTTTCTGGACGCATCGCAGTCACTGGAAGACGGCCGGCGCGACCCGGTGCTGCAGCGCCTGCGGGTGCAGAGCACGCCGGTGATCTACGACCAGCGCACCTATGTCGAAGCGAGTGCCGCCGACCTGTGGGAGACCCAGGCGCCGTTCGGCTTTCGCGCGGGCATCGGCATTGCGCTGCACCTGCCGCACGGGCGGCACCTGCTGCTGGGCATGGACCGGGAGAAGCCCTTGCCCCGGCGCGATGCCAAGCTGGCCCGCATGCTCGCCGACCTGAACCTGCTGGCCGTGCATGCCCAGGACGCCAGCCTGCGCCTGTTCCTGCCGCCGAACCCGCCGGTGGCCGACGTGCTGCCGCGCCTGACGCCGCGGGAGCTGGAAACGCTGCGCTGGATTGCGCAGGGCAAGTCGGACTGGGCGATCGCGCAGATCCTGCAGGTCAGCGAGCACACCGTCGACTTCCATGTCCGGCAGATCCTGAAGAAGATGGCCTGCAACAGCCGGCACCGGGCCGTGCTGAAGGCCCTTCAACACGGCCTGATCGACACGGCCTGATCGACACGGCCTGATAACGAGCCAATAGCACAGGGGGGGGGCTGCGTCAACCTACCTCCCAGCGTAGTTTCCGGCGCCCGGCGCGCCTGCTGCAATGTCCCTGCCACAGATCGTGTGGTCACACAGCACAGGAGCCGCCATGAACACGTACCGGAAAATCTCTGTCTCCCCAGCGCTTCCCCGTACCGGCTTCTGATCGCGACGTGTTCTCATGACTCAATGTGGCTTTGCCAGTTGAGTCATACCCCTCGGGCGGCGGCGGCAGCGCCGCCTGGGGGCGTTCTAAAATAACAAGACAGGCTCAGGGTTTCTCAACAGCGCGGCCTTCGTAGTTGTCGCAGTAAGGGCGTCGGCCGCTTCATTTCACTTGTTCCACAGTCCAAGGCGGGGCCACTTTGGTGAGCGACAACCAAGCCGCGTCGGCCGATGTTTCACTGGTCGGCAAGATCGTCTACATCGAGGACGATCCAATCAGCGTCATGCTGGTCCAGTCGCTGGTCGACATGCTGTATCCCCGGGTCGAACTGCTGCATGCCGACAGTGCGGCCACCGGCATCCGGCTGGTTCGCCGCAAACAGCCGGACCTGGTGTTGCTGGACATGCATCTGCCCGGCGCAACCGGCATCGACGTGCTGCGCGAACTCAACCCCGAGGTCTCGACGCAGGGGCTGCGGGTCACGCTGCTCACTGCGGACGCCGCCACGCCCAGCGTGATCAAGGCCATGAGCCTGGGGGCCTACGAGTACTGGCGCAAGCCCTTGAACCTGGCGCTGTTCCGCAACGGCGTGCGGCGGGCCCTCACCGGTAGCCTGCCGGACGCTTCCTGCCGGCTGCCGAGCCTGCGCGTCCAGAGGCGGCCGGACTATTCGGACGAAGTCCGCCCCGGCGAGGGCTGACCCGCGGCGCGGGACCGCCGGCCGCGCGGCACGCCGGCGGGCTGCGCTGGCGGCGCCTCGTCGAGCACCCCCTCGGCCTCGGCAATGATGCGGGCCAGCCGGTCGGCCAGCTTCTCGGTGCTCAGCTGTTCGCGGAAACGCTCGACCATCAGTGCCAGTGCAAACGGGCTCGGCGCCCGCAGCGTGACCGGCTCGATGCGCTGGCGCTGCATGCGCTGCATCGCGGCGCGCAGCCGGCGCAGGTCCAGCTCCTGCGCCAGCACCTCGGCATCGGCCTGGCCGAGCAGACGGTTGCCGGGATCGTATTGCCGGAACACCTCGTAGAACAGGCTGGACGAGGCCTGCAACTGCTTGGTGCTCTTGGGCGCGCCGGGGTAGCCGGTGAACACCAGGCCGGCGACGCGGGCGATCTCGCGGAAGCGCCGGCGCGCCAGTTCGCTGCTGTTCAGGCTGGCCAGCACGTCGTGCAGCAGTTCGTCGCCGGCGGTGAAGCTGCTGCCGCTCAGCACGCCGGCGATGTCCACGCTGTCGGCGGCCAGCAGCTCGAAGCCGTAGTCGTTGATGCTGATGCTGAAGGTGTTCGGCCGCTCGCGCGCCAGCCGCCAGCCCAGCAGGCTGGCCAGGCCCAGGTGCACATGGCGGCCGGCAAACGGGTACAGGAAGAGGTGATGGCCTTCGCGTGAACGGAACTGCTCGACCAGCAGGGTCGACGGCGTCGGCAGCCGCGACAGGCGCAGCTGCGCGTCGAGCATCGGCCGCGCGGCGATCAGCTCGGGGTCGGCAGCGGCGCTGTCGTCGAACTGCAGCGCCTGCCGGCGCGCATCGTCCAGCACCTCCAGCGTGGCATCGGCCAGCTCGCTGGACAGCGGCATCTTGCTGCCGGCCCAGCTGGGCACGATGCCGCGCTTGCCGGCGGCCTTGCGCACATAGACCGCCATGTCCTGCGTGCGCACGTACTCCAGCACGCGGCCGCCGAACACGAAGCAGTCGCCCTTGTTCAGTCGCGCGATGAAGCCTTCTTCGATCTGGCCCAGCGTGCCGCCGCTCAACCACTTCACCAGCATCGACGACTCAGCGACGATGGTGCCCACCTGCAAGCGGTGGCGCAGCGCGATGCCGCGGTCCTCGACGCGGTGGACACCCTCGCGCTCGACGACGCGGTGGTACTCGGGGTAGGCGCCCAGCGACGCACCACCGCGCACCACGAAGTCCAGCGCCCACTGGAACTCCTCGCGCGACAAGGCCTGGAAGCTGTGCGTGCGGCAGACCTCGGCGTACAGCGCATCGGCCGTGAAGCCGCCGCCGAGCGCGACGCTGACCAGGTGCTGCACCAGCACGTCCAGCGGCTTGTCCGGCGCGTGGCGCTGCTCGATGCGCTGCGCCGCCACCGCGCGGCGGGCGGCCACGGCTTCGATCAGCTCCAGCGTGTTGGTCGGCACCAGCGTGATGCGGCTGGCGCGGCCCGGCTGGTGGCCCGAGCGCCCGGCGCGCTGCAGCAGCCGCGCCACGCCCTTGGCCGAGCCGATCTGCAGCACGCGCTCGACCGGCAGGAAGTCGACGCCCAGGTCCAGCGACGAGGTGGCCACCACCGCGCGCAGGCTGCCCGCCTTCAGGCCGGCTTCCACCCATTCACGCACCGATTTGTCCAGCGAGCCATGGTGCAGCGCGATCTGGCCGGCCCAATCGGGTCGCGCGTTCAGCAACATCTGGTACCAGGCCTCGGCCTGCGAGCGAACGTTGGTGAACACCAGCGTGGGGCCGCTGCGCTCGATCTCGGCGACCACCGGCGCCAGCATCTGCTTGCCCAGGTGGCCGCCCCAGGAGAAGCGGCCGGGCTCGTGCGGCAGCAGCGTGTCGACCAGCAGCGTCTTCGGCGTGGCGCCGCGCACCAGGCGGGCGGCCGGGCGGCGTGTCGGTCGGGCGGACTTCGGCCCCAGCAGCATCTGCATCGCCTCGTCCAGGTTGCCCAGCGTGGCCGACAAGCCCCAGACGATCAGCTGGGGGTTCCATTGCGCCAGCCGGGCCAGTGCCAGCTGCACCTGCACGCCGCGCTTGTTGCCGACCATCTCGTGCCATTCGTCGACGATCACGGTGTGCACGGTCTGCAGCCGCTCGGCGGCGTCGGCGCGGGTCAGCAGCAGCGTCAGCGATTCGGGGGTGGTGACCAGGGCGGTCGGCAAGCGCTTGTCCTGCCGCGCCCTTTCGGCGCTGGGCGTGTCGCCGCTGCGCAGGCCCAGGGTCCAGTGGGGCGCGAGCTCGGGCAGCGGCAGGGCCATGGCGCGCTGGGTGTCGGCGGACAGGGCGCGCATCGGGGTGATCCACAGCACGCCCAGCGGCGGGGGTGTGCGGCCTTGCATCGGGATCGCGAGTTGCGCGGCGCGGGCCAGGGCGCCCAGCCACACGGCATAGGTCTTGCCGGCGCCGGTGGTGGCATGCAGCAGGCCGCTGCGGCCCTCCGCCATGGCGTGCCAGACCTCGTGCTGGAAGGGGAAGGCCGTCCAGTGCCGGCGGGTGAACCAGGCGTCGGCGGGCGGCCAGACGGATTGCATCGGCCGATTATTGGTGCGGCTTGGCCTGTTCAGTCTTGCCAGGGTTCAAGCACTGACGATCCAGCCTTCCAGCCGGTCCACGCCGGCAGGCAAGCCCCACCCCGGCAGGCGGGCCGCCCAGCCCGCCTGCAGCAGGCACAGCACGGCATCCAGCGCGTCCCCCGAGGCATCCGCCACCAAGGCATCGCGCTGCGCCGCCGTGAGCTTCAAGCGCAGCGACAAGCGTGTCCGGCCCTGTTCCAGCGCCTCGACGATGTCCTTGCGCGCAATCAGCCGCTCCGGCGTCTGCTTGGCTGCATCGTCGCTCTTGTACGAGCGCTGGCCGATCACTTCGCGCGCCAGCAGTCCCGGATAGGCTTCCAGCGCCACCCGCGCCGCGTCGGCCCGCACTTGCTCATGTGCCGGAAAATGCGCCTCGGCGGCCCGCAGCAGCGGCACGCCCGCATGCAGCATGTAGGCCACCGGCGGATTGACCCACTTCATCGATGGGCTCGAACCGGCCGGTCCGTCGCAGGCCCGGTGCGCGAACTTGCCGCCCACCGGCCGCGCCGCGCAGAACGCCGCAAACGTATCGCGGATCGCTGGCCGCTCCAATGCTGCGTAATGCGCCACACAAGGCGCCCAGCCCAGCGGCCAGCCCAGGGTTTCGACCAGCTCGCGCGGTAGCCCGAAGGGCAGGTCGAAGCCGCCGACCCACGCCGGCGTGTGCTGCAGCCAGGCGCCGAAAGCCTCCAGCGTCTCGAAACGCTCGAGCCGCAGCACCTTGACCAGCGCCGCGTGCGGCGCCCCCACCGCCACGACGATGGGCTTGCGCCGCGTCGGCCGGCTGGAGAAGTCGACACCGATCAGCAGCGCGGCCGACCGCTCAGTCGCGGCGGCGGTCATGCTCTGCGGTCGCGTGATACGCCTTTTTCTGCGTGTACATCAGCTTGTCCGCGCGGTGCAGCGCCGCTTCCAGCCGTTCACCGGGCAAGGACACCGCCACGCCGATCGCCAGGCTCAGCGGATCGCCGCTGTGGAACTGGTTGTTCAGCGCCACCAGCGCGCCGATCTGCGCCACGATCTGATCCGCTGCGTGTTCATCGGCCATCGGCAGCAGCAGCGCGAATTCGTCGCCGCCGATGCGGGCCGCAGTGGCCGGCGGCTCCACCGCCTTGGAAAGCACCTCGCCCACCCGGCGCAGCAGCGCATCGCCGGCGCGGTGGCCGCGTTCGTCGTTGACCGGCTTCAACCCGTTCACATCGATCACCAGCAGCGCCACCGGGCAGGTGCTCTTGCGCTCCAGGCGGTTCAGTTCATCGTCGAAGTAGGAGCGGTTGCGCAGCTTGGTCAGCGCGTCGTGCTTGCCCAGGAATTCGAGATACGCCTCGGCCTTGCGCCGCGCGGTGATGTCGGTCAGCGACACCTGCACCAGCGACCAGTCCTCCTCGTGCCCCGGCAGCACCGCGAACTGCAGGTGCACGTGCAGCACCTCGCCATCGAGCGCGTAGTTCACCGTCTCGCGCTGCTGCTGCAGCTTGCCGCTCCACAGCTCGATCAGCTGCTCGGTGAAAGGGCGCTTCATCTCGTCGCGGAAGATGTCGGGCAGGCGCTGCAGCAGCGTGGCCTTGTCCGGTGCGCGGAACATCGTCAGCGTCTGCTTGTTGACGTCGATCACGCGGATCTCGGCCATGCAGCGTTCGACGAACTCGGGGTGCACATCGGTGAAGACGCGGAAGTCGACGATGCCCTGGGCGCGCACCTCGTCGATCAGGCGCTTGACGCCGGAAAAGTCCTCGACCCACAGCGACACCGGCGAATGTTCGAACAGGCCCTGTGCGTAGCGCTCGCTGCGTTGCAGCGCGCGGCGCGCCTGCTCACGCGCGCTGAGGTCTTCCAGCGACAGCAGCACGCGGTCCCATGTGGCCTCATGCCCGGGCAGCACACGCACCTGCAGCGCCACGTCGAGCCGGCGGCCGTCGAGCGTGTAGTTCACCGTGCTGCTGCCATAGGCCAGCGCGCCGCTCCACAGCTGCACCAGTTCCTCGACATGGTGGTCCAGCATGTCGTCGCGGAACACCCGGTCCAGCCCGGCCAGCAGTTCGTCCTGGCTGGTGGCGCCGAAGAGTTCCAGCGTGCGCCGGTTGACCTGCAGCACCTTCAGCTCGCGCGTGCACTGGTGGATGCGCGCGCGGTCGGCCCGCAGGTGGGCGCGCAGGTCGTGCACGCCCTCGGCGCGCCAGCGCGCAAACAGCCGCGCGAGGCCGCTGAAGTCTTCCAGCCACAGCGACACCGGCGCCAGCGCGAACATCTGCGTCAGGTCGGCTGCGTCCGGTGCGGGCAGTGTGAGCGGGGCGGGATTCATGGCGGGAACGAGCGGGGTCCGAGGGCGTGGCGGGCAGTCTCGCACGCTTCGCTGCGTGACCGGCGGGGCGGCGGGCAGGGGGCCAGCGCGGCCATCGCGCTAGAGTGCGGGGTCCGGTGCCCCCGCTTGCGCCACCCCGCGTGCCTGTGGCGGCACCCCCTCATCCGGCCGCGTGCCCGAACCCTTGCCCGACACTTTGCCCGAAACCCTGCCCGACAGCGCGCCCGCGCTGGCGTCTGACCACGCGCCCGCCTTGCCCCCCGACAGCGTCAAGCTGCCGCATCCATCGCACCTGTCGCGCGTGCCGCGCCACCTGGGCGCGGCGCAGGTGGCGCGCATCCGCCAGGCGGCCTACAACCTGCCGCAGGTGCTGCGGCCCGACGATTTCGACGACGACGAGCGCCACGCCGGCAGCGACAAACTGCTCGACGGCCTGGGCCTGGTCCAGCTGCAGAAAGCCGCCGCCGGCGCACGGCCCAGTCGCTGGATCGCGCCCGAGCACATGGACGCCGCGCTGCAGCACCTGGCGGCGGTGGGCAACGGCCCGACGGTGCGCGCGCTGATGCAGGAGCGCAGCGTGCTGCTCGACGGCCTGGGCATCGCACGCGTCGGCCGCGGCTGGGATCGGCAGCTGAGCCAGCCGCTGCAGCTGTCCACCGGCGATGAAGTGGCGCTGGCCTACCGCGAACCGATTGCCGCCGACCCGGTGTGGGACTTCTACCGCAGCGGCGAGCGTGATGCACTGCTGCAGGCGCTGGGCCCGGCCCCGGGCTGGCCGCAGGCCCCGGAGGTGCTGGCCCACCTGGAGTCGTTGCTGGCGCGCAGCCTGTCCGGCCATCCGGACCAGATCGATTCGCTGCTGCCGCGCTTGCGTGCCGAATGTGCCCAGCCGCAAGCCCTGCCGGCGCTGCTGGCCGCCTGCACCCGCGCGCAGGACCGCTGGGAACACCAGGTCGGCGAGATGGAAGCGCTGCAGGGCCTGAGCAGCGACCTGGCCTTCCAGGGCTACCCCGACACCTTTGCCACCGCGCGCCAGCTGCAGCGCACGGTGACGCTCTACGTCGGCCCGCCCAACAGCGGCAAGACCCACGCCGCCTTCGAACGCCTGGCGCTGGCCCGTGATGGCGCCTACCTGGCCCCCTTGCGCCTGCTGGCGCTGGAGGGCCGCGACCGGCTGGTGGCGCGCGGCGTGCCCTGCTCACTGCTGACGGGTGAAGAGAACGTGCCGGCACCGGATGCCCGCATCGTCTCCAGCACCATCGAGATGGTCAACACCCGCGAGGCGATCGACATCGCGGTGATCGATGAAGCGCAGATGCTCTTCGACGCCGACCGGGGCTGGGCCTGGACCCAGGCCATCGTCGGCGTGCCGGCCAACGAGCTGCTGATCATCTGCTCGGCCTACGCGGTGCCGGCGATCGAGAACCTGCTGCGCCTGTGCGGCGAAAGCTGCACGGTGCGCCCCTTCGAGCGCAAGCAGCATGTGCAGCTGCTGCCCGCGGCGGTGCCGATCGCGCTGCTCAAGCACGGCGATGCGGTGGTGGCCTTCAGCCGGCGCGACGTGCTGATGCTGCGTGACCAGATCGCGGCCAACGGCCACCCGGTGTCGGTGATCTACGGCGCGCTGCCGCCCGAAGTACGCCGCCGCGAGGCCGAGCGCTATGCCAATGGCGCCTCGCACATCCTGGTGGCGACCGATGCCATCGGCATGGGCCTGAACCTGCCGATCCGCCGCGTGCTGTTCAGCACCATGAGCAAGTTCGACGGTGTCGGCGACCGGCCGCTGAACGAATCCGAAGTGCACCAGATCGCCGGCCGTGCCGGCCGCTACGGCATGCACGACGAAGGCTTCGTCGGCGTGCTGCGCGAAGCCGAGCCCGGCGCCGCGCGTGAACTGAAGGAGCTGCTGCCCAAGCTGCCGCGCGCGCCGCGCGGCTTCAAGGCGCCGGTGGCGCCCGGTCCCTGGCACCTGCAGACCATTGCCGCGCGGCTGGGGCTGAACAAGCTGCGCGCGGTGCTCGATGTCTTCATCCACCAGCTGCGGCTGGACGATGCGCACTTCCAGGTGGCCAAGCTGGAGCAGATGCTGGAGCTGGCCGCGCGGCTGGATGATGTGGCCGCCACGCTGGCGCTGAACCAGCGCTTCATCTACGCCCAGGCCCCCACCGACACGCGCAACGAAGGGCAGTTGCAGGACTTCCTGGAATGGGCCTGGCAGCACGCCCGGCACGGCGAAGTCCAGGCGCCGGCCTTCCTCGAGCAAGTGGATGAACACAGCCGGCTCGACCGCATGGAGCTGGCGCTGCGCTCCTGCACGCTGTGGCTGTGGCTGGACCTGCGCTTCCCGGGCGTCTACGGCCAGCTCGATGCGGTGCAGGACCTGCGGCGCCGGCTCAACGACGGCATCGAGCGGCACCTGAAGGCGCAGAAGCCGCTGTGGCAGGCGCGCGGCCGGACGCGGCGTTGAAGCGCGCCTGCGGGCTCAAGCCCAGGCCAGCGCCATCACCCCGGCGGCGATGCAGGCCGCGCCGATCAGGCGCAGGCCGCGGTCGGTCTCGCCGAGCAGGCGGCCGCCGATCAGCGCGGCGAACAGCATCGACACCTCGCGTGCCGGCGCCACATGCGACAGCGGCGCCATCTGCACGGCGTACAGCACCAGCGTGTAGCTCACCGGGCTGATCGCGGCCAGCAGCAGCGCGGCCCGCCACTGCGTCTTCAGGTCGCGCACAAAGCCGGGCCGGTCGGCCAGCACCGCCGGCAGCATGAACGGGATGCGCAGCACATTGCCGACCCAGTCGACCAGGATCGGCGACATCAGCATCACCTTCACCGCATAGCCGTCGATCACCGTGTAGGTGGCGATCAGCAGGCCGGTGGCGGCGCCCCAGGCCACGCCGGCGCGCAGGCGGGTGCGCTGCCTTGGGTCATGCGCCGCCGACCACAGCTTGGGCCCGCCGGCGATCAGGAACACGCCGCCGGCAATGCCCAGCACGCCGGCCGCGCCTCGCGCGCCCAGCGTCTCACCGAGCAGCAGCACCGCGACGAACGAGCTCACCAGCGGACCCGTGCCGCGCGCCACCGGGTACACCACCGTCAGGTCGGAGGCGCGGTAGCCGGCCAGCAGCACGTTGAAGTACAGCAGGTGCGCCAGCGCGCTGGCCAGCAGCAGCGCCCATTCACGCCAGCCCCAGGCCGGCACCTGTTGCCAGGCCAGCACAAGCCCCAGCGGAGCCCAGAGCACCATGATCATCAGCGCGCCCATCATCACGAAATGGCGGCTGCCATTGCTTTTCTTGGCGACGATGTTCCAGCTGGCATGCAGCAGCGCGGCGACGAGCACCAGCGCGAGGGCGGTCAGGGGCATGGGGTGATTGTCCCCGGGCCGGTCCTGCGTACCGGACAGGCACGTGCAGCGCTACAGTGCCGCATGAGCTTCCCGACCAACCCTGACCTGGTCCACGCGCTGCGCGGCGACGCCGTCGAATCGGTGCACCGCGGCGCGCTGGCCATCGTCGATGCCGACGGCGCACTGCGCTTCGCGCTGGGCGACATCACGCGGCCGATCTTCCCGCGCTCTGCCGTCAAGGTGCTGCAGGCGCTGCCGCTGGTGGCCAGCGGCGCGGCCGATGCCTTCGGCCTGAGCAACGACGAACTGGCGCTGGCCTGCGCCTCGCATGGCGGCGAGCCGCGCCATGCGGCCACCTCGGCCAGCATGCTGGCCAAGGCCGGGCTGGATGCCGCCGCGCTGGAATGCGGCGCACACTGGCCCAGCAACGACACCGCGATGAAGGCGCTGGCCCGCGAAGGCCGCGAGCCGCAGGCGCTGCACAACAACTGCTCGGGCAAGCATGCCGGTTTCATCTGCGTCGGCTGCCTGATGGCACGCGCGCAAGGCGCCGAGCCGCGGGCCTTCGTGCGCGGCTACCTGCAGCCCGCGCATCCGGTGATGCGCGAGATCACCGCCGCGTTGCAGGCCACGACAGGGGCCGACCTGCGCCAGGCACCGGTCGGCACCGACGGCTGCTCGATCCCGACCTACGGCATCCCGCTGCAGAACCTGGCGCGGGCCTTTGCGCGCATCGGCACCGGCCTCGGGCTCAGCGAGGGCCATGCCCGGGCCGCACGGCGGCTGCGCGCGGCGGTGGCGGCATCACCCTTCTTCGTTGCCGGCAGCGGGCGCATGGACACGCGGGTGATGGAACGGCTGGGCGAGCGGGTGTTCTGCAAGGTCGGCGCCGAAGGTGTGTACTGCGCCGCGCTGCCCGACCCAGGCCTGGGCGTGGCGATCAAGATGGACGACGGCAACAACGCCCGCGCGGCCGAGGTGGTGATGGCCGCGGTGATCGAAGCGCTGGCGGGGCTGGACGACGGCGAGCGCGAATTCCTGCGCGGCTTCAGCGAGCTGCGGCTGAAGAACTGGAACGGCATCGAGGTTGGTGCGCTGCGGGCCACCGCAGGGCTGCGCACGGCTTTGGCCGCGAGCTGAACTATCGGCCTCTGCGGTGGCTGCCGGCCACCCGCAGGCGCCACGGCATCAGATGCCCTGGCGGATGCGGTGCATCAATCCCGGTGCGCGATCAGGGCGCGGCGCCGGCGGACCAAGCCAGCCACAGCGGCAACGCCAGCCAACATCAGCGCCCAGGTGCCGGGCTCGGGCACCGCCGGCAGCAGCATGTTGGGTGAGGCATAGATGTCATAGAGGACCGTCTGCGGAAACACCAGACTGGGCCCGTAGTGGTAAACGCCGGCACTGTTGCCGATGGTGATCCGGGGATCCACTGTCAGCGTCGGTAGCGGTGCACTGGCGAAGCGATAGCCATCCGTGGCTTCGGTTTGCGCGGCCAACACGTACTGTGTGTCGGCCTGCAGCATGAACGTGCTGCCCAGCGTGGCGTAGCGATATTCGCCGATCAGCGGGGCAGACGTGCCGGCCGCCACCGTGGCCGTGGCCAGCAGCGTGCCGGAGCTGCTGAACAGCGCAAGCTCATGCGCCTGGTTCAGGCCGTCCTGCTGGTGGTCGTAAAACCCCAGCGCGCTCAGCGGCATCGCTTGCTGAGCGGTGAAGATGAAGCCGACGGTGACCGGAGCATCGCCGAAGTAGATGCCGGAGCCCGTGAAGGCGTAGGCCGGCGCTTCAGCGGCCTGCGCCAGCGGCACGACCAGGCCGGTGAGGACCAGCGTCAGCGCGGCGGCCAAGGGATTCAATCGGAAGGTGAGGCGGGTCATGCGGGCTCCGTGGGGTGGGGAAGGGTGTGGAGCCACTCTCCCTGAAGACCATTAGTCAATCGTTAGCCCGTTCGCTCGCCCACCCCCTCCGGTTCCGGGGGGATGGCGCTGTTGGATGGGGGCCGTGGATACCCTGGGGCCACGTCAGTGCTGGGCGCACTCACGGCGGTTCAAGCTCTGGGCTCGTTCATGTCCCCTGTGCCGTGGCGGTGGAGCGCTGTGCGCGACAGGCCCTGGCGCAGAATGGTCTGACGATGACGCATTCACGCCGACGCCCGGGGCCCGGATCGCCTGCGGTGCTGCGAGCGGCGTGGCTGGCGCCGCTGCTGCTGGCTGCAGCGCTGGCCGCCGCTGCGCCGCTGCGAGCGGCTGAACCGGCCTGCACGCTGGTGGTCGGCCATGGCCGCAACCTGGCGCTGGACGACCACGAGGCCAACACCGCGTGGAACCAGGTCAACAATCTCTTCAACGCGCAGGTGGCCGGGCAGTTGCAGCGGGCCGGCTGGCGCGTGCTGCGGCTGCCGTTGCCGGTGGAAGCGCGCGACCTGCCATCGAACGTGCGCACGATGCTGGACCGCGCACAGGACGGCGGCTGCGACCAGCTGCTGGAGACCACGATCTTTGCCGACGACGAGGCCCAGCTGCTGGTGGTGCGGCTGCGTGCCCACCCGCTGGCGACAGTGCGCAACCTGGCCGGCCCGGGGGCGATGCTGATGATCGGCGAGCCGATCTACACCAGCCAGCGCGACATGCGCCTGCTGCTGCGCAGCCTGGACACGCTGTCGCCGGCCGACCTGGCGCGCGACATGGCCGCTGACTTCATCCGCCAGAATCCGCGCTGACCCTCGCCGCCGGCGCGTGATGCCGGCGGCGGCCGAGCCTCGGGGCTCAGCTGCGGATGTCCTGCCGCACCACGTGCGTGAAGCGGAAATCCTTGGTCGTGCGGCCGATCACATTCACCGTCAGGCCCGTCATGCCCGTGATGCCGGCCGGCGGCGTCAAGACGCTGCCCTTGCGGGCGTGCCTCCGGCTCGATCTCCACCTGCAGCACGCCGTCGAGCGCGGCGACCTCGTGGAGACGGTGGGCCGGCACCTCCATCACCACGCGCCGGCGCGCGTGCGAGATCAGCTGGCCGATGGTGCCCAGTTCCAGCGTGGTGGCGGTGGTCGCCGCGGCCAGCGCCGCGGCACCGCTGGTGGTTTCGGTGGCCGGACCGCGCGGCGCATCCAGCGTCACCAGCAGGCGTACCGGTGGCTGGGCGGCAGACCGGGCGCCGGCGGCGGCGGGCCTCAGGCCGAGGGTCGCCACGGCCACGGCCTGCGCCATGGCGGCCAGCGTGGTGTCGAGTTTCTCGGCGGCGTTGAAGGGCGTCACGCTGCTGGCGAACGGCAGCGCCGCCACGTCGGCCAGGGCCGCGGCGCTGTCGCCACGCACTCGGTAGCTGTCACCGGACAATCGGTACATAACTCGCAAATTGAGCGCCAGCAAATCAGCGAGCGCCGCTTCGTCCAGCGGCGTGGCGGCTTGCAGGCGAAGATCGAGCATGGGCATGGCAGCTCCCGGCGAAGTAGTGGGTCGGCACAGCCAGCAGGCGTGCCGACAACGATGCAAACCAGCGTAGGAGGGCCTGCCCGGCCTCACATCCGTCGCATTGCGGAAGGTGGCCCCGCCGGAGCGCTGCGATCTAGGGAGGGTCGGCCGTGCGCGGGATGTCGAAACCTATCGCTCAAAAAGCGTGTGTCGAGCGAGACCGAGAACTGCCGGCGTCATGGCGCCTTGGGCATTTGCGCGGGTGCGGCGCGGGCTTCGCTCGGCGTCTGGCCGGTCCACTGCTTGAAGGCGCGCGCGAAACTTTTCTCGCTGGCAAAGCCCACCGCCTGCGCCACCTGCTTGATCGGCCGGCGGCTGCGGCACAGCAGGTCCAGGGCCTGCTCGCGCCGCGCTTCGTCCTTCAGGCCCTGCAGCGAAGTGCCTTCTTCGGCGAGCTGGCGATGCAGCGAACGCACCGACAAGTGCAGCGCTTGCGCCAGCGACTGCGCGCTGTGCGCGGCCTGCGGTCGCGCGCGCAGCAACTGGCGCACCCGCTGGGTCTGCAGCCGGTCGCGCCGGTACTGCAGCACGGTCAGCGGCAAGGCACGCTGCAGCATCGCATTCAGCGCACGCTCGTCGCGCTTGAGCGGCAAGGCCAGGTAGGCGGCGTCGAAGTCGAAACCGGCCGCGCCGGCGTCGAAGCGCACCGGCCCCGGGTACAGCAGCGGATAGACCTCGGCATGCGGCGGCGCGCTGAACGGGAACAGCACCTGCTGCAGCGGGATGCGTGAATCGATCAACCAGCACGCCACGCCGTGCACATTGCGCAATAGCGTGACCAGGCAGAACTCGCGCAAGGCGCCCAGTGCGCGCTGCTCGGTGATGCGCAGCCGCGCCGTCGCACCGTCGGTCTGCAGCGTGAGCTGCAGGTCATCGGTCAGCAGGCCGTGGTGGCGGCACCAGCGCTTCAGAGCCAGCTGCAGGTTCGGTGCGCTGATCGAGGCCCGGCTCAGCATGCCGTAGCTGCCCCAGGGCAGGCGGCGCGAGAACCAGCCCAGCGCTTCGTCGTCCAGCTGCTGCATCGCGAAGCCGGAGATGGCCTCCATCTGCGCCGCCGTGATGCAGGCGCCGCTGCGGCGCAGCATCGCTGGCGCGATCTGCGCCCGTGCCAGCGCCCCGGCGGGATCGGCGCCGTACTTGTCGTAGGCCAGCAGGATCGCCTTGACAAAGGCGATCGGTGTCACGGCAGGAGAAACGGCCGGCGCCGCGGAGGATCGTCGCGTCATGCGCAGCAGTCTGGCGGCCATTGGCACGATTTGCAACCTGTGCGGCGCCCGCTGCACCCCGTGGATGCGTAAGCTTCGCACTCCACCACCGGGAGACGAGCATGGTCCTGCCGATCACCGGGCTCGCGCATGTGCGCGGCCGCACCGATGTGCCCTTGCTGGACACGACGGTGGCCCAGCTGCTGGCCGACACCGTGGCCCGCTTCGGCGAACGCCCGGCGGTGGTGTTCCGCGAGCAGGGCCTGCGCTGGACCTGGGCGCAGTTCGCGGCCGAGGTCGAAGCGCTGGCCGCCGGCCTGCACGGCCTGGCCTTAAGCCCCGGTGAGCGCGTGGGCATCTGGTCGCCCAACCGCGCCGAATGGCTGGTGACGCAGTTCGCCACGGCGCGGCTGGGCCTGGTGCTGGTCAACATCAATCCGGCCTATCGGCTGGCCGAGCTGGAATACGCGCTGAAACTCTCCGGCTGCCGCGCGATCATCTCGGCCGAGCAACTGAAAAGCTCGAAGTACCTCGAGATGCTGCAGACGCTGGCGCCCGAGCTCGCGCACTGCGCGCCCGGCCAGTTGCAGGCGGCGCGGTTGCCGGACCTGCGCAGCGTGATCCGCATGGGTGAGCCGCGCACACCCGGCATGCTGAATTACGCCGACCTGCTGCGGCGTGACGCAACAGCCCCGGCGGCCGCGCTGCAGGCCAGCCAGCCGATCAACATCCAGTTCACCAGCGGCACCACCGGCCATCCCAAGGGCGCGACGCTGACGCATCACAACATCATCAACAACGCGCGTTTCATTGCCGAAGCGATGCGTTTTTCGCAGGCCGATGCGCTGTGCATTCCGGTGCCGCTGTACCACTGCTTCGGCATGGTGCTGGCGGTGCTGGCCTGCGTGTCCACCGGTGCGGCGATGGTTTTCCCGGGTGAAAGCTTCGAGGCCGGCGCCACACTGGCCGCGGTGGCCGAAGAGCGCTGCACCGCACTGCACGGCGTGCCGACGATGTTCATCGCCGAGCTCGATCATCCGCAGTTCAAGAGCTTCGACCTGAGTTGCTTGCGCACCGGCATCATGGCCGGCAGCCCCTGCCCGATCGAGACGATGAAGCGTGTCGTTGCCGAGATGCACATGCAGGAAGTGACCATCGCCTACGGCATGACCGAGACCTCGCCGGTGTCGTTCCAGAGCTCGACCGACGACCCGCTGGCGCGCCGCGTGGCCACCGTCGGCCGCATCCAGCCGCACCTGGAGGCCAAGGTGGTGGACGTCGATGGGCGCACGCTGCCAGTCGGTCAACCCGGCGAGCTGTGGGTGCGCGGCTACTCGGTGATGCAGGGTTACTGGGGCGACGAACAGCGCACTGCCGAGGCCATCGTCGAGGGCTGGATGCGCACCGGCGATCTGGCGACGATCGACGAGGCGGGCTATTGCAACATCGTCGGCCGCGTCAAGGACATGCTGATCCGCGGCGGCGAGAACGTCTATCCGCGCGAGATCGAAGAGTTCCTGTTCCGCCACCCCAAGGTGCAGTCGGTGCAGGTCTTCGGTGTACCGGACGCCAAGTACGGCGAGGAGGTCTGCGCCTGGATCGTGCTCAAGCCCGGCCAGGCCTGCACGGCGGAGGAGATCCGCGACTTCTGCCGCGACCAGATCGCCCACTACAAGGTGCCGCGCTACATTCGTTTCGTCGATGAGATGCCGATGACGATCACCGGCAAGGTGCAGAAATTCGTGATGCGCCAGCAGATGATTGACGCGCTGAAGATCAGCGTCGGCCGCACGGCTTGAAGTCGTGACACAGGCCATCACAGAACAAGGACCCAGGAGACCCGCATGACCGTGCTCGAAGCCAAGCTCAACCCGCGTTCCGAAGAGTTCAAGACCAATGCCGCGGCGATGCGCGTGCTGGTCGATGACCTGAATGCCAAGCTGGCGCGCATCGTCGACGGTGGCGGCGAGGCGGCGCGCGCCAAGCACCTGGGGCGCGGCAAGCTGCTGCCGCGTGAACGTGTCGAGCGCCTGCTGGATCCGGACACGCCCTTCCTCGAGATCGCGCCGCTGGCCGCCTTCGGCATGTACCCGGAAAAGGATGGCAGTGACGCGGCGCCTTGCGCCGGCATGATCGCCGGCATCGGCCGGGTCACTGGCGTCGAATGCCTGATCGTGTGCAATGACGCGACGGTCAAGGGCGGCACCTATTACCCGATCACCGTGAAGAAGCATTTGCGCGCGCAGGAGATCGCGGCGCAGAACCGCCTGCCCTGCATCTACCTGGTCGATTCCGGCGGCGCCAACCTGCCGAACCAGGACGAGGTGTTTCCCGACCGCGATCACTTCGGCCGCATCTTCTATAACCAGGCCAATCTCAGCGGTCAGGGCATCCCGCAGATCGCCGTGGTGATGGGCTCGTGCACGGCAGGCGGTGCCTATGTGCCGGCGATGAGCGACGAAACCATCATCGTGCGCAACCAGGGCACCATCTTCCTCGGCGGGCCGCCGCTGGTCAAAGCCGCGACCGGAGAAGTCGTCAGTGCCGAAGACCTGGGCGGTGGCGATGTGCACACGCGGCTGTCGGGCGTCGCCGATCACCTGGCCGAGAACGACCTGCATGCGCTGGCGCTGGCCCGTCAGGCTGTCGGCCGGCTGAACTGGCGCAAGGACGTGCAGATGGCGCTGCTGCCGCCGCGCCCGCCGAAGTACGCCACCGAAGAACTGCACGGCATCGTGCCCACCGACACGCGCCGGCCCTACGACGTGCGCGAGATCATCGCCCGCGTCGTCGACGCCAGCGAGTTCGACGAGTTCAAGTCGCGCTACGGCACCACGCTGATCTGCGGCTTCGCGCACATCGAAGGCATGCCGGTGGGCATCGTCGCCAACAACGGCATCCTGTTTGCGGAGAGCGCGAACAAGGGCGCGCACTTCATCGAACTGTGCTGCCAGCGCAAGGTGCCGCTCATCTTCCTTCAGAACATCACCGGCTTCATGGTCGGCCGCAAGTACGAAAACGACGGCATCGCCCGTGCCGGCGCGAAGATGGTCACCGCCGTGGCCTGCGCCGCGGTGCCGAAATTCACCGTGATCATTGGCGGCAGCTTCGGTGCCGGCAACTACGGCATGTGCGGCCGCGCCTACTCACCGCGCTTCCTGTGGATGTGGCCGAACGCGCGCATCAGCGTGATGGGCGGCGAGCAGGCCGCCAGCGTGCTGGCCACCGTACGGCGCGATGGCATCGAAGGCAAGGGCGGCGCCTGGAGCGCCGACGAGGAAGAGGCCTTCAAGGCGCCGATCCGCGCGCAGTACGACACCCAGGGCCACCCGTACTACGCCAGCGCGCGGCTGTGGGACGACGGCGTGATCGACCCCGCCGATACCCGCCGTGTGCTGGCTCTTGGGCTGTCGGCCAGCCTCAATGCGCCGATTCCCGAGACGAAGTTTGGTGTGTTCCGGATGTAGCCTGCGCTCATGACCCACGTCCACATCCGGCCGCTGGCCGAGCACGACTCGATGGTGAAAATCACGGCGCTGCTGCACCGCGCCTATGCGCCGCTGGGTGCCGCCGGCATGAATTTCACCGCGGTGGACCAGGCGGTGGAGATGACGCAGGTGCGTGTGCACCGCGGTCAATGCTTCGTCGCGCTGCAGGGCGAGTGCATCGTCGGCACTGTGACCGTCAACGGCATGTTCGACCCCAACCGCCACCGCTGGGCGCGGGCCACGCCGTGGTTCTTCCGCCGCGATGTGGCGCACCTGCACCAGTACGCGGTGGACCCCGATGTGCAAGGGAGCGGCCTCGGCGCCCAACTGATGCACGCCTGCGAGGACTGGGCGCGCGCGCACGGCCACCGCGCGCTGGCGCTGGACACGGCGATGCCGGCCAGCCACCTGCGCCAGCGCTACCAACGCGCTGGCTTCCGCGATGTGGCGCAGGTGCAGTGGGACGGCAAGACCTACCGCAGCGTGATCATGCTCAAGCCTTTGGATGCGGCCAGCGCGGCACTGCACGAGCAGGATGCCGAACACCATGCGGCGCTGGTGCGCACGCTGTGGGCCTGTTTCGAAGCACGCGACTGGGCGGCCGCGCGCCAACTCTTCGCCGACGATGCACGCCTGCACTGGGTGGCCAGCGACGAATACTGCGACGACGCCGACGCCATCATCCGCGTCAACGCCATCTACCCCGAAGGCTGGACGATCCAGGTGCACGAGGTCACGCCGATGGCCGATGGCCGCGTGCATTCGATGGTCGACGTGCGGCATGGTGACCAGCTGTTCATCGCGCATTCGCTGTGGTCTTTCGCCGCCGGGCGCATCAGCGCGCTCAGCGAAACCTGGGCCACCGCCGAAGCGCCGCCGGCCTGGCGCACGGCCGAGGCGATTGGCGCCTACCGCCGCGGTTCGACGACGCGGCCCGCGAAGGTGGCGACGCCATGAACCGTCGCCTGAGCGCCTGGCTGCGCGCGGCGGTGCTGGTGCTGTGCGCCGGGGCCGGCGTGCCGCTGCAGGCCCAGGAGCCCGCGGCCTCCGCCCCTGGCGCCACGGCAGCGCCCGCGGAGCCCGCGCTGGCGACTTCGCTGGGCGAGTTCGTCACCCGCGTGCCGGCCGGTGGCTTCACCGAACCCGCGCTGGAAGTGACGGTGTTCAAGCCGGCCGGCGACGGGCCGTTCCCGATCGCCGTGATCAACCACGGCCGCGCGCTCGGCAATGCCCATCTGCAGCCGCGCTACCGCCCGCTGCTGGCCGCGCGCGAATTCGTGCAGCGCGGCTATGCCGTGGTGGTGCCGATGCGGCAGGGCTTCTCCAAGTCCGGCGGCAACGAGATTGGCGCCGGCTGCCACATCGGCAGCAACGGCGAGTTGCAGGCCATCTCGGTGCGCCGCACGCTGGACTGGCTGGGCACGCAGCCCTGGGCCGACGTGTCGCGCAACATCGTGATGGGCCAGTCGCATGGCGGCCTGAGCACACTGGCCTACGGCATGCAGCCGCATCCGGGCACGCGCCTGCTGGTGAACTTTGCCGGCGGCCTGCGCAAAAGCTCGTGCCTGGGCTGGGAGCGCTCGATGGTCTCGGCGTTCGCGGCCTATGGCGCGGACGCGAAGCTGCCGTCGATCTGGTTCTATGGCGACAACGACAGCTACTTTCCACCGGCCTTGTTCCAGGAAGCGCACCAGCGCTATGTCGACAGCGGTGGCCGCGCCGAACTGGTGGCTTATGGCAGCTTCGGCAGCGATGCGCATGCGATGTTCGGCAGCCGCGCCGGCCTGGCCGTGTGGGTACCACGCGTGATGAGCGCCATTGCCGCGGCGGGCTTGCCGGTCGACAAACAGCAGCTGATCAGCCCGCCGGGCGACATCGACTCCCCGCAGGCCAGCGGCTTTGCAGCACTGGACGACCCGGACAAGCTGCCGACGCGCAGCGAGCGCGCGCGGCAGGGCTACCTGGCCTGGCTGAAGGCGCCGCCGCCCAAGGCTTTTGCGCTGCATGCCGGCAATGGCAGCTGGGCCTCGGCCGCGGAGAGCCTGCGTCCGCTGGGCCGCGCGCTGGAGGCCTGCGCCAGGTTCGCCAAGCAGGCCTGTCGCCTGTATGCCGTGGACGACACGGTGGTCTGGAGTCCCGAATGACAAACCCCCTGATCGACGTCACCCGCAAGGGCGCGGTAGCGCGTGTGTTCCTCAACCGTCCCGAGGTGCGCAACGCCTTCAACAGCGAGGTCATTGCCGAGTTGCGACAGACCTTCGATGGGTTGTCGGCCGACACCGACCTGCGCGCCATCGTGCTCGGCGGCCATGGCAAGGTCTTTTGCGCCGGTGCCGACCTGAACTGGATGCGCGCGATGGCGGACTACAGCTGGGAGCAGAACCGCGCCGATGCACAGGCGCTGGCCGACATGCTGTGGGCGATCTACAGCTGCCCGCACCCGGTGGTCGGCCGCATCCATGGCGATTGTTTTGCCGGCGGCCTGGGCCTGGCCGCCTGCTGCGATGTGTTGGTGGCCGCGGACGGACCGAACTTCTGCCTCAGCGAAGCGCGGCTCGGGCTGCTGCCGGCGACCATCGGGCCGTATGTCGTGCGCGCGCTGGGCGAGCAGGCGGCACGCCGCTACTTCATCACCGCCGAACGTTTCTCGACCGCCGAAGCGCACCGCCTGGGCTTCGTGCACGTGCTGGCCGGCGCGGAGACGCTGGACGCCGAGCTCGAGCGCATCGTCGATGTACTGGTGGCCAACGGCCCGCAGGCCGTGAAGGCCAGCAAGCGCCTGGTGCAGGACCTTGCCGGCCAGCCCGTCAGCGAGGCGGTGCGCGCCGACACCGCGCGCCGCATCGCCGACATCCGCGCCAGCGACGAAGGCAAGGAAGGTGTGCAGGCCTTCCTGCAAAAGCGCGATCCGGCCTGGAAACTCTGAGCGCCGCATGAACGCCGTCGCGCAACTGGACACCACGCACCTGGTCGCGCTGGCCGCGGCGCTGGGCTGGGCCAGTGGCCTGCGGCTGTATGCGGTGGTGTTCCTGACCGGGCTGGCCGGCTGGCTGGGCTGGCTGCCGCTGCCGCCGGGCTTGCAGATCCTGCAGCACCCGCTGGTGCTGGGCGCGTCGGGCCTGATGCTGGTGATCGAGTTCCTGGCCGACAAGATCCCGGCGGTCGATTCCTTGTGGGACGCGCTGCACACGGTGATCCGCATTCCCGCCGGCGCCGCGCTGGCGGCCGGTGTGTTCAGCGGCATGGGCGGTGAGTGGCTGGGCGGTGATGCAACGGTGTGGGCCACCATCGCGGCCTTGCTGGGCGGCACGCTGGCGGCCACCAGCCATGTGGCCAAGGCCACCACGCGCGCGGCGATCAACACCTCGCCGGAACCGTTCTCGAACATCGGCGCGTCGCTGCTCGGCGACGCCGCGGTGCCGGCGATGCTGTGGCTGGCCTGGACGCATCCGCTGTGGTTCTTCGTCTGCCTGGCCGTCGCGCTGGTGCTGATGGGGGTGCTGATCGTGGTGCTGATGAAGTTCCTGCGGGGTTTGATCCGCATGCTCCGTGCTCGCTTCAGCGGCGGCGCGGCAATGGTTTGATGGAGACAGCGTGATGTTCAAGAAGATCCTGATTGCGAACCGGGGCGAGATCGCCTGCCGGGTGGCCGCCACCGCCAGGCGGCTCGGCATCCGCACGGTGGCGGTGTACTCCGAGGCCGATGCCCGTGCCAAGCATGTGCTGGCCTGCGACGAGGCGGTGGCCATCGGAGGCTCCGCGCCGCGCGACAGTTATCTGCGCGCCGATCGCATTCTTGAAGCGGCGAAAGCCACCGGCGCGCAGGCGGTGCACCCGGGTTACGGGTTCCTGTCCGAGAACGAGGGCTTTGCCCGGGCCTGCGCCGAGGCCGGCATCGCCTTCATCGGCCCGCCGCCCTCGGCGATTGCCGCGATGGGCAGCAAATCCGCCGCCAAGTCGCTGATGGAGAAGGCCGGCGTGCCGCTGGTGCCCGGCTACCACGGCGACAACAATGAACCGGGCTTCCTGGCCGAGCAGGCGCAGCGCATCGGCTACCCGGTGCTGATCAAGGCCAGCGCCGGCGGTGGCGGCAAGGGCATGCGGCGGGTCGACAAGGCCGAGGACTTCATCGCCGCGCTGGCCTCCTGCCAGCGCGAAGCCCAGTCCAGCTTCGGCGACCAGCACGTGCTGGTCGAGCGTTATGTCACGCGGCCGCGCCACATCGAGATCCAGATCTTCGGCGATACGCAGGGCCGCTGCGTCTACCTGTTCGAGCGCGATTGTTCGGTGCAGCGCCGCCACCAGAAGGTGCTGGAAGAAGCGCCGGCCCCCGGCATGAGCGAGGCCCGCCGCGCCCAGATGGGCGCGGCCGCGGTGGCGGCCGCTCAGGCGGTGGCTTATGTCGGCGCCGGCACGGTGGAGTTCATCGCCGAGCCGACCGATGACGGTGACCTGCGCTTCTACTTCATGGAGATGAACACCCGCTTGCAAGTGGAGCATCCTGTCACCGAGGCGATCACCGGGCTGGACCTGGTGGAGTGGCAGCTGCGCGTGGCCGCCGGCCAGCCGCTGCCGTGCACGCAAGAGCAGTTGAAGATCACCGGCCACGCGATCGAGGCGCGCATCTGCGCCGAGAACCCCGATGGCGGCTTCCTGCCGGCCACCGGCCGCATGGATGTGCTGCGCTGGCCGGCGCATGTGGCCTTCAGCCGCAATGCCGATGGCGAGCCCTTCCACGATGCCGCCGACGTGCGTGTCGACGCCGGCGTGCGCGAGGGTGATGCGATCAGCCCGTACTACGACTCGATGATCGCCAAGCTGATCGTCTGGGGCGACAACCGCGCGCAGGCGCTGGCGCGGCTGGATGCGGCGCTGCAGGCCACGCAGATCGTGGGCCTGCACACCAACGTGGCCTTCCTGCGCCGGGTGGTCAACTCGCGCTCGTTCGCCACCGCCGATCTCGACACCGCACTGATCGAACGCGAAGCTGCCACGGTGCTGAACCAGCCGCCGCTGGCGCTGGAGGTGGTGGCCGCCGGCGTGGTGGCGCATGCGCTGGCCGACGAGCAGGCGCTGTCCGGTGCCGACCCCTGGTCACGCCGCGACGGCTGGCGTTTGCATGGCGGCGCGCGCCGGCACTTCGACATCGAGCATGCCGGCACGCACCACGCGGTGGCGCTGGCGCGGCTGCACGACGGCGCGCTGCGCCTGCACATCGCCGATCAGGTCTGGCCCTTCACCGCCCGCAGTCTGGGCGATGCCCGTCATGACATCACGCTGGGCGATCGCCGCTTGCAGCTGAACGTGCATGTGCACGGTGAACGCGTCGCCGTGTTCTCGGCCGAAGGCTCGGCGGTGGCGCACGAGATCGACGTCATCGCCCATGCCGGTGAAGGCGCCGCCGAGGGTGGCCGCCTGACCGCGCCGATGCCCGGCAAGGTGGTGGCCTTCCTGACCCAGGCCGGCGACACCGTGAGCAAGGGCCAGCCGGTGGCGGTGATGGAGGCGATGAAGATGGAGCACACGCTCAGCGCGCCGCGCGACGGCGTGGTGGCTGAGTTGCTCTATGCGGTGGGCGACCAGGTCGCCGAAGGTGGTGAGTTGCTGCGCTTGCAGCCGGCCTGAGGGGGCGCGGTGTCAGGGCTCAGCGTTGGCGCCACCGGGAGAGCCAGCCTTTGCGCTGTTCTTCCGGCGGCTGCGTACCGTCGGGCGCTGGGCCTGAGTCTTCCATCGGCCGCGAGACACCAAAGCCGGTGGTGTTCTTCGACCACTCGGTGGGGTGCGCGGCATGGCCGGGCTGCATGGCCTGCTGCTGGTCCAGGCGCTTGTACAGATCGCGCACGCTGCGGTATTGCACCGCCAGCTGGGCCAGTTCGGTGCCGGTGCAGGCATCACACACCAGCAGCACGTCGCGCGCATACCGGGGTTGCTTCAGCATCTTTTCAACGTCGATGCCCTGCCCCAGCTCGCGCATCAGGTAGAAATGAATCTTGGTGGCGATCTGCAAGGGGCTGGGGCTGTGTGACACGATGAACTTTCTTGAGATGAGTCTTCTGTGCTGGCGCGATTCTCGGCGCTGTCATCCCGGGCAGCATCCCCTTCATGGGGGCGATTGGACCGCCGTTTGAAAAGTGATGTAACGGGTGCGTAGACTCACCCCCTAACTTGAAGGCAAGAATCATGTTTCCGAGCCGAGTCACTCTGGTAGACGTGGGCCCGCGCGACGGGCTGCAGAATGAAAAGCAGCCGGTGGGCACCGAGCACAAGGTGGCGCTGGTGCACCGGCTGCAGGCGGCCGGCCTGCGCGAGATCGAGGTCACCAGCTACGTCAGCCCGAAGTGGGTGCCGCAGATGGCCGACAACGCGGCGGTGATGGCCGCGATCGCGCGGCCAACCGGCGTGCGCCATTCGGTGCTGGTGCCGAACATGATCGGCTTCGAGTCCATGCTGGCCGCCGGGCCGGCGGCGCGGCCGGACGAGATCGTGGTGTTCGGCGCCGCCAGCCAGGCCTTCAGCCAGCGCAACATCAACTGCTCGATCGAAGAGAGCATCGAGCGCTTTGCGCCGGTCGTGGCCGCTGCGCGCGAGGCCGGCTTCAAGGTGCGCGCCGCGGTGTCCTGCGCACTGGGTTGCCCCTACCAAGGCGAAGTCAGCGCCGACGAGGTCGAGCATGTGGTCAGGCTGATGAAGGGCATCGGCGTGCAGCACTGCGGCATCGCCGACACCATCGGCGTCGGCACGCCGCGCAAGGTGCAGGCGGTGATCGAGCGGGCGCTGCGGCATTTTCCAATGGCTGAAGTGAGCGGCCATTTCCACGATACCTACGGCCAGGCGCTGGCCAACATCTACGCCTGCCTGGAGATCGGCCTGCACACCTTCGACACCAGCGTCGCCGGCCTCGGCGGCTGCCCCTATGCCAAGGGCGCCACCGGCAATGTCGCCACCGAGGACGTGGCGTTCATGCTGCAGGGCATGGGCATCGAGACCGGCATCGACCTGGAGGCGCTGGTGCAGGCCGGTGGTTTCATTTCCGAGGTGCTGGGCCGCGCGCCAGTGTCGCGCGCGGGCAAGGCCTTGTTGACTAGGCAGGGCAAGGTCTTTGCGTGAGCGGGCGGGCAGGGGGCGGGGGCTTCGCTGAGGGCCCGGCCACAATCACGCCATGCCCACCCTCGACTGGCTCAACCGCAACGCCGCATTTCGCATCGCCGACCAGGTGCCTTACCGGCTGATCGAACCGGTCTCCAGCCATGGCAGCGGTGACCCGCAAAACCTGCTGGTGCAGGGCGACAACCTCGACGCGCTGAAGGCTCTGCTGCCGCTGTACCGCGCGCAGGTGAAGTGCATCTTCATCGACCCGCCGTACAACACCAAAAGTGCCTTCGAGCACTACGACGACAACCTCGAACACAGCCAGTGGCTGAGCATGATGCTGCCGCGGCTGCAACTGCTACGGGAGTTCCTGCGCGAGGACGGCAGCATCTGGGTGACCATCGACGACAACGAGGGGCACTACCTCAAGGTGTTGATGGATGAGGTGTTTGGGCGGGCGAACTTCATTGCCACGATCGCCTGGGAGAAGGACAAGGGGGGGCGAGGTGACGCAGACATTTCGACGTCGCAGGACATGGTGCTGTCGTTTGCGATCAACCGAAGGCGCTGGTCCGAGACGCGCAATCTGCTCGTCCGCAGTGACACGCAGGCCGGGAGGTTTCAGAATCCCGATGGTGACCCGCGTGGTCCGTGGCGACAGGGCGATGACGGAACTGCAAAGAGCGGCTCGGAGAAGCAACGGTTCTTGATCGAGTTGCCCTCTGGGCGCAAAGTCGTCCCGAAACAAGGTCGCTATTGGGCGTTTTCGCCTGAGACGTTTGAACGTGCGCGCACCGAGGGGCGAGTCTATTTCGGCAAGGATGGCGACCGCCTTCCTGTGATCAAGCGCTACCTGACTGAAGTACGCGAGGGGGTGGCGCCCCGCACTTGGTGGCCTGCGGAAGACGCCGGGACAAATCAAGCTGCCAAGCGGGACCACCTTTCAAAGCTGCTGCCCGAGATCGAGCCATTCGCTACACCCAAGCCCGAACAGTTGCTCCAGCGCATCCTGCACATTTGCTCCAATCCCAATGACCTTGTCCTGGACTCCTTCCTCGGCAGCGGCACCACCGCGGCGGTCGCGCACAAGATGGGCCGGCGCCGGATCGGCATCGAGATGGGTGATCACGCGGTCAGCCACTGCCTGCCGCGCTTGGAGAAGGTGCTTGCCGGCGAACAAGGTGGCATCAGCCCCGCAGTGGGTTGGCAGGGCGGCGGTGGCTTTCGCTTTGGGCGCTTGTCCGAGCCGGTGTTCAGCGCCGATGGCCGCATCAACCCGCAGGTGCGCTTTGCATCGCTGGCGGCTTTCGTCTGGCAGCAGGAAACCCGGCAGGCCTATGTGAGCCCGTTGCCCGGTGCCGTGCCTGGAACGCCGCTGCTGGGCGTGCACGACGGGCTGGCGGTCTACCTGCTCTACAACGGCATCCTGGGCGACCGCCGGCCAGAGGGCGGCAACCTGCTCACCCTCACGGTGCTGCAAGCACTGAAGGCTGCGTGCCCCCACGCCGGTCCCAAGGTGGTCTACGGTGAAGCCTGCCGCCTGGGCAGCGCGCGGCTGGAGGCCGAGGGCCTGGTGTTCCGCCAGATTCCCTACGACTTGGCGGCGAAGTGACCCCGGGCATGACGGCGGCAGAACTTCAGCGCCTGTTGCGCGAACGCTATCCGGTCGAGAACGAGCGGCACGAATGGAAGGGCTGGCGCGGCCTGAAGCACAACGTGTCGGGCGCCAAGGGCGAAGACCTGCTTTGCTATGTCTCGGCCCTGGCCAACATGGACGGCGGTTGCGTGCTGATCGGCGTGGAAGACGGATCACTCGCGCCCGTCGGCTTGGCCGACCCCGCCGACTACACGCCGGAGACTTTGCCGTATCGCTTGCTCGGGCGCTGCGCCAACCTGCCGTCGCTGGGCCTGCATGTCGAGGTCCTGCGGGCCGACGATACCGGTGCGGCCGTGTGGGTGCTGCACGTGCCGCGGCACGCGCCGCGCCGGCCCGTCCATGCGCATGACATGGCCTGGCAGCGCGACCACGACAAGCTGGTGCCGCTGCGCGAAGACAGGTTGGCGGCGATCCTGGCGGAAGCGCTGGCCGGGGAGGACTGGAGTGCGGTGGTGGTGGAGGCGGCGAGCTTGACCGACCTGGATCCGGCGGCGCTGTCCCTGGCGCGCGCGCAGTACGCCGCCAAGCACGCCCGCAGCAAGTGGGCTGCCGAGGTGCCGGGTTGGAGCGACAGCGTCTTCCTGGACCGCGCGCGGCTCACGCTGCAGGGCGGCATCACGCGCGCCGCCTTGTTGCTGCTGGGACGCACCGGGAGCGTGCCGCTGCTGGCGCCGAATCCGGCCGAGATCACCTGGAAGCTGCCGGCCGAGCGTGCGGTGCAGCACTTCGGCCCGCCGTTCCTGCTGTCGACCACGGCCTTGATGCGGCAGATCCGCAATCCGATCATCAAGCTGGTGCCTGAATCGCAGTTGATCCCCGTGCAGCTACCGCGCTATGAAACCCGGCTGGTGCTGGAGGCCCTGCACAACTGCATAGCGCATCAGGACTATTCGCGCGCCGAACGCATCGTGGTGGAAGAGTGGCCGGCGCGGCTGTGCCTGATCAATGCCGGCGGCTTTGTCGATGGCCAACCCGAAGACTATTTCCAGGGCCTGCGCACACCCAGCCGCTACCGAAACGCGTGCCTGGCCACCGCCATGGACGAGATCGGCATGATCGACAAGGCGGGCTTCGGCATCAGCGACATGGTGCGCATCCAGCGTGAGCGCTACCTGCCGCTGCCTGATTACGTGGGGTCTACGGCAGCCAGGACGGTGTTCAATGTCCTGGGGCAGTCCCTGAGCCTGGACTACAGCCGGCTGCTGATGCAGCAGAGCGACATCGATCTGGCCACCGTGCTGTTGCTGGACCACCTGCAGAAGGGCCATGACCTGACGGCCGAGCAGCGGCGACAGCTGCGCTTGCGGGGCCTGATCGAAGGGCGAGGCGCCCGCACCACGATTTCTGCCGGTGTGGCCACCGCCACCGATCGCGAGACGGAATACGTCGATGCGAGTGGTCTGGACACCGCACATTTCCGGGCGTTGGTGCTCAAGCTGCTGGCGTTGGGGCCGCAGCCGCGGGCCAAGATCAACCGGCTGTTGTTGGACAAGTTGCCGGCCACGGTGGTCGGCGACACTCGCCGCCGTGCCTATGTGAAGGCCTTGCTGCAGGAGCTGACGCGCCGCGGCGAGATTCAGAACGTGGGCGGCGCCACCAAGGCGGCGCGCTGGGCATTGGTGCAGCGATGAACGCCGGCGGTGCTGTGCCAATGGTGCGTGGGCTTGTGCCGACTTGCGCCAATGAGTTCCGTAACCTATTGATTTGTCTGGAATTTATTTCTTCCAATGCTTGCTTCGATCGCCTTTTGTGCCAATCGCTCGAGCGCCGCGCATTGACTGTCCATGAATACGCCGCCTCGGCGGATCAATGACGATGTCCGCACTCCAACTGAAGACCTACCAGGCCCAGGCACTGGCCAGTCTCGCGCGTCTGCTCCGTGCTGCGCTGAACACCGGGTCCCTGGCAGCGGCCTGGGCGATTGAGATGCAGCGCCAGACACCCGTGCCGGCGGCGGGTGAGCGCGTGATCACGGTGCCCTATCGAGCGGAGCCCTTTGGTGACACGCCTTGCGTGTGCCTGCGCATTCCCACCGGCGGCGGCAAGACGCTGCTGGCCGCGCATGCCATCCCGCTGATGGCAAGGCTGTGGGCGCAGGTGGACTTTCCGCTGGCGCTGTGGCTGGTGCCTTCCACCACCATCCGCGACCAAACCCTCAAGGCCCTGCGGCAACCCGGCCACCCATATCGGCAGGCTTTGGAGGCGGCCTATGGCCAGGCGTTGACCGTGCTGGACCTGGATGCCGCGCCCACGATCGCGCCGCAGGACATGGGCCGCAAGGCGCTCGTCCTGGTGGCCACGATGCAGAGCTTCCGGGTGCGGCAGACACAGGGCCGCAATGTCTATGCATTCAGCGAAGACTTCGACGCCCACTTTGCACACTTGCGCGCCTCGATCGGGCCGGCGGCGTTTGCTGCGCTCGACAAGGTCAGTGCCGACGACCTGGCGGACCCTGGGCAGACCTTCCTGAGCACCTCCGACCTTGGCCGTGTGAAGCATTCCTTGGCCAACCTGCTGGCGCTGATGCGGCCCCTGGTGGTGGTGGACGAGGCGCACAACGCCAAGACCGACACCACCTTCGAAACGCTGCGCCGTTTTGCGCCCAGCGCCATCCTCGAACTGACGGCAACACCTGTGCCGCGCAAGACCAACGTGCTGCACAGCGTGAGTGCGCGCGAACTGCAGGCCGAGGACATGATCAAGCTGCCGGTGATGCTGGCCGAGCACAAGGCCTGGCCCGACGCAGTTCGGGACGCCGTGTTGCGGCGCCGTCACCTGGAGGCCGAGGCCGCGCATGAAGCGAATTACCTGCGCCCCATCGTGCTCTTCCAGGCACAGGACAAGACCGGTCCGGTCACGCCGGAAGCGCTGCGCCAGCATCTGCTGACCGAAAAGCTGGCCACTGAGGTCGAGATCGTCATCGCCACCGGCGACCAGCGCGGGCTGGACGGCCTGGATCTGTTTGACCCGGCCTGCCCAGTGCGCCACGTCATCACCGTGGAAGCCTTGAAGGAGGGCTGGGACTGCTCGTTCGCCTACGTGCTGTGTTCGCTGCAGAACGTGCGTTCGGGCAAGGATGTGGAGCAGTTGCTGGGCCGTGTGCTGCGCATGCCCTATGCGGCCCGCCGCAAGAGCCCGGCACTCAACCGGGCCTATGCGCATGTGGTGGCGCCAAGCTTCTCGCAGGCTGCCACGGCCCTGGTCGACCGCATGGTTCAGGGCATGGGGTTCGAGGCGCTGGGCACCGCGGCGATGGTGCTGCCCGATGCCGGCACACCCGACATGTTTGGCGATGTCGGGCCTTTGCCATCGACGCCGCCCACGCTGACGCTGGAGTTGCCGCCGGAAGCGATCGCCGCCTTGCAGGGCGAACCGGGCTTGCAGGTCCTGCCACGCGAGCCCGGAGCAGGCGCAGCGGTGTCCGTCAGCGACGAGATGTCCGACGCGCAACTCGCGCGTGTGCTGGCGGTGCTGCCGGCCAGCGAGCACGCCGCAGTGTCGGCGCAGGTGCGCCAGCACAACGAACGTGTGGTTGCCGCGCGCTCACCCGCCCAGCGCGGCGTGCCCTTCGCGGCCTTGCCGCGCTTGTGCCTCGGGCCGGTGGGCGGGACCCAAGCCGAGCTGCATCTGTTCGAGCGCAACACGCTGGAAGAAGTGATCGCCTTCGATCTGTTGTGCGCCGACCCACGGCCCGCACTGCCGGGGTGGCGGCTGGTGGAGCAGAGCGACCTGTTTGAAATCTATGTGAACGACGCCCGGGTGCAGTTGCGCCAGGCGCAAGAGACCGCACAGCTCTCGCTGAATGCCGTACCCATCGACGCCACGGAAACCGATCTGGTGCTGTGGCTGTCGACAGCGCTGCGGCGTCCGGCGCTGACCGACGACAGCTTGCGGCGCTGGGTGGCTGCGCTGGTGGCCCGGTTGAGACACGAGCAGGGCCTTTCACTGACCGGGTTGCTGCGTGCACGCCATGCGCTGGCGCAGGCGGCGACACATCGGCTCGACAACCTGGAGGCACAAGCCCGCAAGCAGGGTTTCGAGCAGCTCATGCTCGACATCACGGGCACACCGCAAGCCAGCGCATGGTCGGTTGGACTGTCGCCGGACTGGCAGTTCCGCTACACCGCGGGCCACTATCCGGCGCGCAACGTGTATGCGGGCCGTTGGATCTTTCGCAAGCACTACTTCGACGTCATCCACGCGCTGAAGTCACAGGGTGAGGAGTTCGAATGCGCCAAGGCGCTGGACGGCATGCCGCAAGTCCTGCACTGGGTGCGCAACATCGAGCAGCAGGAGCAGTTCTCCTTCTGGCTCCCCACTGCTACCGACTACTTCTATCCGGACTTCGTGGCCGAGTTGACGGATGGACGTTTGTTCATCGTTGAGTACAAGGGCGATGCGTATGCCACCAACGATGATTCACGTGAAAAGCGTGCCGTGGGTGAAGCTTGGGCCCGCGCCAGCGAAGGCAAGGCCGTGTTCGCAATGATTGAGAGGCTGGTGGACGGGCTGGACTTGCAGTCCCAGTTGCAGCGTGCGCTTGGCGCGTGACCCCACCCAAGGGAGGAAGTTTCGACATGAACGAAGATCCGAACATGGTTGACGATATGCTTTCACGTCCCGAAGGCTTCCGCCGCGTCACGCAAGTGCTGGCCGAGCGCGGCCATGCCCATGCACCGCTGTGGCTGGAGGTCTCGGCGCGCACCTGCGCCGAAGCGGCCGATGCGCTGCAGGTGCAGGTCGGCCAGATCGCCAAGAGCGTGATCTTCCGCCGCCGGGCCGACGAGATCGCGGTGCTGGTGATCACCTCGGGCGACAAGCGGGTGGACGAGAAGAAGGTCGCCGCGCAGGTCGGGGCCATCGGCCGTGCCGATGCCGATTTCGTCAAGGCCCGCACCGGCTTCTCGATCGGCGGCGTGTCGCCGGTCGGCCATGCCCAGCCGCCGTTGGTGCTGGTCGACCGCGAGCTGTTCCGCTTCGACGAGATCTGGGCCGCGGCCGGCCATCCGAACGGCGTGTTCCGCCTGGCGCCGGACGACTTGGTGGCGCTCACCGGCGCGCCGGTGGCCGATGTGGTGGTGTCGACATGACGGCCGGCGTGGCCAGCCCCTGCATCAACGTCTGCCGCATGCATGCCGGCAGCGGCTGGTGCGAGGGCTGCCTGCGCACGATCGACGAGATCGCCGCCTGGTCGCAGCTGGATGACCCGGCCAAGCGCCAGGTGCTGGCGCTGGTGCGCGATCGCCGCCGGCAATGGCGGCTGCTGCGTGCCGAGGCTGCCGCGGTCGCTGTGGCCACGGACACCCCACCTCCTGCGCAGGGCTGAACGATGACGCCGCTGAATTTCTGGTTCGATGTGATCTCGCCTTACGCCTGGCTGGCCTTCGAGCGCCTGCCGCAGGCGCTGGAGGGCTGCAACTACAGCGTGAACTACCGGCCGGTGGTGTTCGCCGGGTTGCTGAAGGCCTGGGGCCAGAAAGGTCCGGCCGAGATCGCGCCCAAGCGCGCCTGGACCTACCGACATGTCGCCTGGCTGGCGCAGGCCCAGGGCACGACGCTGCAGATCCCTCGGCCGCATCCCTTCAACCCGCTGGCGCTGCAGCGGCTGGCCGTGGCCTGCTGCGAACCCGGCAGCACGCCGAACCGCCGTGCCGTCGAGCTGCTGTTCCGCCATGTCTGGTGCCGTGACGGGGCCGACCCGAACGAGCCGGTGGCGCTGGCCGCGCTGACCGAGATGCTGGCGCCGCAGCGTGATCCGGCGAACGAGGACGTCAAGCAGGACCTGCGCGCCGCCACCGACGCTGCCGCCGCGCACGGCGTGTTCGGCGTGCCGACGATCGAATGCGGCGGCCGGCTGTTCTGGGGCCAGGATGCCTTGCCGATGCTGCGTGCGGCGTTGACCGGCGATGCCTGGTTCGACGGCCCGGACTGGGATGCCGCGGCACGGCAACCTGAGGGCGTGCAACGCCCCAGCTGACGCGCCTGACAGCCCATCACGCGAAACTGCGGGGTGGGTTTTCCCTTGTGTTCCCACATCACGAAACAGAACCCTAGGGTTGCACCCGGTTTTGTCAGGATGTGTTGGCTTGGTGTCAGAAGGTGGTCAGAGCCTGGGCGAATAGTCGCCCTCCACGCAGCCGCTTGGCCGCGTCCGTTCATCCCCCCGTTGGGCACCGAGGAGTTCAATCTATGGCTACAGCAGCCTCCCTGAAAGCCGGCAGCGTCGACAGGCCGATGTCTGCCGAGGAGAAGAAGGTCATCTTCGCCTCGTCACTCGGCACTGTGTTCGAGTGGTACGACTTCTACCTCTACGGTTCGTTGGCGCCGATCATCGCCAAGCAGTTCTTTTCGGCGCTCGACCCCGGCGCGGCGTTCATCGCCTCGCTGCTGGCGTTTGCCGCCGGCTTCATCGTGCGGCCTTTCGGCGCGCTGGTGTTCGGCCGCCTGGGCGACATGATCGGTCGCAAGTACACCTTCCTGGTCACCATCCTGATCATGGGCCTGTCGACCTTCGTGGTCGGCATATTGCCAACTTATGCCTCGATCGGCGTGGCCGCGCCGATCATCCTGATCGGCCTGCGCATGCTGCAAGGCCTGGCGCTGGGCGGTGAATACGGCGGTGCCGCCACCTACGTGGCCGAGCACGCACCTCACGGCAAGCGCGGTGCCTACACCTCGTGGATCCAGACCACCGCCACCTTGGGCTTGATGCTGTCGCTGATGATCATCCTGGGCGTGCGCACCTGGATGGGCGAGAAGGACTTCGGCGATTGGGGCTGGCGCATTCCGTTCATCGTCTCGATCCTGCTGCTGGCCATCAGCGTGTGGATCCGCTTGTCGATGAACGAATCCCCGGCCTTCAAGAAGATGAAGGAAGAGGGCAAGGTCTCGAAGGCGCCGCTGACCGAATCCTTCGGCCAGTGGAAGAACCTGAAGATCGTTGCGCTGGCGCTGTTCGGCCTGGTCATGGGCCAGGGCGTGGTGTGGTACTCGGGCCAGTTCTACGCACTGTTCTTCCTGACCAGCGCGCTGAAGGTCGATCCGGCCACCGCCAACATCCTGATTGCCGTGTCGCTGATCATCGGCACGCCGTTCTTCGTCGTCTTCGGCACGCTGTCGGACAAGATCGGCCGCAAGCCGATCATCCTGGCCGGCATGGCGCTGGCGGTGCTGACCTACTTCCCGCTGTTCAAGGCGCTGACCGCTGCCGCCAACCCCGAACTGGCCAAGGCCCAGGCGACGGCGCAGATCACCGTCAAGGCCGACCCGAAGACCTGTTCGTTCCAGGGCAGCCCGATCGCCCGTGAAGTGGACTTCACCTCGGCCTGCGACATCGCCAAGCGTGCGCTGACGCAGAGTTCGGCCAGCTATGCCAACGAGGCGACGACGGACGGCTCCACCACCATCCAGATCGGCGAGAAGGTGATCACGCCGCCGACCGCCACCGTGATGGCCGGCGGCCACAAGTTCGACGAGGCTTCGGCCAAGGCCGTCGCCGCGTTCAAGAAGGATGTGGCCGATGCGATGAAGGCTGCCGGCTACCCGCCGAAGGCGGCGCCGATTCCGTTCATGGGCGGCAACTGGTGGACCATCGTCGGCATCCTGACCATCCTGGTGATCTATGTGACCATGGTCTACGGCCCGATCGCGGCGATGCTGGTCGAGCTGTTCCCGACACGCATCCGCTACACCTCGATGAGCCTGCCGTACCACATCGGCAACGGCTGGTTCGGTGGCCTGCTGCCGTCGGTCACCTTCGCGATGGTGGCCTCCAACGGCAACATGTACTACGGCCTGTGGTACCCGATCGTGATCGCCGCGGTGTGCTTCGTGGTCGGCCTGCTCTTCGTCAAGGAGACCAAGGACGTCGACATCTACGCCAAGGACTGATCGACTGATGTTTGATTGATCGGCACCCCGTGCCCGCCACCTGCGAGGGTGGCGTGTGGGCCCACCCGGACCGGACCCACACGCCACCCTCGAACTTTCGGAACCTTGTCATGTGGAAACTGCTGGTTGGATTTGTCGTCTTCGCGGCGATTGCGCTGATCGTGCTGAAGAAGGCCGGCGGCGACGTGGACCTGAGCGGTGAAAAGCACGGCATCGAGAGCAGCAGCCATTCGGCCGAACCGGCCGCCTCGGGCGCGGCGCCGGCTTCCGCGGCAGCGTCGAAGTGACGGCGAGCGCGTCACGCGCGGACGGATGAGCAGGGGCCCGAGCCCCACCGCCTTGGCTGCCGCGCCGATCCAGCGTTAGCGTGCCGTGCCCGCCGGCCAGCGGTGGGCCGCTGAAGTTCGGGTAAGCTTGATTCAATATGAACCAAGCAGTACAAAAGCCGCCCAAACCGCCCGAACTGCGCAAGCCATCCGGGCGGCCGCGCGGCCGCCCGCCCACGGCTGCAGCGGCGGCGGGTGACGCTGAAGCCGGGCGTACCAACGACCCCGAGCGCACCACCGCCGACATCCTGGCCGTGGCCACGCGCGAGTTCGCCGACAAGGGCCTGGCCGGTGCCCGCATCGATGCCATTGCCGATGCCACGCGCACCAGCAAGCGCATGATCTATTACTACTTCGGCAGCAAGGAGGGGCTGTACGTCGCGGTGCTGGAGGATGCATACCGCCGCATGCGCAGCATCGAGGCCGAACTGCACCTCGAAGACCTGGCTCCCGAGGACGCGCTGCGCCGGCTGGTCGGCTTCACCTGCGACTACCAGTTGGCCAACCCCGACTTCATCCGCCTGGTGATGACCGAGAACATCCACCGCGGCGAGTTCCTGGCCCAGAGCAAGACCATCCAGCAGCTCAACGTGCCGGCCATCGATGCCGTGCGTGCGGCTTACGAGCGGGGCGTGAAGGCCGGCGTGTTCCGCAAGGACATCGACCCGGTGGACCTGCACATGTCGATCTCGGCGCTGTGCTTCTTCAATGTGTCCAATCGACACACCTTCAGCCTGATCTTCAAGCGCGACCTCGACAGTCCCCGTGCCGTCGACGCGCGGCGCGACAGCATCGTCGAGATGGTTCTGCGCTTCGT
>NZ_DATILJ010000126.1:0-7225 GCF_035476535.1 Aquabacterium sp.
CCGGTGGCGGGGCTGTCGGTCAGCTTCCCCTCGTTCCGCTACAGCGAAGAGAAGGAGCCGGCCCTGGTGGCCATGCTGCAGCAGGCCAGCCGCGTGATCTCCGGCCAGCTGGGCTGCACGCAGTTTCCGCTGGATCCGCCGCCGGCCGCCGCGAACCGGCGCTGAATCGGCACCTCAGGCGCGGAGCCGGGCCACGCCGCCCAGGCGTGATTGATCTCTCGATCGCAGCACATCAATGCGGCGCCGACGATTCACGCGCTCAGGCCGACAGCATCTGCGCCAAGGCCTGCATCGTGCGCCAGTTGCGTGCGGTGGCCGGTGCGCCGACGCTCTTGTCGATGAGGTTCGGCGTCAGCTTGGATGTGCCCAGGCCTTCGGGAAAGTGGATCCACAAACCGTCGCGCACGGCCTGGATGCGTTCACCCGCGACGGCACGTTCGCTCAAGCGCGCCGCCGCTTGCGCGGCTGGCGCCTGCTTGGCCAGCAGCAGCATCACGCGGTTCGGTTCGGCAGCCGAGGCCTTTGCAAACGGGTTGTCGGCCAGGTACCTCAACCATTGGTCGGCGCTGCGCACGATCACATCGCTGTGGAATCCGAAGTGTTCGGTGATGGCCTGCTCCAGTCGCTTCGCCGCGGCGTCCGAGGCACCGGACACCTGCGCCACCAGGTTGCCGCTGGCCAAGTGGGTTCGTGCGTGCGCAAACCCCAGGGTGCCAGCCAGTTCGCGCAGCGCTGCCATCGGCAGCTGGCGCTTGCCGACGTTGATGGCGCGCAGCAGCATCACGCACTGCGGGGCCGAGCTTGTCGGGTTCGCGGGGGTGGCTGGGCGTGGCATCGGCAGTCCTGCGGGGTCGGGTGAGCCGCAGGATTCTCCGCGACAGATGTGGCCCAGCGCTTGGCTGGCGATGTCCGGCACACCGATAGGACAGCTCATGCGGGCCAGCGACACAAAGCCTCGAAATGACGGCATCGCGCATGCCTGACCCGCGCTGTAGGCTTGATGCCCATGGACACGCACACCGGCTCGGCCACCACCCTCCGCGACCAGCCCGATGGCATGCACGTCGGGTCCCCCGACGGCCGGCTGCATCTGCGCATCGCACCTGTCTACGACGAGCGCTGCCCACCGTGCGAAGAGCTCACGCTGTGGCGGCGCCCGGCCTCCGATGCGCAGCCGGTGCAACTGGCGGCCTGGACCAGCCATGGCCTGGGCAGTGCGGTGCGGTTCACCGGCGAGGACTCGCTCGTGCTGGAACACCAGGTCGACAGCCGCGGCGGCGTGTACCAGATCCTGATCGACACCGGGGCCCGGACCTTTGGCTTCCACCCGAACGAGCGGCCGCAGCCGCTGGATGAACTGGCCGGCTGGCTGTCGCCGCCGTCGACAGCCTGGTCTGCGCTGCCCGAGCCACCGCCGCTGTCGGCGCTGCGCCGCAGCGCGCTGGTGATCACCGAACTGTTCAGCCTGCTCGGCGGCGGTGTGCTGGCCGCCGGCGGCGCATGGATGGCGCTGGCGGCCGACACCCTGAAGGACCGGTCGATCGGGCTCTTCGGCTTGCTGTTCTTCGGCGCCTGTGCGGCGCTGGCGCTGCGCGATTTGCTCAGACTGCGTGCTGCTGCTGCAGCAACTGCGCCACCACCGCAATCGCGATGAGCTCCGGCTCCTTGCCGCCGATGCCCGGCACGCCGATCGGGCAGGTCAGGCGGGCGAGGACCTCGGCCGGGATGCCACGTTGTTCGAATCGATGCAGGAAACGCGCGCGCTTGGTGGCCGAGCCGATCAGGCCCAGGTAGCCGAAGTCGCCACGCTGCAGGATCGCTTCGGTGATGCGCTGATCCAGGTCGTGGCTGTGGGTCAGCACCAGGTAATAACATCCATGCGGTGCGGCCCTGACTTCGGCTTCGACGGGCTCGACGCACAGCCGCTCGATGTGCGGCGCCGACGCTTCGCCTGGAAACTCGTCTTCGCGTTCGTCGATCCATTGCACCCGGCAGTGCAGGCCTTCGAGCAGCCTGGCGATCGCGCGGCCGACATGGCCGGCGCCATAGAGCTGCAGCGTGAACTGCGGCGCTGGCGCCGGCCAGCGGGCCAGCGCGTCCGCATCGAAGGCTGCGAAGTGCAGGCTCAGCGCGCCGCCGCAGCATTGGCCCAGCGTCGGGCCGAGTGCGATGGTCTGCGTCAGCGGCGCGAACGCCGGTGTTGCCAGCAGGCGGCGCGCGGTCGCTATGGCCTGCCACTCCAGGTGCCCGCCGCCGATGGTGCCCAGCACGGCATCGGCGCTGACCAGCATGCGCGTGCCGTCGCCGCGTGGCACCGAGCCGCGGGCCTCGCCGACACGCACTTCGACGCTGCGCACGCCCCGCGCCAAGCACTGGCCGGCGGCATGCCGCAGCAGGGCTTCGTTCATGCCGCGCCCGAAACCGGCCCGCTGACGCGACGAGCGGCCGTTTCAGCAGTGCGTGACCGCATCCAGCGCATCGAGGATGGCCTCGGGCGTGGCCGGCGCACGCAGCGGTGGATCACGGCGATGGCCGCCGGCGGCCGATACCGCATCGCGGATCGCCAGGAACACCGAGAACGGCAGCAGCAGCGGCGGTTCACCGACCGCCTTGCTGCGGTGGATGGTGTCACTGACGTTCTGCGTGTCGTACAGCGCCACGCGGAAATCGGCCGGGCAATCATTGGCGGTGGGAATCTTGTAGGTGCTGGGGGCGTGCGTCATCAGCTTGCCCTGGTTTTTCGACCCATCCAGCGGATGCCACCACAGCTCCTCCATCGTCAGCCAGCCCATGCCCTGGATGAACGCGCCTTCGACCTGGCCGATGTCGATCGCCGGGTTCAGCGATTGGCCGACGTCGTGCAGCACGTCTGCGCGCTGCAGCCGCCATTCGCCGCTCAGTGTGTCCACCAGCACTTCCGAGCAGGCCGCGCCATAGGCGAAATAGAAGAACGGGTTGCCCTTCAGCTTCTCGCGGTCCCAGTGCAGGCCGGGCGTCGCGTAGTGGCCGTCGCTCCACAGCTGCACCCGCGCGAAATAGGCTTGCTGAACCAGTTCGGCGAAGGGGATCGCCAGGCCATTCACCAGCACCTGGTCGTTGCCGAAGCGCACCTCGGCCACCGTGCCGCCGTGCTTGCCGACGGCAAAACCGGCCAGGCGCTCGCGGATCTGGTTCGCGGCATACTGCGCGGCCTTGCCGTTCAGGTCGGATCCGGTGGAGGCCGCGGTGGCCGAGGTGTTGGCCACCTTCTGCGTGTCGGTGGCGGTGGCGCGCACACGGTCCAGCCGCACGCCGAGTTCATGCGCCACCACCTGCGCCACCTTGGTGTTCAGGCCCTGGCCCATCTCAGTGCCGCCATGGTTCACCAGGATCGAACCATCGGTGTAGACATGCACCAGCGCGCCGGCCTGGTTGAAGTGCGCGACGTTGAAGGAGATGCCGAACTTCACGGGGGTCAGCGCCAAGCCGCGCTTGAGCACCGGGCTCGTCGCATTGAACGCGTTGATGGCCAGACGGCGCGCACGGTAGTCGCTGCTGGCTTCCAGGCGTTCGACCAGCGGCTCGATGATGTTGTCGCGCACCACCTGGTCGTAAGGCGTGATGTTGCGATCGGTGGTGCCGTAGAAGTTGGCGCGGCGCACGTCCAGCGGGTCGCGGCCGAGGTGGCGCGCGATGTCGTCGAGGATCATCTCGATGGCCAAAGCGCCCTGCGGCCCGCCGAAGCCGCGGAAGGCGGTATTGCTCTGCGTATTGGTGCGCGCGCAATAACCGTGCATCGCGACATCGGGCAGCCAGTAGGCATTGTCGAAATGGCACAGCGCGCGCGTCATCACCGGCGGCGACAGGTCGGCCGAGAAGCCGGCATTGGCGACCATCTCGACCTCGACGGCGGTGATGCGGCCCTCGTCGTCATGGCCGACGTCCCACTGGAACTCGAAGCCGTGGCGGCGGCCGGTGATCTGCATGTCGTCGTCGCGGTCCGGCCGCAGCTTCACCGGCCGCTGCAATTGGGCGGCAGCAACCGCGGCGATGCAGGCGAATAGCGCGCTCTGGCTTTCCTTGCCGCCGAAGCCGCCGCCCATGCGCCGGCACTGCACCTGCACCTGGTGCGCGCTGCGGTGCAGCGCATGGGCCACGGCATGCTGCATCTCGCTGGGGTGCTGCGTCGAACAATGCACCAGCATGCCGCCGTCCTCCTGCGGGATGGCGTAGGAGATCTGGCCTTCGAGGTAGAACTGCTCCTGGCCGCCGAGCGAGAAGCTGCCCTGCAGGCGATGTGGGGCGGCGGCCAGTGCGGCGCTGGCATCACCGCGCGACAAGTGCATTGGCGGCACGACGTAGCGCTGTTGTGCATGCGCGTCCAGGGCGCTCAGGATCGGCGTCAGCGCCTCGACCTGTATCACCTGCCTGGCCAGCGCCGCCGCGCGGCGCGCGGCCTCGCGGTCCTGGGCGATCACCGCGAACACCGGCTGGCCGACGTAATGCAGCACGCCGTCGGCGAGGATCGGGTCGTCGTGCACGATCGGCCCGCATTCATTGACGCCGGGGATGTCGGCGGCGGTGATCACCGCGATCACGCCGGGCAAGGCGCGCAAGGCCGCCAGGTCGATGCCCAGCAGCTTGCCATGCGCGACAGGCGACAGGCCCAGCGCGGCATGCAGCGTGCCGGCGAGCTCCGGCAGATCGTCGACATAGGGTGCGGCGCCGGCCACGTGCAGGTGGGCCGATTCATGCGGCCGGGCACTGCCGACCACGGCGGGGATGTCGTGCGGAGCGTTCATGTCATGTCACTCCAAACCGAGACTTCATCATTGCCCGAAGGCGCGGTCGGCCGCGTTTCCAGCCACAGGCGCTTGAGCAGGTTGCGCGCGGTGCGCTGCCGGTAGCTGGCGCTGGCGCGCAGGTCGGACAGCGGCGCATAGTCCCTATCTAGTGCGGCCATCGCCGCCTGCACGGTGGCTTCGGTCCACGGCTGACCGATGACGGCGGCTTCGGCACCGGCGGCGCGCTTGACGATCGCCGCCATGCCGCCGAAGGCAAAACGCGCCGCGCCCACGATGTCGCCGTCCAGCTGCAGCCACAGTCCGGCGGCCAGGCCGGAGATGTCGCTGTCGTAGCGCTTGCTCAGCTTGTAGGCCCGCATCAACTCACCCGGCTGCGGCAGCGGCACGCGCAGCGCCTGTACGAATTCGCCGGGCGCCAGCTGGTTCTTCATGTAGTCGACATAGAAGTCCTGCAGCAGCATCGAGCGCTGCGTGTCGCGGTGGCGCAGCACGATGCGCGCGCCCAGCGCGATCAGCACCGGGGCCGAGTCGCCGATCGGCGAGCCGTTGGCCACATTGCCGCCCATCGTTCCGGCGTGGCGGATCGGTGGCGACGCGAAGCGCAGGCCCATCTCGCGCGTGCTGGGCCAATGGCGGGCGAGGGCCGCCCAGGCGTCTTCCAGCGACGCGCCGGCGCCGATCTGCAGCTGGCCATCGGCTTCGGTGATGGTTTTCAGCGCGGCCACGTTGCCGAGGTAGAGGATCTCGCCGAGCGCGCGGAACTGCTTGTTGACCCACAGGCCGATGTCGGTGTTGCCGGCCAGCAGCCGTGCTTCGGGCTTGTCGGCGCGCAGCGTGGCCAGCGCATCCAGTGTGCGCGGGGCGTGGAAGCCGGCGTCGTTCAGCGGCGGGTCGGTTTGCAGGACTTTCAGCGCGGCGGTGATGGCCTGGCTGTCGAGCCGGCGCACGGGCAGCTCGAACATGCGCTGGCCGGCGTCGAGGATCGGCCGGTAGCCGGTGCAGCGGCACAGGTTGCCGGACAGGTCGTCGGCCAGTTGCTGCCGCGTCGGGCGCGTGCCGGCGGCTTGGTGCCGTTCATAGCAGCCGGTCAGCGACATCACGAATCCGGGCGTGCAGAAGCCGCATTGCGAGCCGTGGCAATCGACCATCGCCTGCTGGACCGGGTGCAGCGAGGGCGCTGCGGCGGGATGCGGCGAGGGCGTGGCAGCGGATTGCAGCGCACCGCCGGCCTGCGTCACATCTTCGACCGTCAGCACCGCCTTGCCATCGAGCGTCGGCAGGAACTGGATGCAGGCGTTCACCGGCTTGAGCGACAGCGCTTCGCCCTCGAGTTCGCCGACCAGCACGGTGCAGGCACCGCAATCGCCCTCGTTGCAGCCTTCCTTGGTGCCGGTGCACTGTGCATGCTCGCGCAGCCAGTTCAGCAGCGTGGTGGTCGGCGGTAAATTGGGGACAGAGACGATCCGACCCCGATGGAAGAAGCGGATCGGTCGGGCGGAGGAGGGGGCGGCCTGGGACATACCCGTAACTTAGCCGTTGCGTGCCGGGTGTGTATACGATTGCGCTTATAACTCTTATCGGAATGTTCGTATGGCGCGCGGCGCGGCCTTCGACAAGATCGAGCTGTCTCTCATCCGGGTCTTCCACACCGTGATCACCGAACGCAGCGTTTCGCGGGCCGCCATGCGCCTGTCCAGCAGCCAGCCGGCGGTGTCCGCACAATTGAAGCGCCTGCGCGCGCTCACTGGCGACCCGCTGCTGGTGCGCAGCGGCGCCGGCATGGCGCCCACCGCCGTGGCGCTGGCGCTGATGCCGGCGGCGGCGCAGGTGCTGCAAGGCGCGCAGGCCTTGTTCGGCGGCCATGTCTCGGCGCGCGGCTTTGCGCCCGAGCAGGCGACGCAGAGCTTCCGCATCGCCGCCAGCGACTACCTGGACCCGCTGTTCCTGCCCGAGCTGGTGACGCGGGTGCGCACACAGGCCCCCGGCATCACGCTGGACCTGCTGCCGCTGACGCGCGAATTCGACTACCGCGGCCACCTGGCGCGCGGCGAGGTCGACGTGGTCATCGGCAACTGGCTGCAGCCGCCGGCCGAGCTGCACCTGGGCCGGCTGATCAGCGACGAGATCGTCTGCCTGGTTTCACAAGAGCACCCAGCGGTGCGCAGCCCGCGCAGCTGGACGCTGGAGCGCTATCTGCAAAGCGAACACATCGCGCCGACACCGCTGCATGCCGGCGGCCGCGGTGTCGTCGAGGAACACCTGCAGGCGCGCAACCTGGCGCGCAACATCGTCGTGCGCAACCCGCATTTCGGCCTGGCGCCGGCGATGGTGGCGAAAAGCCGCCTGGTGCTGACCACGGGCCGGCAGTTCTGCGCGCGCTACCTCGGCGCGCTGCCGGTGCGCATCGTGCGCTGCCCGGTGGACTTTCCGCCACTCACCTA
>NZ_DATILJ010000127.1:0-9827 GCF_035476535.1 Aquabacterium sp.
GTCAGCATGTCGAGGAGGGCGACGGACTCGAAGTCTTCGGCCAGCCGGCGCAAGCGCGCGGCCAGCGGGCGATAGCGCGCATCGGCTGCCGCCAGGTGTTCGGCCTGGTCCCGGATTCCGCGCATATTGCCCATGCGGGCCAGGCGCAGCAGCGCGTCCAGTGCTTCGGGCGGCGGCGACACGAGGGGGGCCGCGGCGTCCGGATCTTCCAGCGGCGCCGGCAGGCTGTCCTGCGTCCACGTCAGGCCGAGCAGGCGTGCGATCTCCGACAGCAGGCGGTCGAAATCGACCGGCTTCGGCAGGAAGGCGTCGGCCCCATTGGCCAGGCTCTCCCGCTGGTCGGCGTCCGACGCATTGGCGGAGACCATGATGATCGGCAGGCCGCGGAATGGCTCGGTGCGGCGGACCCGGCGCATCGCCTCCAGGCCGTCCATCAGCGGCATCACGCTGTCCATCAGCACGAGATCCGGCACGGCCGCCTGGATGCAGCGCAGCGCCGCTTCGCCATTCTCGGCCTCCAGCGTTTCGAAGCCGAGGCTGCCGAGGAGCTGCACGATCAGCCGGCGATTGACATCGATGTCGTCGACCACCAGCAGCTTGCGCCGCGGGCCTTCGTAGCCGTCGATGCCCGCGATCCTCGGCGTCCGCGCATGCTGCCCGCGCGCCGCCAGCGGCAGCTCGAGCTCGAACCAGAACCGGCTGCCGATGCCGACGCGGCTCTCGACGTGAATGTCGCTGCCCATCAGCGTCACCAGTTGCCGGCTGATCGCCAGGCCTAGGCCGGTGCCGCCGAAACGCCGCTGCACATCGGCCGCCTGCTCGAACGGTCGGAAGACGCGCTCGAGTTGTTCGGCGGCGATGCCGATGCCCGTGTCGTCGACTTCGAAGTGCAGCCGCGTGCGCCGCGCATCGGTGTCGAGCACCGTCGTGCGCAGGCTCACCGTGCCGCGCTGGGTGAACTTCACGGCATTGTTCAGCAGGTTCAGCAGCACCTGCCGCAGGCGCTTTTCGTCGCCCAACACGGCCGCTGGCAGCGTGCCCACGGCTTCGTCGTCGAAACGCAGTTCCTTGCGCTGCGCCTCGATGCGGGTGATGTCGGTCACTGTGCGCAACAGGCTGCCGAGATCCATTTCATCGACGTACAACTCCACCTTGCCGGCTTCGATGCGCGCCAGGTCGAGCATGTCGTTGATGAGCAGCAGAAGGTGTTCCCCGCTGCGCTGGATCGTCTCGATCTCGGCCACCTGCTTCGCACTCGGGCCGGCGTGGCGCAGGATGTGTGCGTAGCCGAGGATCGCATTCAGCGGCGTGCGCAATTCGTGGCTCATGTTGGCCAGGAAACTGCTCTTCGCGCGGCTGGCGCTCTCGGCAATGGTCTTGGCCTGCTGGGCTTGCGCGTACGCGGATTCCAGGTGGGCGATGGTCTCCGCCAGGCGCGCCGTCATCGTGTTGAAGCTCGCCGCCAGCATGCCGATCTCGTCGCGCGCTTCGGCCTGCGCTCGCGCCGTCAGGTCGCCGGCGGCGACCTGCCCGGCCACGTGCGTCAGCCGCTGCACCGGCCCGACGATGCTGCGCCGGAGCAGGAAGGCCATGGCCATGCCGATCGCCAGGGCCAGCACGCCGCCGGCGACCGTCTGGGCGCGCGAACGGGCCAGACTGTGCTTGGCCCGCGCCAGATCGGCCTGCAGTTGCGTCTGCTGCCGGGCGGTGACCTGCTGCAGCAGGTCGAGCAGCGTTCGCGCCTGCGGCACGACTTCCGTGCGGTACAGGTACAGGTCCTCGTAGGCCCGCTCGCCATCCAGGATCGCGCGGACCTGCAAGGCCAGCTCGGTCAGCTCGGCACGCGCCGCCGCAATGCGCGCGAGATGCTCGCGTTGCCGGGGTGTCAGCCATGGATGGCGCGCGTTGAGCGCATCCCACAGCGCCGCGTTGGCGATGAGCTGCGGGCTGTAGGTCAGCCTGAAGCTGCTTTCGCCCGAGGCGCCGAAGGCCATCACGTTGGTGGCCATCGCATCGAACGAACTCTGGAAGCTGAGCATCGCCGTCAGCGTCTCGCGATTCACCTCGTCGCCAGGGCGCGCCTTTTGCAGTGCGATCATGGCCTCGGTTTCGGCCAGTGCGCGCACGCGCCGGGCCTGCACGTCGACGCTGGACAGGCGCAGCGCCGGCCGGTTGCGCAAGGTGTCCTCGTGCAGCTCGAACAGCTGCGGCGGCAGGCGCTTCCAGCGCGCATAACTGTCGGTGAGGGCCTGCACCCGGCTCCGTTCACCGGCCTCCCAGCCGGTGGCCAGCCGCTGCAGCGATGCCAGCGCTGTTTCGAAGGCCTGGCGCGCCGCGTCGTACTGGTCGATGTCGTCCCGGTCGGTGAGCACCAGGTAGCCGCGCAGATGGAGCTGCATGCGCAGCAGCGCCTCCTGCGCCTGTGCCGAAGCCAGCGAGGCCGGTGCACGCACGGCCTCGCTGACTTCGATGTCGCGCGTCGCGTCGCGGCCGGCCAGCAGCGCGAATGCCACGACCAGCAGCGTCAGGCCGACCAGCGTGCCGAAGCCGACGGTCAGCTTGGTCCCGATGCCGAGCGGGGCTGCCGTGACGATGCGGCGCACGACAACCTCAGAAGCCCAGCGACGTCCGATAAGCCTCGCGCTGCCGATCACGGCCCAGGCGGATCGTGATCTCCTCGAAATCGACGATGGCCGCCTGCAGCGCCGCAGCCGGGCTCAACTGCCCGCCCGCCGCCTGCACCAGGCGCAGGTCGAGCGCCAGCCAATAGCTGTAGGCGCCCGGTATGCGCAGATAGGGAAACTGCTGCTTGTCGTTGAAGGTGCGCTGGAACGCGCTCAGGTAGTCGCGCGCGTCGGCGTCGTCCCAACCCGCGCGCAGGTAGGGCTCCGGCGTGCCCGTGCCTTCAGGCGGCAGGAAGTGGAACTTGCGCCCGGGGTCGATGCCGTCCCAGCCACGCGCCGCATACACCTGCGACTTCTCTTTGGTCGCCAGCAAGGACAGCAGGAAATAAGTGGCTTCCGGAACCTTCGAGTAGCGCGAGATCACGCCGGCCCAGGAGGCCCCCGTCGTATTGCCGACCCGGTTGACACCTTCGGTCTTGACCCATTTGGCCTGGGCGATGTCGTAGTACTCGTGCGTGCCGGGCACCGGCGCGGCGCCGGTCTTGCCTTTGACGGAACTGCCCGGCTGCTGCGCCAGCGCGCCGAGGTCGCCCCAGGTCAGCGCGAAGGCAGAGCGACCGGCCAGGAAGTGGTCCCAACCGCGGCCGTGGTTCCAGGTCAGCATCTCGCGCGGGCCGAACTTCACCAGCTCGACGAACAACTCCAGCGCGCGCACATGGCCGGGGCCGTCGATCAGCGGCGTCATCGTCTGCGGGTCGAACCAGTACAGCCGCGCATTGCTGGGGCCGATGACGAAGGAGGCCGACAGCGTCATGTAGTTGAACATGCCCTGGCTGCCCGGCTGCAGCGCCAGCACGATGCCGTGATCCGTCGTTCCGTCGCCGTTCAGGTCTTGCCCGTTGAAATACTCGACGGCATCCCGCAGCTGCGCCCAGGTCTGCGGCACGGCCAGCGCATAGCCGTACTTCTGCTTGAACGCCGTCTGGTGTCGTGGGTCGTTCAGCAGGTCGCGCCGGTAGTACATGACCTGGCCGTCGTGGTCGTAGGCCACCATGTACTTCTTGCCGCCGTAGGACAGCAGGCTGCGCGGCCCGGGCAGCACGTCGTCGACGCTCCACTTCGGAAAGCGCGGGTCCTCGTAGAACTTGTCGTAGGACAGCAGGTGCCCGCCGGCCACCATGTCGCCGAGCCACCATCCACCGGCGATCGATGCGTCGTATTTGCCGACCCGGTTGGTCATGTCCGAGATGAGGGTCGGATAGTGTTCGACACCGGGCAGGCGCACGATCTCCAGCTGGGCGCCGGTGGCGGCCTCGAACTCGTCCTTCACTTCGAGCACCGCCAGGCTGATCGCGCTGCGGGTGGCGATGATGGTCACCTTCTGGCCCGCGAACAGGCACTTCGCCGGCGCGCACGGCGGCAGCAGGCGAGGCACCGGCACGTCGTTGGGCTGGACGACCGTGACCGTGGTGCTCTCGGGCCGGGTCGGCGCCGAGGCCTGCGCAAGCTCGGTCGCCCGTGCCGGCGCCATCCAGCCGCTCATCAGCACCAGGGATGCACAGACCCACCTGCTCTGCATCATCTTCATCTCCTTCGTGCTCACACGGCCCAGGGGCGAGAAGAATTGTGCGCCCTTGGCGATCGCTCGGAGAAGAGATGGCGGCCCCTAGGTAGGTGCCTTCACGCGAGGCAGGGTAAACCTGAAGATCGAGCCACGGCCCGGGCTTGATTCCACCCAGATGCGCCCGCCATGGCCCTCGACGATGCTCTTGCACAGCGCCAGGCCGATGCCGGTGCCCGCATAGTCCTTGCGCCCGTGCAGCCGCTTGAACAACACGAAGATGTGCTCGAAGTACGCTGGCGCGATGCCGATGCCGTTGTCGCTGACGGAGAACAGCCAGCCCTCCTCACTGGCCTGCGCGGCCACGTGCACCCGCGGCGCCGCGTCGCCGCGGAACTTGATGGCGTTGCCGACCAGGTTCTGGAACAGCTGCAGCAACTGCGTCGAATCGCCGAGCACGGTAGGCAGTTCGCCCTTGGTGATGCTGGCGCCGCTGTCCTTGATCGCCATCTGCAGCTGGAATTCGGCGGTGGCGACGATCTGGGCGATGGCTATCGGCTCGAACGGCCGGGTCTTGGTGCTGAGGCGAGAAAACGCCAGCAAGTCGTTGATCAGCGCCTGCATGCGCTTGGCGCCGTCGACAGCGTAGCCGATGAACTCCAGGCCGTCGGCGTCGAGCCGGCTGCCATAGCGCTGGGCCACCAGCTGCAGATAGCTGGCGACCATGCGCAAGGGCTCCTGCATGTCGTGCGACGCCACGTAGGCCAGCTGCTCGAGCTGGGCATTCGAGCGCTGCAGCGCTGCGTGCAACTGGCCACGCGAGGCGATCTCCTCGCGCAGCTGCCGGTTCTGCGCGGCCAGTTGCCGGCGCAACGCGCACAGCGCCAGATGGGTCGTGACCCGCGCCACCACTTCCTCAGTATTGAGTGGTTTGGTCACGTAGTCGACCGCGCCGACACGAAAGCCTTCGATCTTGTCGTCGGTGGCCGTGAGCGCCGTCATGAAGATGACGGGGATGTCGCAGCTCGCCTCGTTCTGCTTCAGGCGTCGGCAGGTCTCGAAGCCGTCCATGCCCGGCATGACGACATCGAGCAGGATCAGGTCGGGATGCGCGAAGGCCACGCGCTCGATCGCTTCCTGGCCGCTGCGCGCCACCAGCACGACGTAGCCACGCGCTTCGAGTTGGCCGGTGATGACCTGCAGATTCGCCGACACGTCGTCGACGATCAGGATGGACCGCGCCGCTTCTTCCGTGTCGCTCGCCGCGCTTGTCGCCATCACCACGCCTTCGCCGCCTTCGCTGCCTTCGCTGCCTTCGAAAGTAGTCTAGCCCGGGGCACAGCGGTGGGGGGGCTCTGGCGCGACAGGCCTTGCAGACATGCATTCGAAGGTGAAACGCTTACAGCAGTTTCTGCAATGTGTTGCGCTGCAAGTCCTGCCCGGCATCGCGGCCTGCCACGCCGCACGCTGCCGGCGGCAGACCATTCCCAGCAAGGCACGTTCGTTGCTTTTTGCTGCGCGCAACAGCCAAGCCGATACGGCTGGATGAACCGCGCATCTGAAGGAGGCATACCGATGAAGACCGACGAGGTTCGGGTGCTGGTTGTCGACGATGTTCCGGATGCCGCCGACATGCTGGCTCAAGTGCTGGAACTGGGCGGCTACACCGTGTGGACGGCCCATGACGGCTTGCGTGCGCTGGCCATGATCGAGGAACACAACCCGCATTGCGTCTTGCTCGACATCGACATGCCGGGCATCGATGGCAATGAGTTGTGCCGCAGGGTGCGCGAACGCTATGTCGACGACATCGTGTTGATCGCGGTGTCCGGCCAGGACATCGAAGATCGCCGCGTGGTGGAGGGCTTTGCCCGTGCCGATCATTACCTGCGCAAGCCCGTGGACCTGAGCGAGCTGAATCGCGTGCTGCCACCGGTCTATTGCTGAACGCTCGGCGGCCAGAGGTCTGTAGGGCACCATGCCGCGCCGCCTGCCGGTTCTCCGACACGGTCTTGAGCGCAGCGCCGATGTTGCGGCCCTGCTTGTGCGCGCACAGTCAATGCCAACAGAGCCGACCGGAGTCCACCATGAGTACCCCCCTCCAACTCGTCGCCCAGACTGCAGCCTCGTTCGAAATCCGCTACGCGCCGCTGTCGAATGCCGGACATACGCTGTGTTTTCCATGCGACGAGGAAGGCCATGTGGACCTCGATGCGCTGTCGTCGCGCAGCCTCTGCGACTACCTGTTCGCCCGCGCCATGGTCGGCCGTGAATTCGATCTGCCGCATGTCGGCTCGGTTTGCGACCTGTGCCTGGCTGATCGCTTCACTGCCTGAAGGACGCCTGCCATGCCAATGCACGGAGCGTTACCGCACCGCCCGGCCAATGCCGCACAGGGGCACGCTGGGCCTTGCGGCCGAAGTGCGATGTCCGGACTGCGGACCTATCTCGTCGAAGACAGTGCGCTGATTCGGCGCAACCTCATCGAAACGCTTGAGGAGCTTGTTCGTGTGGATCTGGTCGGGACGGCGGAAGACGGCCCCACCGCCGTGGACTGGTTGCGCAACCCCGCCCATGTCTTCGACTTGGCCATCATCGACATCTTCCTGAAGCGCGGCTCGGGCATCGACGTGCTGCAAGCTGCCCGGTCCAGTTGCAAAAACGGCAAGGTGGTGATCCTGACGAACTTCGCCGCGCCGGAGATTCGCAAGCGCTGCCTGGCGCTGGGCGCGGATCAGGTGTTCGACAAATCCAACGAGATCGATCAGTTGCTGCGCTATTGCGAACGGCTGGCGTCCGAAGTTTCGGGCGGTCCTTCGCAACCCGCGGGCGGTGGCGAGCAATGCGGCTAGGTTACCGGGCGCGCTTTCGCCCCGCACTGCCTGCTGCCGACGCGATGAAGGGCTTCTTCGGCAAACCGCGCATCGGTGCTTTTGCGCTGCCATTCCTGCTGGCGGTCGCCGCCCTGATGCTCGGCATCAACGAGGCGTCGTACTGGGGTTCGCGCGAGGCGCTGGTGTCGTTGAACGCGGTCGTGACCTCACGCCAGGTCGTGCTGCGCTTGCTGGGCGTGCTGGTCGACGCGGAGACCGGCCAGCGTGGCTACCTGCTCACGGGGCGGGCGACGTATCTGGAGCCGTATCGCAATGCGCTGGAAGCCGTCAAGGGCTTGCAGGATCAATTGCAAGCGCTGTACCGCAACGAGCCGGGCTTGCGTGCCGAGCTCGACAAGCTGCGGCCGTTGATCGAACAGCGCCTGTCGGTCATGGCCGAAACCATCATGCTCGAAGACACGGGTCAGCACGAGCATGCGCTGCAACTGGTGCTCACCGACGCGGGCCAGGCGCACATGAACGGCATCCGGGCCATCGCCGAGACGATTCTGAACTCGGAGGCCGGCCGCGACAAACAGGCCTATGGCAGCGTGCTGAGCACACTGCAGGTGGCCCGCATCGGCGTGGCGGCGATGACCTTGCTGAGCCTGCTGGTGGTGGCGCTGTACTTGCGCCAGGCGCTGCGGGCGCAAGCCCAGCAGCGTTCGGCGAAGCTGGCGATCGAAGCCGAGCGCAACAGCCTTGAAGCGGAGGTGCTGGAACGCACCCGGCAGCTGACCGAACTGGCCCGGCATCTGCAGACCGCCCGCGAGGACGAACGGGGCCGGCTGTCGCGCGAACTGCACGATGAGTTGGGGGCGCTGCTCACCGCCGCGAAGCTGGACGTCGCGCGCATCCGGGCGCGCGTGCTCAGTGCGGCGCCGGATTCGGCCGATCGCCTGGCCCACCTGTCGGAAACGCTGAACAGCGGCATTGCCTTGAAGCGCCGCATCATCGAAGACCTGCGCCCCTCGGCGCTGAGCAGCCTCGGGCTGGCCGCCGCCCTCGAGACGCTGCTGGATGACTTCCGCGGTCGTGGCGGGGCCCAGATCCGTTCATCGCTGGAGACGCTGTCGCTGTCACCGGCAGCAGAGTTGACGGTCTATCGCCTGGTGCAGGAATCACTGACCAACATTGCCAAGTACGCCAAGGCCCGGCATGTCGATGTCGCGCTGCGCAGCGCCGGGGACAAGGTGATGGTGTCCGTCACCGACGACGGTATCGGCTTCGATCCGCAGAGCACGTCGTCCGGCGCGCACGGCCTGCTGGGCATGCGCTACCGCGTCGAAGGCGAAGGTGGCAGCCTGATCCTGCGGTCCGCACCAGGGCAAGGCACGCGGGTCGAGGCCGTGCTGCCCTTGCACGCCGCCGCGCCGGCCTGAGAAAAAAGCGCAGCGGACCAGGACAGAATTGCAGAAGAACTTGCCGATGGGTACGGCCCTGCCGGGGGCACCTTCGGTGGCACGGAAGCTGCTGATCGCCGCGGGCGCGTTGGGAGCGCGACCACCCCGTTGTTGCAGCAGTAGGAGGGAGCACACATGAACGCTGTGGTCATGCCGGCCGCGTTGGACCCCGCGGTCTCACAGGCCGCCACCGATGTGGGCCCCGAGCCCTTGCACACCCTGCTGACGGCCTTGATCGCACTGCGCAAGGGCGACGCCAGCGTGCGCTTGCCCCACCATTGGCTGGGCGTGTCGGGCCGGGTCGCCGATGCGTTCAACGATGTTGTCGAGCAGAACGCCAACATGGCCGAAGAACTGGCTCGGCTGCGCCAGGTGGTCGGCAAGCAGGGCAAGCTGAAGCAGCGCGCGTCGCTGCGCGAATCGCGCGGCTTCTGGGGTGAATCGATCGACTGCATCAATTCGCTGATCGACGACCTGGTGCACCCGACCAGCGAAGTGGCCCGTGTGATCGGTGCCGTGGCGCAGGGCGACCTGTCCAAGAGCATGGCGCTGGAAGTCGATGGGCGGCCGCTCGAAGGCGAGTTCCTGCACACCGCGCAGACCATCAACAAGATGGTCGACCAGCTCGGCAACTTCTCGGCCGAAGTCACCCGCGTGGCGCGCGAAGTCGGCACCGAAGGCAAGCTCGGCGGCCAGGCCACCGTGAAGGGTGTCGCCGGGACCTGGAAGGACCTGACCGACTCGGTGAACTCGATGGCCGGCAACCTGACCGACCAGGTGCGCAACATCGCCGACGTCACCACCGCGGTGGCCAAGGGCGACCTCAGCAAGAAGATCGAGGTCGACGTCAAGGGCGAGTTCCTGACGCTGAAGAACACCATCAACACGATGGTCGACCAGCTGCGCTCGTTTGCCTCCGAGGTCACGCGCGTGGCGCGCGAGGTGGGCACCGAAGGCTCGCTCGGCGGGCAGGCCCGGGTGGAAGGCGTGTCGGGCACCTGGAAGGACCTGACCGACTCGGTGAACTCGATGGCCGTCAACCTGACCAGCCAGGTGCGCAACATCGCCGACGTGACCAAGGCGGTGGCCGCCGGCGACCTGAGCAAGAAGATCACGGTGGACGTGAAGGGCGAGATCCTGGAGCTGAAGAACACCGTCAACACCATGGTCGACCAGTTGCGCTCGTTCGCCGCCGAAGTCACGCGCGTCGCGCGCGAGGTCGGCACCGAAGGCAAGCTCGGCGGCCAGGCCGATGTGCAGGGCGTGGCCGGCACCTGGAAGGACCTGACCGATTCGGTCAACTCGATGGCCTCGAACCTGACCAGCCAGGTGCGCAACATCGCCGACGTGACCAAGGCGGTGGCCG
>NZ_DATILJ010000128.1:0-29305 GCF_035476535.1 Aquabacterium sp.
GCGCGGTGCACGAACGAATCGACAAACGTGTTGGCGATCTTGTCGAACACGGGGCTCAACACGGTTTCGAGCGCCACGTTGGCGAACGCGTAGCGCAGCTCGAACTCGATGCGGCAGGCCGGCATCGTGCCGGCGGCGCCGATCTGCACGAAGCGCCAATGGCCATCGAGCATCGAGAACGGACCGTCGACCAGCGTCATCACCACCGTCTGGTTGGCGGTGTGCTCGTTGCGCGTGGTGAACGCATGGCGCAGGCCGGCGTAGGCCAGGTGCAGCCGCGCTGTCATGCCGGTGTCGTCGTCGGCCAGCAGTTCGGCCCGCTCGCACCAGGGCAGAAAGCCCGGATAGGCGGCGACGTCGACCACCAGGTCATACATCTCGCGGGGCGAGTACCAGAGCAGAACCGACTTCTTCACTTGCTTCATACAATGCGTCGATTTTAGGGGCCGCTTGGTTTTCAACCGTGCGGCCCCATGTTCCTTTTGCCGACATGACCGCCCCGATCGCCGAAAACCGCCGCGCGCGCTACGACTACCACCTCGAAGAATTCTTCGAGGCCGGCATGGTGCTGGAAGGCTGGGAGATCAAGGCCATCCGCGCCGGCCAGGTGCAGCTGACCGATGGCTACGTGGTCATCCGTGATGGCGAGCTGTTCCTGATCGGCTGCCGCATCAACGCGCTGCGCTCGGCCTCCACGCATGTGCACCCCGAGGCCGACCGCACGAAGAAGCTGCTGATGCACAAGGCCGAGATCCGGCGCCTGATCGGCAAGATCGAGCAGAAAGGCTTCACGCTGGTCCCCGTGAACCTGCACTACAAGGGCGGCCGCGTGAAGGCCGATGTGGCGCTGGCCAAGGGCAAGGCGCAGCACGACAAGCGCGACACCGAGAAGAAGCGCGACTGGGAACGCGAGAAAGGCCGCCTGATGCGGCACAAGGTTTCGTCGCCCCGCGCCGAATAGCCTCGCGAGCCATCAGCCCCAATTCGGCGCGCGCTTGTCGATGAAGGCCTGCACGCCTTCCAGGGCCGTCTCGTCCATCATGTTGCAGGCCATGGTCTCGGCGGCCTCGGCATACGCACCCTCGATGCCCATCTCCAGCTGGCGGTAGAACAACTGCTTGCCCATCGCCAGCGCCACGCGGGGCTTGCTGACGATGCTGGCCACCAGCGCTTCGACTTCGGCATCCAGTTGTGCGGCGTCCACCACGCGGTTCACCAGGCCCTTGGCCAGCGCCTCGTCGGCCGAGATGAAGCCGCCGGTGACCAGCATCTCGAAGGCCGCCTTGCGCGACAGGTTGCGCGACAGCGCGACGCTCGGCGTCGAGCAGAACAGCCCGAGGTTGACGCCGCTGACCGCGAAGCGCGCCTCGCGTGCCGCCACCGCCAGGTCGCACATCGCCACCAGCTGGCAGCCTGCCGCCGTGGCAATGCCTTGCACGCGGGCGATCACCGGGATGTCCAGCTGCTGCAGCGCCAGCATCACGCGGCCGCATTGCGTGAACAGGCCTTCGTAATAACGCTGAGAAGGTGCGGCCCGCATCTCCTTCAGGTCATGGCCGGCGCAGAATGCGCGGCCGGATGCGGCCAGGACCAGCGCGCGCGCGCTGTTGTCGCGGGCGATCAGGCCCAGCTCGGTCTGCAGGGCCTCGAGCATGGCCTCGGACAAGGCGTTGAAGGCCTGCGGCCGGTTCATCGTCAAGCGAATGACGCCGCGTGCATCGGCGCTGCGCAGCAGCAGGGGATCTTCGGTGCTCAGCATGGGGGCCTCTCCTGGGCTAGGACGGGTCGATGGCGCTGGCGGACTTCGCCCGCTCGCGCAGCTGGAACTTCTGGATCTTGCCGGTGGATGTCTTGGGAATGTCCTCGAATCGGATCTCGCGCGGCAGCTTGTAGCCGGCCAGCAGTGTCTTGCAATGGGCGATCAGCGTCGCGGCATCGGTGCTGGCGCCAGGCTTCAGCTCGACATAGGCCAGCGGCGTTTCACCCCACTTGGCATCGGGCTTGGCCACCACGGCGCAGGCCATCACCGCCGGGTGCCGGTACAGCGCATCTTCCACCTCGATCGAGCTGATGTTCTCGCCGCCGGAGATGATGACGTCCTTGCTGCGGTCCTTGATCTTCACATAGCGGTCCGGCTCCATCACCGCCAGATCGCCGGTGTGGAACCAGCCACCGTCGAAGGCCTTCTGCGTCGCGGCCGGGTTCTTCAGGTAGCCCTTCATCACGATGTTGCCGCGGAACATGATCTCGCCCAGGGTCTGGCCGTCGGCCGGCACCTCGGCCAGCGTCTGCGGGTGCCGCACCGTCATGCCTTCCTGCAGCGGGTAGCGCACGCCCTGGCGGGCGTTCAGGCGCGTCTGCTCGGACAGGTCTTCGGCGGCCCAGGACGGCCGCTGCACCGCCACCGCGGCCGGGCCGTAGACCTCCGTCAAACCATAGACATGCGTGATGTGGATGCCGATGCGCGCCATGCCCTCGATCATCGCGGCCGGCGGCGCGGCTCCGGCGACCATGCCACGCACGGTTTGCGTGATGCCCGCGCGCACCGACTCCGGTGCGGCGAGCAGCAGGTTGTGCACGATGGGCGCGGCGCAGTAGTGGTCGGCACCGTGCTCGCGCATCGCGTCGAAGATTGCCTGGGCCTCCACACGGCGCAGGCAGATGTGGGTGCCGCCCTGCATCGCCACCGTCCACGGGAAGCACCAGCCATTGCAGTGGAACATCGGCAAGGTCCACAGGTAGCGCGGGAACTGCGGCAGCGTCCAGGTGGTGGCGTTGCACACCGCGTTCAGGTAGGCGCCGCGGTGATGCGTGACCACGCCTTTCGGATCGCCGGTGGTGCCGGAGGTGTAGCTCACCGCGATGGCGTCCCACTCATCGGCCGGTCCCGGCAACTGCGGCAGCGGTGCATGGGCGGCGAGCAGCGCTTCGTACTCGTGCTCGCCCAGGCGCTCGCCGGGGCCGGTGTATTCGCTGTCGGCGACATCGATCACCACCAGCGTGCGGCCGAAACGTTCACGCAACTCGCGCAGCGCGACCGCGATGAGCGGCGCGAATTCGCGGTCGGTGATCAGCACAGCCGCTTCGCAGTGGTTCATCTGCCAGGCCAGCAGCGAGGCATCGAGCCGGGTGTTCAGCGTGTTCAGCACCGCGTTCAGCGCCGGCACCGCGTAGTGCGCCTCCACCATTTCGGGCGTGTTCGGCAGCATCACGCTGACCGTGCTGCCGCGCGCCACACCCAGCGCCCGCAGCGCCGCCGCCAGGCGGGCCGAGCGCTCACGCGTCTGCGCCCAGCTGTAGCGGCGCGCACCATGCACCACCGCCGGCAGGTCGCCGAACACTTCGGCGCTGCGCTCGACAAAGCTCACTGGTGACAGCGCGACGAAGTTGGCTGCGGTGCGATCCAGCTGCTGGTCGTAGATGTTGCTCATGCAAGGACCTCCGGTACGGGAACAAGCCGCGCGCCAGGGCGCGTGCACCACGATTCCGCCTTGCGGAACTGTCTTGCTGGTGTCAACGATGTCAGGGCAAGCACGCGTTCCGCCAGGCGCACCTACCCCCTATAAACCGCGGACGGCGATGACCTCCCCGGTCATCCGCACGCAACAGGACGAGCATGGCAGTATCCCCAAACAAGCTGCTCAGTGTGCGCGACGTGACGGTGCGCTTCGGCGGCATTGTGGCGCTGGACGGCGTGAGCTTCGACGTCAGCGCCGGCCAGGTGTGTGGGCTGATCGGCCCGAACGGCGCCGGCAAGACCACGCTGTTCAACTGCCTGTCCCGCCTGTATGCCTACCAGGCTGGCGACATCCTCTTCGAAGGCCAGTCGATCACCGCGCTGCCGACGCACCGCATCGCGGCGCTCGGCCTGGGCCGCACCTTCCAGAACCTGGCGATGTTTCGCAGCTTGCCTGTCCGCGACAACATCATGATCGGCGCGCACGCCCGCTCGTTCGCCGGCTTCGTCGCCAGTGCATTGCGCCTGCCCAGCGTCAGCGCCGAAGAGCAGCGCCTGCGCGCGCGGGCCGACCAGATCATGGACTACCTCGGCCTGCTGAGCGTGGCCGACCGCCCCGCCGGCGACCTGCCCTTCGGCACGCAAAAGCGCGTGGAGATGGGCCGCGCGCTGGCCGCCGACCCCAAGCTGCTGCTGCTGGACGAACCCGCGGCCGGCCTGAACCACGAAGAGCTGGCCGACCTGGGCCGGCTGATCACCGACATCCGCAACCGGCTGAAGATCACCGTGCTGCTGGTGGAACACCACATGAGCCTGGTGATGGGCGTGTCGGACCACATCGTGGCGCTGAACTTCGGCAAGAAGATCGCCGAGGGCAGTCCGGCCGAGATCCAGCGCCACCCGGAAGTGATCGAGGCCTACCTCGGTGCCCAGGCCGCTGCCGATGCCGCCCAGGAAGCCGCCCATGTCTGATCTGCTCGAAGCGCGCAAGCTCAACGCCTTCTATGGCGCGACGCAGGTGCTGTTCGGCATCGACTTCTCGCTGGCGGCCGGCAGGATCACCGCCATCCTGGGTGCCAACGGGGCCGGCAAGACCACCACGCTGCGTGCCATCTGCCAGATGGTGCGCACCAGCGGCAGTGTCGAGTTCGACGGCGTGCAGCTGGTGGGCAAGGCCACCGAGTCGGTGGTGCGCATGGGCGTGGCCCATGTGCCGGACGGCCGCGGCACCTTCACCGCGCTGTCGGTCGAAGACAACCTGAAGCTCGGCGCCTATGTCCGGCGCGATCGCCACGAGGTGGCCCACGACATGGAGCGCGCCTACCAGCGCTTCCCGCGCCTGGGCCAGCGGCGGCACCAGCAGGCCGGCACGCTGTCAGGCGGTGAACAGCAGATGTTGGCCATCAGCCGCGCGCTGATGCTGCGGCCCAAGCTGCTGCTGCTGGACGAACCTTCGTTCGGGCTGGCGCCGCTGATCGTCGCCGACATCTTCGAGATCATGCGGCGCATCAATGCCGAAGACGGCGTCAGCATGCTGCTGGTCGAGCAGAACGCCAGCCTGGCGCTGGACCTGGCCCAGCATGCCTACCTGCTGGAAACCGGCACCGTGGCGTTGTCCGGCCCCGCCGACGACATCAAGCGCGACGAGACCGTGCGCCGCACTTACCTGGGCTATTGAGAAAGCGACACGCCATCGATGGACGCCTTCCTGCATCAGATCTTCTCGGGCTTGGCCAACGGTTGCATCTACGGCAGCGTCGCGCTGGCGCTGGTGATGATCTACCAGGCCACGCACCACATCAATTTCGCCCAGGGCGAGATGGCCACCTTCTCGACCTTCATCGCCTGGGCGCTGATCCAGAGCGGCTGGCCGTACTGGGCGGCGTTCATCACGACGGTGGCGATCAGCTTCGTCGGTGGCTTGGCGGTGCAGCGCATCATCCTGCGGCCGGTGGAAAAGGCGCCGGTGCTGACCAACGTGATCGTCTTCATCGGCCTGCTGGTGATCTTCAACTCGCTGGCCGGTTGGATCTTCGAGCACACCATCAAGGCCTTCCCGAGCCCGTTCGCGCAGAAGGGCCTGCTGGCGACCGACTGGTTCTCGGCCCATGAGGTCGGCTCGGCGCTGGTGATGCTGTGCGTGCTGGGCGCGCTGTACGCTTTCTTCCGCTACACGCCCGTGGGCCTGGCGATGCGGGCGGCGGCGCAGAACCCGGATTCGGCGCGGCTGGTGGGCATCCGCGTCAGCTGGATGCTGGCAGTGGGCTGGGGCCTGGCGGCGGCCATCGGCGCGGTGGCCGGCATGATGGTGGCGCCTGTCGTCTACCTGGATCCGAACATGATGAGCGGCATCCTGCTCTACGGCTTTGCCGCCGCGCTGCTGGGCGGCATCGACAACCCCGGCGGCGCGGTGCTGGGCGGCTTCATCGTCGGCGTGCTGGAGAACCTGCTCGGCGCCTACGTCATCGGCACCGAGTTGAAGCTCAGCGTCGCGCTGGTGCTGATCGTCAGCATTCTGACGCTCAAGCCCAACGGACTGTTCGGCAAGCACGTCGTGACCCGGGTCTGAGGCGGCGATGAACAACAAGACCACAAAGTACGTCCTCGCCGCGCTGGTGCTGGTGGCGCTGCTGGTCCTGCCCTTCCTGGTCAAGAACTACCGGGTGTTCCAGTTCAACCTGGTGCTGATCTACGCCATCGCGGTGCTGGGGCTGAATATCCTCACCGGCTTCAATGGCCAGATCTCGCTGGGCCACGGCGCGTTCTTCGCTGTGGGTGCCTATACGGCGGCGGTGCTGATGGACAAGCTCGGCATGCCCTACTGGGCCACCTTGCCGCTGGCCGGCGTGGTGTGTTTCGGTCTGGGCTTCCTAATGGGCTTTCCGGCACTGCGGCTCGGCGGCCACTACCTCGCGCTGGCCACCTTTGCGTTTGCGCTGGCGGTGCCGCAACTGCTGAAGTACAAGAAGATCGAAGGCCTCACCGGCGGCGTGCAAGGCATCGTGCTGAGCAAGCCCGAGCCGCCGTTCACGTTCCGCTTCCTCGACCAGCCCTTCAGTGCCGACCGCTGGCTCTATTTCTTCACGCTGGCGGTGGCCGTGGTGATGTTCCTTTTGGCCTGGAACCTGCTGCGCGGGCGCATCGGCCGGGCGCTGATCGCCATTCGCGACCACCCGATCGCCGCCACCGCGATGGGCGTGAACCTGCCGGTGTTCAAGTCCATGGCCTTCGGCATCTCGGCGGCCTTCACCGGCGTGGCCGGTGCGCTGGGCGGCATCTGCGTGGCTTTCGTGTCGCCGGACAGCTTCACGGTGTTCCTGTCCATCACCTTCCTGGTCGGCGTGGTGGTGGGCGGGCTGGCGTCGATTCCCGGCGCGATCTTTGGCGCGATCTTCATCCAATTCGTGCCGAACATCGCCGACGAAATTTCCAAGTCCGCGCCCTGGGCCATCTACGGCGCGGTGCTGATCGGCCTGATGTACCTGATGCCCACCGGCGTGATGGGCCTGCTCAAGACGCTGTGGGCGCGGCTGCGGCCACGCAGCGCCATGACTGCCGCCACCCCGGGGGTAAGGCCTGTCGTCCAAGACAGTCCGCCGCCCGTTCTGTAGTTCGATCCAACCGACAGGAGACAAACCATGCGCACCACCCGCCCCTGGAAATTGGCCGTGGCCAGCCTCGCCGGAAGCTTGATGCTCGCTCCGGCCCTGGCGCAGAAGAAGTACGACGCCGGTGCCACCGACAAGGACATCAAGATCGGCCACCTGAACCCCTACTCGGGACCGGCCTCGGCCTATGGCGCGATCGGCAAGGCCATCGGCGCCTACTTCGACAAGGTCAATGCCGACGGCGGCGTCAACGGCCGCAAGATCACCTTCATCACGCTCGACGACGGCTACAACCCGGCCAAGACGGTCGAGCAGGCGCGCAAGCTGGTCGAGGAAGACGAGGTCCTGCTGGTCTTCCAGACGCTGGGCACGCCCAGCAACACCGCGATCCACAAGTACATGAACACCAAAAAGGTGCCGCAGCTCTTCGTGGCCACAGGCGCCACCAAGTGGGGCGACCCGAAGAACTTTCCGTACACCATGGGCTGGCAGCCCAACTACCAGAGCGAAGCCAAGATCTACGCGCTGCACATCCTGGACACCAAGCCCAACGCCAAGATCGCCGTGCTCTACCAGAACGACGACTACGGCAAGGACTACCTGAAGGGCTTCGAGGACGGCCTGGGCGACAAGGCCAAGACCATGATCGTCTCGCGCGCCAGCTACGAGGTCACCGACCCCACGGTCGACAGCCAGATGCTGACGCTGAAGAACTCCGGCGCCGACACCTTCTTCAACATCACCACGCCGAAGTTCGCGGCCCAGGCCATCAAGAAGTCGGCGGAAATCGGCTGGAAGCCGGTGCACTACCTGAACAGCGTGTCCAGCGCGGTGGGCTCGGTGTTGACGCCGGCCGGGCTGGAAAATGCCGTCGGCATCTTCACGGCCAGCTATATCAAGGACCCGACGGACCCGCAGTTCCAGAAAGGCAAGGAATACGACGACTGGCTGGCCTGGATGCAGAAATACCACCCGAAGGGCGACCTGAAGGACAACTTCAACGTCTATGGCTACACGGTGGCGCAATCACTGGTGCAGGTGCTGAAGCAGGCCGGCGACAACCTGACGCGCGACAACGTGATGAAGCAGGCCGCCAGCCTGGACATCACGCTGCCGATGCTGCTGCCGGGGGTCAACATCAAGACCGGCCCGGACGACTTCTACCCGATCGAGCGTGAGCAGCTGGCCAAGTTCGACGGCAAGACCTGGGTGCTGTTCGGCAAGGTCTATGGGCGTTAGCCGCTGCTGACGGACATCGAGCCCGGTGCCAGGCCGCCGGGCTCACATTCCAGCGTAGATCAGGTCTCGAGCCGGATTGCCGCGAAGCGCTTTTCCAGTTCGATGCGCATTTCCTTGCGCACCTGCGCCGCGGCATGCCGGCGGCGTTCATCCGGCGTGGCCGGGATCAGCGGCGGCACGCTCACCGGCTTGCGATCATCATCGACGGCCACCATCGTGAAGAAGCAGCTGTTGACGTGCCGGGCCGCCTGGGTCCGGATGTCCTCGGCCAGCACCTTGATGCCGACCTCCATCGACGAACTGCCGGTGTAGTTCACGCTGGCCAGAAGCGTGACCAGTTCGCCCACGTGCACCGGCTGCCGGAAGGTCACCTGGTCGACGCTCAAGGTCACCACATAGCGCCCGGCGTAGCGGCTGGCGCAGGCATAGGCCGCCTGGTCCAGCAGTTTCAGCAGCGTGCCGCCGTGCACGTTGCCGGCGAAGTTGGCGGTGTCCGGTGTCATCAGCACCGTCATCGTCAGTTGGTGGGTGGGTCGTTCCATCGCTGCATTCTCGCGCTGCCCGGCTCAGGCGCCCAGCGCGCCGTCGTCGTTCATCGCTTGAGCTTCAGCAGACTGGCGACGACCGTGGCCACGCCTTGCTGCACCTGCACGAAGTTGTCGAAGTCCTTGCCGTACAGCACGGCGCCCAGCCAGTTGTTGTCCACCAGCGTCTGGCGCCACAGCGGCGTTTCGGTGGCCGCGACCACCAGCTTGCGCAAGGCGTCCTTCTGCACGGCGCTGATGCCGGCCGGCGCAAACACCGCGCGCCAGTTGGCCAGCTCGGTGTCCACGCCCTGCTCGCGCAGCGAGGCAATGCCGAACAGCCCCTTGCGCGACGACACTGCCAGCGGCACCAGGCTCTGGTCCTGGATGCCGGCCTTGAATTCGCTGTAGCCGGAAATCGCCACCTGGGCCTGGCCGGAGGCCAGCATCGCCACCGCTTCCTTGCCGCTGGCGGTGGGCAGGTACTTCATCGCGCCGGCATCCAGGCCCAGCACGCGCAGCACCATCGCCGCCAGCATGTGGTCCACGCCGCCGGCCGAACCGCCGGTGAAGCTGATGCTGGTGGCATCACGGCGCAGCACGCTCACCAACTCGGCCATGGTCTGCGGGCCCTTGCCGGGCGCGGCGCACAGCACCATCGTGTCGCTGGTCAGGCGGGCAATCGGCGTCAGCTGCTGGATGGCCTCGGCGGTCTGGTTCAGCGCCAACGCACCGATCATCACGAAGCCGCTGACGAACAGCGCGTCCGGCCGTTTGGCAAATCGCGGCACGAAGTCGGCCAGGCCCAGCGTGCCGCCCTTGCCACCCTTGTTCTCGTAGGTGATGTCATTGGCGAGCGCGGCCGCCTGCATCGCCGCGCCCAGCCCGCGACCGGTCTGGTCCCAGCCGCCGCCGACGCCGGCGGGAATGTAGATGTCGAGCTTGCGGAACAGCGGACCGCGCGCGGCCGGCTTCACGGCTTGCGCCGCCGCAGGGGTCAGCAGGCCGAGGCCTGTGTTCAGGCTGGTGGCGGCAAGCGCCGAAACCCATGTACGTCTGCTCAGCATGTCTTATCTCCCGAGGACTTGGGCGCTGCGATGGTCACCATCGCAGCTGTCAGTTGGCTGTCGGTCCGCCAGGGGAAACCAGCGGCTGCACATGATTTCAGGCCGGTGCGCCTTCAGCGATGCGGAAAACGTGAACCATGTCCGCCAGCTCGCGCGCGCGGCCGCTCATCGCATGCGCTGCGGCGCTGGACTCTTCGACCAGCGCCGCGTTCTGCTGCGTCACGTCGTCCAGCTGGGTCACGGCGTTGTTGACTTCGCCCAGGCCGTCGCGCTGCTGCGCGGTGGACGCGGTGATCTGGTGCATCGTGTCGTTGACGCGGGCGATCGAGCTGACGATCTCGTTCATCGTGGTGCCCGCGGCCTCGACCAGCTTGGCGCCGGATTCGACGCTGGTGAGCGAGGCACCGATCAGCGACTTGATCTCGCGCGCCGCCTTGGCACTGCTTTGCGCCAGCGAGCGCACCTCGCCGGCCACCACCGCGAAGCCACGGCCCTGCTCGCCGGCCCGTGCGGCTTCGACTGCGGCGTTCAGCGCCAGGATGTTGGTCTGGAACGAGATGCCGTCGATCACGCCGATGATGGTGGAGATCTGCCGCGACGTGGCGGCGATCTGGTTCATGTTGCTGACCACGTCGGCAACCACGCGGCCCCCGCGCTGCGCCGCGTCGGTGGCGCCACGCGCCAGCTGGTCGGCGGCATGCGCGGCGTCGGCCGACTGCTGCACCTTGGCGGTCAGCTCGGCCATCGCGCCGGCGGTTCGCTGCAGCCAGGCCGCGGCGCGCTCGGTGCGGTCGGACAAATCCTGGCTGCCGCTGGCGATCTCCAGCGAGGCCGAGGCCACGCCATCGGTGGTGTGCCGCACGTTGCCGACCAGCGAAGACAGCGCATTCGACATCTCGCGCAACGACTGCTGCAGGTCGCCGAACTCGTCGCCGCGATCGACCCCGATCGGTGTCGTGAGATCCCCGCTGGCGATGCGCCGCGCGGCGGCCACCGCCTGGCCCAGCGGCCGGTGGATCGAGCGGATCAAGGCCCGCGCGCCCAGCGCAATGGCCGCCAGCAGCACGGCCAGGCCGATGCCGGTGGCCTTGAGCACCGCGTCGCGCTCGGTGGCAAAACGCTGCGTCAGCTGCTGCGAATCGGCCTGCTGCAACGCGGCATAGGCCTGCACGGATTTGAGGTAGGCCTGGGCGGCCGGGTTGAAGCGCTTGTCGAACTCCACCTTGGCCATCTGCATGTCGCCGGCCTCGGCAAAGCGCATGGCCTCGGCCTGCGCGGCGGCCAGGACGCTGCGCTCCTTGTCCAGCTGGGCGATCAGGGTCTTCTCGGCCTCGCCTTGGGGCATGCGGCCGATGGCGTCACGGATCTTGTCGATGCGGGCAAAGGAGCTGGCGATCGGCCCCTTGAAGGCCTCGATCAGCTCCGGGTTGTAGCCCAGCGTCGAGCCGGTCATGCGCGCCACGTTGGTGTCGGTCAGGCTGGCCCATTCGGTGGCGCCGCGCACCTTGGCATCGCTGACGCCGAGTTCCGCAGCGCTGCGCTGCTGCACATCGGTCACCCGCCAGCCGGCCAGGCCGAACAGCGTGGCCAGCGCCAGCATCAGCAAGCCAACAGCGCACCACAGGCGGGCCCCCAGGCTCAAGGTGGATGACAGCTTCTTCATGGGGTGACTCCGTGATGCGCCCCCGTGTTATCGGCAGCTCGGCCCCGCACCCAAGCCGCTGCAACGGCGGGCGACCGTGCACTTGCGCACACGGTCTGCGTCGAGAATGCGGCGTCGCCCCCCTCGGAGACGCGCCAGATGCCTGACCACACCTTCCGGCCGGAAACCCTGGCCATCCATGCCGGCCAGATCCCCGATGCCGCCACCGGTGCGCGTGCGCTGCCGATCTACCAGACCACCAGCTTCGTCTTCGACAGCGCCGAACACGCGGCCAGCCTGTTCAACCTGCAGACCTTCGGCAACGTCTATTCGCGCCTGTCCAACCCGACGGTGGCGGCGCTGGAGGAGCGTGTCGCGGCGCTGGAAGGCGGCCGCGCTGCCGTCGCCTGTGCCAGCGGCATGGCCGCCGAAGCGATGGCGCTGATGACCGTGCTGCAGGCGGGAGACCACGTGGTGGCGGCCGGCGCGCTGTACGGCGGCAGCGTGACCATGCTGGCGGTGAACCTGCGCAAGTTCGGCATTGAGACGACGTTCGTCGAGGCCACCAACCCGGAGGCTTTCGCCGCGGCGATCCGCCCCACCACCCGCGTGCTGTTCGCCGAGAGCCTGGGCAACCCGAGCCTGGTGGTGCTGGACATCGCCGCGGTGGCCGCCGTCGCCCATGCCCACGGCCTGCCGCTGGTGATCGACAACACCGTGCCCAGCCCCTTCCTGTGCAACCCGTTCGCCTTCGGCGCCGATGTGGTGGTGCACAGCGCCACGAAGTACCTGGCGGGCCACGGCACGACGCTGGGCGGCGTGATCGTCGAAAGTGGCAAGTTCTCCTGGGACAACGGCAAGTTCCCGGGCATGACCGAGCCCTCGCCCGGCTACCACGGCGTGCGCTGGTACGAGACCTTCGGCGACTTCGGCTTCACGATGCGCTGCCGCATGGAAGGCCTGCGCGTCTTCGGCGCGGCGCTGTCACCGACCAGCGCCTGGCAGATCCTGCAAGGTGTCGAAACGCTGCCGCTGCGCATGGAACGGCACTGCAGCAATGCGCTGGCGGTGGCGAGCTACCTGCGCGACGACCCGCGCGTCAGCTGGGTCAACTACCCCGGCCTGGCCGATCACCCGCAACACGCATTGATGATGCGGCAGATGCGCGGTGCCTCGGGCCTGCTGTGCTTCGGCGTGCGCGGCGGGGCCGAGGCCGGCGTCAAGTTCATCGAGAGCGCGCAGTTCATGAGCCACCTGGTCAACATCGGCGATACGCGCACGCTGATCAGCCACCCGGCCAGCACCACGCACCGCCAGTTGGACGCCGCGCAGCAACTGGCGGCCGGCGTGCTGCCGGACATGGTGCGCATCTCCGTCGGGCTGGAGCACATCGACGACATCCTGTGGGACATCGATCAGGCGCTGGCGCAGGCCTGCGCCTGAGCGAATGGCCTCAGGCCGCCCGGCGCGCCGAGATCACGCCGGTGTTGACGCCGGCCCAATGCAGCCCGCCGAACAGGCGTGCATGTTCGATCTTCACGCAGCGGTTCATGACCACGTCGAGCCCGGCGGCACGGGCTCTGGCGGCTGCATCGACGTTGATCACGCCGATCTGCTGCCACAGGCAGCGGGCCGTCAGCGCTATGGCGCTGTCGGCGATCGGCCCGACGTCTTCGGTGCGGCGGAACACGTCGACCAGGTCGATCGGTCCATCAATGTCTTCCAGCCGCGCGACGCACGGTTCACCCAGAATGCTGCCGCCGGCGTAGCGCGGGTTCACCGGCAGGATGCGGTAGCCATGCTGCTGCATGTACTTGGCGGCGAAAAAGCTCGGCCGGTGCCATTCGGCCGACAGGCCGACCACCGCGATCGTGCGCGTCTGCCGCAGGATGCGGCGCAGCTCGGCGGCTCCAGGTGCTTCAGGGGTCATGGTCTAACGCGCGGCGGATGAAGACGCCGATCATCGCCCCGGCCAAGGCCGCCGCGCGGCCGTGATTGTTCTAGCCCCTGGGCGCAAACCTTGGATTACACTGCCCCGGTCAGGAGAGAGCTTCACCCGAAGCCGCCGAAGGCGCAGAGGCTGCCACCTCGAACGCTCAGGCAAAAGGACTGGCAAACGCTTTGCTTCCACAGAGCGTTCCTCACTGGAGAGAGGCGGGTTATTCCTGAGGTCGTTCCTCGAGGATGGAGCCCGCCCACCGAAGGGGCAAGTGGCGCCGGTATCCCCGGCACCGCCAATCTCTCAGGTAAAGCGGACAGCGAGGGCAGCCCCCACCTCCGGGTGGGCGCCATATTGCCCTCGGAGAGCTGTCATGACCACCGACCTGCTGAAGACCCCGCTGCACGACCTGCACCTCGACCTCGGCGCCAAGATGATGCCCTTCGCCGGCTACGACATGCCGGTGAACTACCCCGGCGGCATCCTTGCCGAGCACCGGCACTGCCGCGATTTCGCCGCGCTGTTCGATGTCTCGCACATGGGCCAGATCCAACTGCGCGGCAGTGATGCCGCGAAGGCGCTGGAATCGCTGGTGCCGGTGGATGTGGTCGACTTGGCGCTGAACAAGCAGCGCTACGCCTTCTTCACCAACACCCACGGCGGGCTGCTCGATGACCTGATGATCACGCGGCGTGCCGACCACCTGTTCCTGATCGTCAATGCCGCCTGCAAGGCCGCCGACATTCGGCACCTGGTCACGCACATCGGCCACCGCTGCACCGTCGTGCCCTTGCCCGAGCGGGCCTTGCTGGCGCTGCAGGGGCCGCTGGCGGTGAAAGCCCTGTCGCGATTGAACGCCGACGTGGCCGGCCTGAGCTTCATGACCGGTGGCGACTTCGTGCTGGACGGCGCTGAATGCTTCGTCACCCGCTCGGGCTACACCGGGGAAGACGGCTTCGAGATCTCGGTGCCCGCCACCCATGCCGTGGCGCTGGCGCGTGCACTGCTGGCCAAGCCCGATGTCAAGCCGGCCGGCCTGGGCGCGCGCGACACGCTGCGCCTGGAAGCCGGGCTGTGCCTCTATGGCCACGACATCAACGAAACCACCACGCCGGTGGAAGCCGGCCTGAGCTGGGCCATCCAGAAAGTGCGGCGCCCCGGCGGCGCGCGCGCCGGCGGCTATCCCGGCGCCAGTGCCATCGAAGCGCAGCTGGCCAGCGGCGTGACGATCAAGCGGGTCGGCCTGGTCGGCCTGGAGCGCGTGCCGGTGCGCGAAGGCGCGACGATCTTCGATGCCAAGGGCCACAAGCTAGGCCACGTCACCAGCGGCACGCTGGGCCCCACGGTGTTCGAGCCCGTCGCGATGGCCTACCTGGCCGCCAACCATGGCATCGCCCACCACGAGGTGTACGCCGAAGTGCGCGGCAAGCGCCTGCCGATGCGTGTGGCGCCCATGCCCTTCACGCCGCACCGCTACCACCGCTGAAGCTTTTTTTCTGCCCCCACCGTCGAACCGAGGAACCGCCGATGACCACCATGTTCACCCCCGATCACGAATGGATCAACATCGAAGACCATGAAGCCGCCGTCGTCGGCATCACGCTGCACGCGCAGGACGCGCTGGGCGACGTGGTCTTCGTCGATCTGCCCGAGGTCGGCCGCACCTACAAGAAAGGGGACATCGCCGGTGTCGTCGAATCGGTGAAGGCCGCGGCGGACCTCTACATGCCGGTGACCGGCGAAGTCGTCGAGGTCAACGAAGAGTTGCGCGCCGACCCCGCGCTGGCCAACAGGGACCCGATGGGCAATGGCTGGTTTTTCAAGGTGCATGTGACCCACATGGGCGAATTCGACCAGCTGATGGACCCGCCCGCCTACGACGCGCTGCTGAAGACGCTCTGAACGCCCGCACCCGCCTTCACTGCCTGCCGCCCCGCACCTGCCCGACTGCTTCACATGCTTCAGAACGCCCGCCCGCCGCTTGCCGAACTCGAAAACCCCGGTGAGTTCATTGCCCGCCACATCGGCCCCGATGCCGCCGACGAGCAGTTGATGCTGTCGGTGATCGGCGCTGCCTCGCGCCGGGCACTGATCGAAGCCATCGTGCCCGGCAGCATCCGCCGCGCCACTGCGATGGCCTTGCCCCCGGCCTTGTCGGAAGCGCAGGCGCTGGCCGAGCTGAAGCGCATCGCCGGCAAGAACCAGGTGCTGCGAAGCTTCATCGGCCAGGGCTACCATGGCACGCTCACACCCGGCGTTATCCTGCGCAACGTGCTCGAGAACCCGGCCTGGTACACCGCGTACACGCCCTACCAGGCGGAGATCTCGCAGGGCCGCATGGAAGCGCTGGTCAATTTCCAGACCCTGGTCTGCGACCTGAGCGGCATGGCCATTGCCAACGCCTCGATGCTCGACGAAGCCACCGCCGCTGCCGAGGCGATGACCTTGGCGATGCGCGTGGGCCGCAGCAAGAGCCAGCGCTTCTTCGTCGCCGACGATGTGCTGCCGCAAACGCTGGATGTGGTGCGCACGCGGGCCAAACCGCTGGGCATCGAGGTGGTGGTCGGCCCCGCCGCCGCGGCCGGCGACGCGGCCTGCTTCGCGGCGCTGTTCCAGTACCCCGGCGTCAGCGGCCGCGTGCACGCGCTGAAGCCTTTGTGCGATGCGGTGCATGCCCACGGCGGGTTGGCCATCGTCGCCGCCGACCTGCTGGCCTTGACCTTGCTGGCCTCGCCCGGCGAACAGGGGGCCGACATCGCCTTGGGCAACACCCAGCGCTTCGGCATGCCCATGGGCGCGGGCGGGCCGCATGCGGCGTATCTCGCCACACGCGACGAATTCAAGCGCTCGCTGCCCGGACGGCTGGTCGGCGTCAGCGTCGACGTGCATGGCGCCCCGGCCTACCGCCTGGCGCTACAGACGCGTGAACAGCACATCCGCCGTGAGAAAGCCACATCCAACATCTGCACCGCCCAGGTGCTGCCTGCCGTGGTGGCCAGCATGTACGCGGTCTACCACGGCCCCGAGGGCTTGAAGCGCATTGCGCGCCGCATCGCCAGCTACACGGCCGTGCTGGCCGCCGGCCTGCAGCAGTTGGGCCTGGGCTGCGTGCACGACAGCGCTTTCGACACACTGGAAGTCCGCACCGGCGACCACACCAACACCCTGCTGCAGGCCGCGCGCAGTGCCGGCATGAACCTGCGCCGCGCCAGCGCCATCAGCTTGGGCATCACACTGGACGAGACCACGACGCGCGCCGACCTGCTGGCCTTGTGGCAGGTCTTCGCCAACGGTCACCCGTTGCCCGATATCGCGCGCTTCGAAGCCGGCATCGACACCCTGCTGCCGCCCGAGCTGCTGCGCCGCAGCGATTTCCTGACCCACCCGGTGTTCAACGCCCACCACAGCGAGACCGAGATGCTGCGCTACATCCGCAGCCTGTCGGACAAGGACCTGGCGCTGGACCGCTCGATGATCCCGCTGGGCTCCTGCACGATGAAGCTGAACGCGACCAGCGAGATGATCCCGATCACCTGGCCCGAGTTCGCGCAGGTGCACCCCTATGCGCCGGCCGAGCAATTGGCGGGTTATGCCGAACTCAACGATCAGCTCTGTGCCTGGCTGGCCCAGGCCACCGGCTACGCCGGCATCAGCCTGCAACCGAATGCCGGCTCGCAGGGTGAATACGCCGGGCTGCTGGCCATCCGCGCCTGGCATGCGTCGCGCGGCGACAGCCACCGCAACATCTGCCTGATCCCTGAATCGGCCCACGGCACCAACCCGGCCAGCGCGCAGATGACCGGGCTGCAGGTGGTGGTGGTCAAGTGCGACGCCCAAGGCAGCGTGGACCTGGCCGATCTGGAGGCCAAGTGCGTGCAGCATGCGGCGAACCTGGCCGCGGTGATGATCACCTACCCGTCGACCTACGGCGTGTTCGAGGCCGGCGTGAAGGACTTGTGCGCCCTGGTGCACCGGCATGGCGGCCGCGTGTACGTGGACGGCGCGAACATGAATGCGCTGGTCGGCGTGGCCGCGCCGGGTGAGTTCGGCGGTGACGTCAGCCATCTCAACCTGCACAAGACCTTCTGCATCCCGCATGGCGGCGGCGGCCCGGGTGTCGGCCCGGTGTGCGTCGTCGAGGACCTGCTGCCCTTCCTGCCGGCCTTGCCCGGCAGCGGTGCCGAGGCAGCGGTCGGCGCCGTCTCGGCCGCGCCGCTGGGCAATGCAGCCGTGCTGCCGATCAGCTGGATGTACGTGCGCATGATGGGTGCCGAGGGCCTGCAGACTGCCACCGAAACGGCCATCCTGTCGGCCAACTATGTGGCGGCGCGCCTGGCCGACCACTACGACATCCACTACAGCGGCGAAGTCCCCGGCATCAAGGGCGGCGGCGTTGCCCATGAATGCATCCTGGACCTGCGGCCCTTGAAGGACACCAGCGGCGTCAGCGCCGAGGACGTGGCCAAGCGCCTGATCGACTACGGCTTCCACGCCCCGACGCTGAGCTTCCCGGTGGCCGGCACGCTGATGGTCGAGCCCACCGAGAGTGAACCGCGCATCGAGCTCGACCGCTTCTGCGACGCGATGATCGCCATCCGCGACGAAATCCGCCGCATCGAAGCCGGCACTTGGCCGCAGGACGACAACCCGCTGCGCAACGCGCCGCACACGGTCGAGGCCCTGCTGAAGCCCGACTGGCCGCATGCCTACAGCCGCGAAGACGCCGCCTACCCGCTGCCGGCGCTGCGCCGCGCGAAGTACTGGTCGCCGGTGGGCCGAGTTGATAACGTGTATGGTGACCGGAACCTGTTTTGCAGCTGCGTGCCCTTGAGCGCGTACGAGGAGTAAGCAATCCATGGCCGTCTCCGTCTTCGACCTGTTCAAGATCGGCATCGGCCCCAGCAGCTCCCATACCGTCGGGCCGATGCGCGCGGCGCGGCTGTTCATGCTGCGCCTGGCCCACGACGGCCTGCTGGACGACCTGATGCGGCTGCAATGCGACCTGTACGGCTCACTCGGCGCCACCGGCAAGGGCCATGGCAGCGACAAGGCCGTGCTGCTGGGCCTGATGGGGCATGAGCCGGACACGGTGGATGTCGAGCAGATCCCGGCGCTGCTGGCCACCGTGCGCGAGCACCAGTCGCTGAGCCTGGCCGATGGCCTTCAGCTGGCCTTCAACGAAGCCACCGACCTGGTGTTCCACCGCCGCGAGAGCCTGCCCTTCCATGCCAACGGCATGCGCTTCCAGGCCTTCGACGGCGCCGGCGCCGAGTTGGCCAACCGCGTGTACTACTCGGTGGGCGGCGGCTTCGTCGTCAGCGAGGAAGTGGCCACCGATGGCAGCCGCCAGAAGGTGGTGGCGCCCGACACCACCGTGCTGCCGCACCCCTTCCACAGCGGCGACCAGCTGCTGCTGCTGGCGAAACAACAAGCCTGCAGCATTGCCGAGCTGATGCGCCGCAATGAACGCCACTGGCGCAGCGATGAAGAGATCGACGCCGGTCTGCTGCGCATCTGGCGCACGATGCAGGACTGCGTGGCGCGTGGCTGCCGCACCGAGGGCGTACTGCCCGGCGGCTTCAAGGTCAAGCGCCGCGCGCCGGGGCTGTACCACTCGCTGACCAGCAACCCGGAGGCCGCCCTGCGCGACCCGCTGCAGGTGCTGGACTGGGTCAACCTGTACGCGCTGGCGGTGAACGAAGAAAACGCCGCCGGCGGCCGCGTCGTCACCGCGCCGACCAACGGGGCGGCCGGCATCATCCCGGCGGTGCTGCACTACTACGCGCGCTTCGTGCATGGCTGCACCGAAAAGGGCGTCGTCGACTTCCTGCTCACCGCCGCCGCGATCGGCCTGCTCTACAAGGAAAACGCCTCGATCTCCGGCGCCGAGGTGGGCTGCCAGGGCGAGGTGGGCGTCGCCTGCTCGATGGCCGCCGGTGCGCTGTGCGCGGTGCTCGGCGGCACGCCGGAGCAGGTGGAAAACGCCGCCGAGATCGGCATGGAGCACCACCTGGGGCTGACCTGCGACCCGGTCGGCGGCCTGGTGCAGATCCCCTGCATCGAGCGCAACGCCATCGCTTCGGTGAAGGCGATCAATGCCGCGCGCATGGCGCTGCGCGGTGATGGCACGCATTTCGTCAGCCTGGACAAGGTGATCAAGACGATGCGCGAAACCGGCGCCGACATGATGACCAAGTACAAGGAAACCGCCCGTGGCGGCCTGGCGGTGAACATCGTCGAGTGCTGACGACACCGAAATTGGTCCAGTTCGCCGCGGCTTTTCCCGGGATCACCGACACGACAGTGCACTGAAGATGTGCGGGCTGCCACTCCGCCCCGGATTGGCGGATCGAACACGGTCTGAGGAGCACTTCGATGTCGGGTTTGCTGTTCCATCCGCTTGCCGCCGCAGCGCAGCTGATGCATCGCCTGCGCTGGCCGGCCAAGCTGGCCACGGTCGGCCTGCCGATGGTGGCTTCTCAAGGCTTGACGCTGGCCGCCGCGCTGGGCTGGACGGCGCCTGCCAGCCTGCCCTGGGTGCTGGGCACCGGCCTGGGCCTGTTCTCGCTCGGCAGCTTCTTGGCACTGGCGCTGCATGCCAGCGTGAGCAGCAGCCTGCACAGCCTGAAGCAGGGCGTGAAGGCCGTCAGCGGCGGCGACCTGTCGCACAAGATCGAACTGCCCGGCAGCGACGAACTGGCCGAGATTGGCGCGCTGGTCGAAGGCATGAACATGCGCCTGTCCTCGCTGGTGGCGGAAATCCGCAGCAGCGCGGTGCGCGTGGGCATGTCCGGCCAGCAGGTAGCGGCCAGCAGCGAATCGCTGGCGCAGCGCACCGAGCAGCAGGCCGCCAGCCTTCGCCAGACCGTGGAAACCGTGCAGCAGCTGACCGAGACCGTCACCGCCAATGCCGCGGCGGCCAGCCAGCTCGACCACTTGACCGACAAGCTGAAGACCGAGGCCGAACAAGGCGGCAGCGCGATGCGCGTTTCGGTCGAAGCCATGGCCGGGCTGGAGGAGAGCTCGCGTCGCGTGGGTGAAATCATCGGCGTGATCGACGGCATCGCGTTCCAGACCAACATCCTGGCGCTGAACGCCGCGGTCGAAGCCGCACGGGCCGGCGAGGCCGGCCGCGGCTTTGCCGTCGTCGCGGCCGAGGTCCGCCAACTGGCCCAGCGCTCCAGCGGCGCCGCCAGCGAAATCCGCCAGCTCATCGCCCGCTCCGGCGAGCAGGTGGACAGCTCGGTGCGCCAGACCCGCGCCGTCGAGCACGTGCTGGCATCGCTGGTGGGCGGCGTGCGCACGGTGTCGCAGTCGCTGCGCCAGATTGCCGACGCCAGCGCGCGCCAGAGCGGTGAATTGACGCAGGTGTCGCAAAGCGTCGGCCAGCTCGACGAGATCACGCGGCAGAACGCCGAGATGGTCGAGCAATCCGCCGAAGCCTCGCAAGACCTGGTGGGCCGGGCCAGGACCCTGTCCAGCGCGGTGGCGTCGATCCGCCTGCGCCAGGGCAGCGCCGACGAGGCCAAGTCACTGGTCGAACGTGCGGTGAACCTGATCAAGTCCCGCGGCCTCAGCGCTGCCGCGCAGGCCTTCCATGCCCAGGATGGCGGCTTCCTCGACCGCGACCTCTACATCTTCGTGGTTGATCGCCGGGGCGCCTACCGCGTGCACGGCGCCAAGCCGGCGATGGAAGGCAAGCGCGTGCATGAAGTGCCCGGCATCGACGGCGACTGTTTCGTGCACGACGCCTGGGCCGCCGCGCCCGGCGCCGGCGGCTGGATCGAGTACGACATCGTGAACCCCGCATCCGGCGCGGTGATGCCCAAGGCTTCCTTCGTCGTGCAGCTGGACAAGGACCAGCTGATCGGCTGTGGCGTCTACCGCCAGACCGGCCAGGCCGCCTTCGCGACGGCCTGAGGCACCCGACTCACTCGCGATCGGCGGGTGCGTGCTGCGGCAACACACCGCCGCCCTTGCCTTCCACGGCCGCACGACCGCGGAACCAGCGGCCGAACAGCGCCCCGACCTTGTCCATGTAGTAGTACATGACCGGCACAGCCACCAGCGTCAGCAGCGTCGAGGTGATCACGCCGCCGATGATCGCGCGGCCCATCGGCGCCTGGATCTCGCCGCCATCGTTCAGCGCCAGCGCCAGCGGCAGCATGCCGAAGACCATCGCCGCGGTGGTCATGATGATCGGCCGCATGCGGATCATGCCGGCCTTCTCCAGCGCCTCGGCCACCGTCGCGCCGGCCTTGCGCGCATGGTTGGCGAAGTCGACCAGCAGGATGGCGTTCTTCGTCACCAGGCCCATCAGCATCACCAGCCCGATCATCGAGAACACGTTCAGCGTCGAACGCCAGAACAGCAGCGCCAGCATCACGCCGATCAGCGCCAGCGGCAGCGACACCATGATCGCGATCGGCTGCAGGAAGCTGCCGAACTGGCTGGCCAGCACGATGTAGATGAAGATCACCGCCAGCGCCATCGCGCTGACCAGGCCACCGAAGGCCTCCTGCTGCTGCTGCATCTGGCCGCCGATGTCGAAGCTGTAGCCCGGCGGCAGCGTGGTTTCCTTGATCAGCTTCTGCACGTCGGCCCCGACATCGCCGGATGAACGGCCCTGCACGCCGGCGAACACCGCCTCGCGGCGCTGCAGGTTCTGGCGTCGGATGATTTCGGGGTTGAACACCGATTCGATGGTCGCCACGCTCTCCAGCGTGACCGGCGTGCCGTCTTTCGCAAAGGCCACCGGCAGGCCGCGCAATTGCTCGATGCGTTCGCGCTGCGTCTCGTTCAGGCGCAACACCACGTCCACCTGGTCACCATCCGGCGTGGTCCAGTAGGTCGCCGTCTCCCCATTGACGTAGGCGCGCAGCGACGAGGCCAGCTGCGGCGCGGTGAGGCCTAGTTCACGCACCGCCCCCGGCTTCAAGCGCACCGCATAGGCCGGCAGGCCCGGCTTGACCGACAGCTCGACATCGACGATGCCCGGGATCTTCTTGACCTTCTCCGAGAACTCGGTGGCCACGCGCGCCAGGCCTTCGGCATCGCTGCCGAGGATGGCGACGTAGATCGGCCGGTCGAAGCCCACCGACGAATCGGTGCCCGGGATCTTGGCGATCTGCTCGCGGATCGCGTTCTCCACTTGCTTCTGGCTGCGCTTGCGGTCCTTTTTGTCCTTCAGCGCGATGTTCAGCCAGGCCTGGTTGCGCTGGCCGGCGCCGCCGACGTAGGTCGACAAGGTCTCGACCTCGGGTAGCGCGGTGACGATCTCCTCGATCTGCCGCACCTTGGCATCGGTGCGCGCGAGGCTGGAGCCCACCGGCACGCGCAGTTGCAGCTGCGTGAAGCCCTGGTCGGTCTCCGGCACGAATTCGCTGCCGACCAGGGGTGCCAGCGCGATCGCGACGACGAAGCTCATCACGCCGGTCCAGGCCACGATGCCGCGCGGCGTGATCGTCGCGCTGCGGAAACGGCGCCGGCTGGTCTTGTCGCGGCGGCCTTCAATGAAGCCATGGCCATACGCCGGCAGCCAGACGCGCCAGCGGCGGGCCGAGAAGATCCAGCGGATCGTGCGCTGGTAGACGCGGTGCAGCAGATCCATCCCGGCATCGGTGCCGCGGATCAGGTGGCCGATGACCGGGATCCTTTTCAGGTAATCCGCCGGCGGGTCCTTCCAGATGCTGGACAGCATTGGGTCCAGCGTGAAGCTGACGAACAGCGACACCAGCACCGCGACAACGACGGTGATGCCGAAGGGGTAGAAGAACTTGCCGATGATGCCGCCCATGAAGGCCACCGGCGCGAACACTGCGCAGATCGCAAAGGTGGTGGCCATCACCGCAAGGCCGATCTCCTCGGTGCCCTCCCGCGCGGCAGTGAAATGGTCCTTGCCCATGTGCACATGGCGCACGATGTTCTCGCGCACGACGATCGCATCGTCGATCAGCAGGCCGATGCACAGCGACAGCGCCATCATCGTCATGAAGTTCAGCGTGAAGCCGAAGGCATACACCGCGATGAAGCTGGAAATAACGGCGATCGGCAGCGTCAGCCCGGTGATGATGGTCGAGCGCCAGGAATGCAGGAACAGGAAGACGATGGCCACCGTCAGCAGCGCGCCTTCGATCAGCGTGTGGCGCAGGCCTTCGAGCGAACCCTTGACCCAGTCGCTGGACGCGTAGATCAGCTTCAGCTCGACATCCGGCGGCAGCGTCTTGCGGATCTCGTCCATCGCCTTCTTCACCGCATCGCCGGTGGTGACGATGTTGGCATCCTGCTGCTTGAAGACGTTGAAGTTGATCGCCGGCTGGCCGTTGATGCGTGCGGTGGAGTCGGCTTCCCTCTCACGCTCGACCAGCGTGCCCACATCGGCCAGGCGCAACGACAGGCTGCCGCGCTGTGCGACGACGATGTTCTCCATCATCTTCGGGTCGCGCAGCTTGCCTTCGACGCGCAGGATGGTGTCCTGCACGCTGTCGGACAGCAGGCCCACCGGCTGGTCGGCGTTGGCCTCGCGCAAGGCGGTGGCGATTTCGGCCGGCGTCACGCCATAAGCGCGCAGGCGCACGGGGTCGAGGTCGATGCGCACTTCGCGCACCGTGAGGCCGCTGATGTCCACACGGGCCACGCCCTCGACGCGCTGCAGGCGCTTGCCAACGGCGTTTTCCCCCAGCATCGACAACTCGCGCGCACCGCGGCTCTTGGACAGCAGTGCCAGGTTGACCACCGGCTGCGCGTTGTCGTTGTTCCAGCGCTGGATCGTCGGTGCCTTGGCATCCTTCGGGAAACCCGCCTGCACCGCCGCGATGCGGTCGCGCACGTCCTGCATGGCCCGGCCCATGTCGGCGTCGAGCGAGAACTCGATGCTGGCCTGTGCCCGACCCTCCAGGCTGCGCGAGGTGATGCGCTTGACGCCGGCGATGCTGTTGATGGCTTCTTCGACCGGCTTGGTCAGCTCACGCTCGACCGCCTCCGGCGACGCGCCGGGGTAGGCGATCTCGATCCAGGCGCCGGGAAAGGAGATGTCGGGCATCTGCTCGACACCCAGCTTGGAATACGAGAACAGGCCCAGCACGCACAGCGCCACCATCACCATGGTCGCGAAGACCGGGTTCTGGATCGAGACACGGGTCATCCACATGGCGCCGCTCCTATTTCAGGTTGGCGGGAATGGAGGCCGCGGCCGAGGCCACCGCCGCAGCCTTGGGGGCCACCACCGAGGCCTTCGCGCCTTCACGCAGGTTGTCGAAGCGCGCCGCCAGCACCTGGCTGCCGGCATCGACGCCGCTGAGCACCTCGACACGGCCATTGGCCTCGTCGCGCCGGCCCAGCGTGACGGCGCGGCGCAGCAGCGCGCCCTTGTCGATGACCCAGACATGGTCCTGGCCCGAGGTGTTGCCCACCGCCGGCATCGGCAGCGAAAGGCGCTGCTGCGCATCCGTCAGCTCCACCCGCGCCAGGGCGTACTGGCCGGCGCGCAGAGTTTCCTTCGGGTTGTCCATCGCGATCGTCACGCCGATCGAGCGGGTGCCCGGCTCGGCCGCCGGGGCGATGCGCGCCAGCTTGCCGGACACCGGCGTGGCCACGCCTTCGACGCGCACCTGCACCAGCATGCCCGGCGCCAGCGAGCCCACCTCGTGGGTGCCGACGCTGCCGGCCAGCTCCAGCTGGGCCAGGTCCACCAGCGTCAGCACCTGCTGCTCGATGGCCACTTTTTCGCCCGGCAGCACATACCGCTTGGCCACGATGCCGGCGATCGGCGCCACCAGTGCGGCCTCGCGCAAGCCCACGCGCAGCGTGTCCAGCGAGGCTTGCGCGGCATTCAGCGTGGCACGCGCGGTGTCCATCGACGCGCGGGAGTTTTCCAGCGCAATCGGCGAGATGAAGGATTGCGCGGCGAGCCGCTCGTTCGACGCGTGGGTGCGCTCGGCCTGTGCCAGCGTGGCGCGGGCCGACTCGAGGTTGGCAGAACGTTCGGCGACGCGGTTGGACAGCTCCGCCAGATCGATGCGGCCCAGCGCCTGGCCGGCGCTCACACGCTGGCCCTCGGCCACCTGCAGCGCCAGCAGCGTGCCGGCGGCCTTGGCGCGCACAACAGCGGTGTTCGGCGCCACCAGCGGCCCGGAAAATTCGATGGTCCTGGGCATGGTCGCCAGCGCCGGCTGCACCACCTCGGTGGGCCGGAACTCCAAGGGCGGTGCCGACGCTGCGCCGGCCACCGCGCTGGCCGCCTTGTCGGGCGCCTTGGCCCCCGCCTGTCGCTGTGCCATCACGACGGCCGCGGCAATGCCGATCACTGCCGCCGCCACCACGCCGCCCCCGATCAACCGACCCTTGCGCATGAGCAATCCCCTTGTCCTTGCCTGACCACTTTTGTAAAGCGGCCGCAGTCTAGGTCCGGAGTTCCCGGCCCAGCGGGAGTGTGCGACGAAGCGCGGCTTACGGGTGACGAAGCGCACCGCGGCGCGACGACTGCGTCAGCCGAAGTGATGAACTGCAGCGAGCGGCGACGGACCGCTCGCAGCCGCCCTGGGGGCCGGGGACGGGCCGCTGCCGGCGGGCCCCCGGACGCTCAGGCCGGCGCGCCGGGAATCGGCGGCAAAGCGTGCCGCACATCGCCGCACTGGGCGCGGTGGCGCAGCGCATGGTCCATCAGCACCAGCGCCAGCATGGCCTCGGCGATCGGCGTCGCGCGGATGCCGACGCAAGGGTCGTGGCGGCCGAAGGTCTCGACCGTCGTCGGCTCGCCGGCGCGGTTGATCGAGGCGCGCGGCACGCGGATCGAGCTGGTCGGCTTGATCGCGATCGCGACCACCAGGTCCTGGCCGGTCGAGATGCCGCCCAGCACGCCGCCGGCGTTGTTGCCGCGGAAGCCCTGCGGCGTCAGCTCGTCGCCATGTTCGCTGCCACGCTGGGCCACGGCGCCGAAACCGGCGCCGATCTCGACGCCCTTGACCGCGTTGATGCCCATCATCGCGTAGGCGATGTCGGCGTCGAGCTTGTCGAACAGCGGCTCACCCAGGCCTGCCGGCACGCCGCGGGCGCGCACCTCGATGCGCGCGCCGCAGGAGTCGCCCGCCTTGCGCAGCGCGTCCATGTGCGCTTCGAGCTGCGGAATGATCGTGGCATTGGCGGCGAAGAACGGGTTCAGCGGGATCTGCGCTTCGTCTTCGAAGGGAATCGTGATATCGCCGATCTGGCTCATCCAGCCGGTGAAGGTGGTGCCGTGCTGGGCCAGCAGCCACTTCTTGGCCACCGCGCCGGCGGCGACCATCGGCGCCGTCAAACGGGCCGACGAGCGGCCGCCGCCACGGGGGTCGCGCAGGCCGTACTTACGCCAGTAGGTGTAGTCGGCATGGCCGGGGCGGAAGGTGTCGAGGATGTTGCCGTAGTCCTTGCTGCGCTGGTCGGTATTGCGGATCAGCAGGCAGATCGGCGTGCCGGTGGTCATGCCTTCGTAGACGCCGGAGAGGATCTCCACCGCATCGGGCTCGTTGCGCTGCGTCACGTGGCGGCTGGTGCCGGGGCGGCGGCGGTCCAGGTCGCCCTGGATGTCGGCTTCGCTGAGCAGCAAGCCCGGCGGGCAGCCATCGATCACGCAGCCGATGGCCGGGCCGTGGCTTTCGCCGAAATTGGTGACGCAAAACAGTTCGCCGAAGGTGCTGCCGGACATCGTGCTCTATTGGGGGAAGTGGCTATCGGAGGGAAATGACGCAACGGGCCCGGTGCACGCCGCACCGGGCCCGTGGATTGTCGCAGGCCGGCTGTTCCTTGGCCGGCCGCCGGCCGGCTACAGCTTGGGTTCGGCCGCGTCGGTTTCTTCGACCGGCCAGTCGCGGATGTAGGCCTTCAGCATGCGGTTCTCGAAGTCCTGGCTGTCGACGACGGCCTTGGCCACGTCGTAGAACGAGATCACGCCCATCAGCGTCTTGCCGTTCTGCACCGGCATGTAGCGCGCGTGGCGGCCCAGCATCATGCGGCGCACCTCGTCGATCTCGGTCTCGGGGGTGCAGGTCAGCGGTGCGTCGTCCATCACCGTGCGCACGATCTTGTTGCCGACGCTGCCGGCGTTGCCGACCACCGCGGCGATGACCTCCCGGAAGGTGAGCATGCCCGTCAGGTCGCCATGGTCCATCACCACCAGCGAGCCGATGTCGCGGTCGGCCATGGTCTGCACGGCCTCGGCCAGGCTGGTATCGGGGGACACGGTGAACAACGTGCCGCCCTTGACGCGCAGGATGTCGCTGACTTTCATGGGAGGCTCTCCTCATTGGGGTGAAAAAACATAGCACACAATGCCGACCCACAACACCCTGATCGTCATCATGTCCGGATATGCCGACCCCGGTTTCGACACCCTTGCGCTGCATGCCGGTGCAGCGCCCGACCCGGCGACCGGGGCACGGGCCGTGCCCATCCACCTGAGTACTTCGTTCGTTTTTGAAAGCAGCGAGCATGCGGCCTCGCTGTTCAACATGGAACGCTCAGGCCATGTCTACAGCCGTATCAGCAATCCCACGAATGCTGTGCTGGAAGAGCGCATTGCCGCGCTCGAAGGCGGCGTCGGCGCCATTGCCACGGCCAGCGGCCAGGCGGCGCTGCACTTGGCGGTGGCCACGCTGGCCGGTGCCGGCCACCACATCGTCGCCAGCAGCGCGCTGTATGGCGGCTCGCACAACCTGCTGGACTACACGCTGCGGCGCTTCGGCATCGAGACCAGCTTCGTCAAGCCGGGCGACATCGACGGCTGGCGCGCGGCGATCCGCCCGAACACCCGGCTGCTGTTCGGCGAAACCCTGGGCAACCCGGGCCTGGACGTGCTGGACATCCCCACGGTCAGCGCCATCGCGCACGACGCCAAACTGCCACTGCTGGTTGATGCCACCTTCACGCCACCGTGGTTGCTGAAGCCCTTCGACCATGGCGCGGACCTGATCTACCACTCGGCGACCAAGTTCCTGTCAGGCCATGGCACCGTGGTCGGCGGCCTGCTGGTGGACAGCGGCGCCTTCGACTGGGACGCGTCCGGGCGATTCCCCGAGTTGAGCGCCCCCTATGCCGGCTTCCACAACATGGTGTTCACCGAGGAAAGCAGTGTCGGCGCCTTCCTGCTGCGCGCTCGTCGCGAAGGCCTGCGTGACTTCGGCGCCTGCATGAGCCCGCACACCGCCTGGCTGATCCTGCAAGGCATCGAGACGCTGCCGCTGCGCATGGAGCGGCATGTCGCCAACACCCGCAAGGTGGTGCAGTTCCTGGCCGGCCATGCGATGGTCGGGCGCATCGGCTACCCGGAACTCGAATCGCACCCCGACCATGCGCTGGCCCGGCGACTGCTGCCGCGCGGCTGCGGCGCGGTGTTCAGCTTCGACATGAAGGGCTCGCGCCACCAGGGCAAGGCCTTCATCGAGGCCTTGAAGATCTTCTCGCACCTGGCCAACGTCGGCGATTGCCGCTCGCTGGTGATCCACCCGGCCTCGACCACCCATTTCCGCATGGACGACGACGCGCTGGCGCGCGCAGGCATCGGGCCCGGCACGATCCGTTTGTCGATCGGCCTGGAGGACGCCGACGACCTGATCGACGACCTGAAGCGCGCCTTGAAGGCCGCCGAGAAGGCGGGGGCTTGAGATGGAACTCCGTGTCCAGGGCCGCCGCGCCTATGCCTACACCGGCGGCAAGCCCTTCGATGCCGCCCTGCCCTGTGTCGTGTTCATCCACGGCGCGCTGAACGACCACAGCGTCTGGACGCTGTTGGCGCGCTGGCTCGCGCACCATGGCCACGGCGTGCTGGCGGTCGACCAGCCGGGGCATGGTCGCAGCG
>NZ_DATILJ010000129.1:0-5612 GCF_035476535.1 Aquabacterium sp.
GCGCCCATGACCCCGCGGCACCGCCTGTGGCTGCAGTGGGGCGGCCCGATGCTGTGCCTGCTGGCCCTCATCGTGGTGTGGCTGGCCTGCGCTGAAGGCGCTGGCACACCGCGTCACTGGCCCAGCGTGTGGCTGGCCACATCGCTGCTGCTGGCCTGGCTGGCCGTGGTGCTGCTGGCGCACGAGGCGTTGCGCCAGGCCTGGGTGCGCGGGCCCGAGCGCCATCAGCAGACCCTGGCCGCCTTCGCCCGGCAACTGGCCGGCGGCCGCTTCGACACGCTGGCCTCGCCGGTGCCCTCGCTGTGGCGCGACGACGCGCTGCTGGCCCTGCGCTCGGCCCTGCGCGACGTGCACGAAGAGCGCGCCCGAGTGCAGCGGCTGCTGGCCGCGCTGCGGGCTGCCGAGACCGATCGTGCGCGACGCGATGCCTTCGACGCCTTGCGCCAGGCCGCCGATGCCGACGAGCGTTTCGCCGAGGGTGCGTTGGCCATCGCCGCGCCACCGCCGGCACCGCCGCTGTCGTGGGCCCGGATCGCCGCGGCCGGGGCGCTGGCCGCGGTCGCCTGGTGGCTGGCCGGCGGAGGGCCGGTGTGAACATGGCCCTGCACCGTCGCCTGCTGTCCTTCTGGGCCGTGGCCTTGGTGGCCGTCGGCGCCATCGTGGCCGTGGCCGCGCTGCTGCGTGAAGCGCAATGGCGCGAGCGCCTCGACGGCATGGCGCAGATCCCCCTGCAGCAGGCCTGGAACGCCAGCGCGGCGCAGGCGCAGGCCACGCTGTCGGCACGGCTCGACGAAGTGCAGCGCCTGCCCGAACTGCGGGCTGCCGGCTCGGGCGCGGCCACCATCGACGCAGCGCAGCTGGCAGACCGCCTGGCGCGCGCTGCCGCCGCGGCCGGCCTGGTGCAGGTCGACCTCTACGACAGCCATCGCCAATGGCGCGCCAGCAGTGCCGCGTCGCCGGCCGACCAGCCCTTGGCCGATGTGGCCAGTCTGCTGGCGATGGCGCAGCCCAGCGACGGCGCGGCGCAGCGCGCCGACATCTCTGACCCGGCGCAGCGCGTCGGTATCGCCGACCCAGCGCAGCACGCCCACCTCCCCAACCCGACGCAGTACGCCGGGGTGCGCCTGCGCGAAGCCGGGCGCGAACGCGGCGGCGGCCCGGCGCTGTACGTGCTGGCGCGCCGGCTCGACGACGGCTCGGTGCTCGCCGCGGCGCTGGACTTGCGGCCGCTGCTGCTGGCGGCGGAGCGGCAGCTCGGGCGCCCGCTGGCCTTGACCTCGCCGCGCGGCCTGCTGCTGGCCGGTCTGCCGCCGGCACGGGCGCAGCGGCACACGCTCGCTTTGCCGGGTCTGGCCGGCGTCGATGGCCGCCCCGCGGCACTGTTATTGGCCGCGCGGCCAGACGACGCGGCCGCACCGCCGCTGGGTTGGCTGCCCGGGACCTGGCTGGCCGCCATCCCGCTGGTCTTCGTGCTCGGCCTGGCGTCCGCATGGCGGCGGCTGCTGGCGCCGCTGCTCGGGTCGGCGCGCCTGGTCGAGGCGCTGGCCGACGGCCAGCTGCAGGCCGCGGCCGACGACGCCGACACCCTGGCGCCGACCCAGGCCGGCGGTGAAGCCTGCCGCCTGGCCCGCGCCGCCGAACGCCTGCGCACCGAACTGCGCGCGCTGGACGCCCTGCGCGACGAACGCCAGCGCGTGGCCGCGCAGCAGACGCGGCTGATCCGCGAGCAGCTGCGTGCGCTGGCCGACATGCTGGACGCCGCCGGCCGCAACGAGATCCTGGCCCAGCTGGGCGACGAAGGCACCGGCGACGGCCGCCCGCAACTGGCGCGCCTGGCCACGCTGCTGGCGCGGCTGACCTCGCTGGTCGGCACGCAACAAGGCCGGCTGCTCGGGCTGCTGCGCGAGCTGCAGGAGTCGGTGCGCACGCGCGAGCTGTTCGCCAGCCTGCAGCAAGAGCTGGCGATCGCCCGCCGCCTGCAGCAGGCCATCCTGCCGCGCGGCGCACCGCCCGTGCCGCAAGTGGCCATCGAGGCGACGATGATCCCGGCGCGCGAGGTCGGCGGCGACTTCTACGACTGGTTCATGCTCGACGAACGCCGCCTGGCGCTGGTGGTGGCCGATGTCTCCGGCAAGGGTGTGCCGGCGGCCTTCTTCATGGCCATCACGCGCACCTTGCTGCGCAGCGCTGCGGCCTTCGTCAGCCAGCCGGCGCAGCTGCTGGCGCGGCTGAACGACGCGCTGGCCGCCGAGAACGACGAGACGCTGTTCGTGACCCTGTTCTACGCCGTGCTCGATGTCGAGACCGGCCAGCTCGACAGCGTCAACGCCGGCCACAACCCGCCTTTGCTGCGCCGCGCGGATGGCCGCGTCGAGAGCCTGCCGAGCGGTCGCAACCCGGTGCTGGCCGCCGTGCCAGGCCTGCAGTTCCAGGCCGACCGCTGCCGGCTGGCACCCGGCGACGGGCTGCTGCTGTACACCGACGGCATCACCGAGGCGCAGGATGCCGCCGGTGCGCTGTTCGGTGAAGCCGCGCTGGTGACGGCGCTGGCGGCGGCCGGGCCGCAGCCGGTGCAGGCGCTGGTGGATGCGGTGCGCGCCTTCGAGAACGGTGCGCCGCAGGCGGACGACATCAGCTGCGTGTGGCTGCGTTACGCGCCTGAGTGATTGCGCGCCTGTCTGATAACGCGCCTGTGTGACGACGCGCATGTGGGGTGGGCGTGAGCCGCTGACCCGGAAGATGCGTGGCCACCATTCCTCCTTTGCAACTGCCACGGTTCATTGCCTTGCACCGCCATTCACGCCGGGTCTGTGTCGTCCATGGCGCCGTCCGCGTGTCGGCGTGGGATGGAGGTTCCGAAGTGCCGTCAGGCGCGCCAGGCCATGCCGAAGGGCGGCGCCGCGTCGTGCAGCGCCGGCGCGGGGTCGGCCGCGGGGCGGCTCAGTGCGAGGGGCAAGGCCTCGGCTGCCCGGACCAGCGCGTCGAGCGCGTCCTCGAACGCGGCGTAGTCGGTGAGATCGAGATCGAGCGCGCGGCTGAGCAGCACTTCGTTGTTCGCGGCGTCGAAGCCGATCGTCGCGCCGCCCGTCGCCCGGGCGAAGAGGTTGGCCGCCAGCAGCTGCTCGAAATAGCGCTCACGGCCCGCGGCCGGCGCCTCGCCGAGGGAGGTGTAGAGGTAGAGGCGCCGTGCCGCCGCGTCGTGCTCGAGCTGCAGCTGCGTCGTGCCGTCGACGACGATGCTCGCGGTGCCGTCCGCCGAAAGCACGAGACCGGACATGCCGGCACGCTGGGCGAACTCGGCCATCAAGTCGCTGGCGTTCATGAAGAGGCTCCAGTCGTGTCTGACACCGGGCCTTGGATGTAGGCGGGGTCCGATGCCGGGCTCAGCGAGTAATCCGGGTCCGATGTCGGCGAGGGCGGTGCGGGTGGCGAAGGCAGCGCGGGTGGTGCGGGTGGTGCGGGCGACGCGGTTCCGTCCATCGCGCCGACCAGCTTGCCGCGCAGGCGCTTCACCTCGGCGTTGTCCGTCGAAAGGCCTTTGAACGGCGGCATCGCCATCACGTCCTTCGCATCGGCACGCTCGTCGGGGTTGACTTGCAACAGCGTCTTGATCGCACTCAGCAACTGCTCGGCCATGCCGTCCGGCCACCTCGTCTCACTCAGGGCTTTCAGTTCGGTGTCGGGGTCGAAGGTCTGCGCAAACGTGCCGAAGCCGTCGTTCGACACGGTGTTGAACGGTCGCTTCACGTCGTAGGCCAGCTCGACCAGCATCATCCCCAGCATCCAGCTGTCGGACTTTGCGGTCACGGTCTTTGCCGTCAGCGATTCAGGCGAGGTCCAGGCGACCGGGACAGTCTCGCTGGTACGCGGTTCGCTGGCGAGCGCGATCACCGCTTCGTCCGCGAACGGCACGGCGAGACCGAAGTCGGACAACAAGCCGTGCCCGCTGCCATCGACCAGCACATTGCGCAGCGCGATGTCGGAATGCGCCTCGCCGCGGGCCGCCTGCAGCCGCGTTATCGCGTGCAGCACGTCGGTGATCAGCAGCAGCTTCAGCTTGGCGCCGTCGGTCGCGGTCAGGCTGCCGTCTTGAACCGCCGCGTCGATCTTCGCCTTGAACTTGTCGAGCGACCCGAACTCGGCCTTGCGCAGGATCAACAGCAGCCGGCCGTCGTCGCTGATCAGTGCGCCCTGCAGCAGCGCGACATCGTCTGCCGAGGCACCGGTGCCCAGCGCGTTGGCCTGAGCACGGCCTTCATGCCGTGGACCGTCGAGCAGCACCGCGCGCTTGAACGCTGGGCGATCTTCGGGCTTGAGGCCCGGGGGCTCCGGTGGCAGCACCGGCACCTTGACGATGAGGTCCGGCACACCTTCGCTGTGGTACGCCTGCACCTCACCGAAGTGGCCCTTTCCGAGCGGTTTTTCCCCCGTCGTGTAGACGCGGCCGTTGTAGGTGATCGTGTACTGGTTGTTCTCCAGCGGCTTGGCCTGCCCGCCGAGGCCGACGAGGGCCTTCTCGAACACGCCCTGCAGCATGTCCTGCGTTGCCTGACCCTTGTGCACGCCCTGCCACATCGCGACGCTCAAGGGGTTCGGCGCCTGCTGCTGCACATGCTCGATCAGCGAGTCCATGAAGGCCCGGCCATCGGCCAGGATCAGCGCGAGCTGGCCCGATGCCGTCATGCTGGGGTCGGCCAGGGCCTGGTGCAAACGCGCCGGCAGCCGCTCGAACGCGCCGTCGATCTTGTCGGCGTCGCCGCTGCCGAAGGCCTCCACCAGGTCGGCGACCATGGCCTTGAAAGCCTTGCTCTCCAGCGCCACCGGCGGCAGCTGGGCCAGCGTCATGTCCTGGGTGACGACCTGCTTCTCGAACTTCTGGTGGTCGACATGGGCCGGATCCTTGACGATCAAGGGCAGCCGCGGCGTGTCCCAGCCCTGGCCTTCGGTCTGCACGCGCGGTGGCGGCGGCGCGCCCGGAGCAACCCGGCGCTGCATCAACGACGGGCCGGGCTTGGCCAGGTGCAAGACCTCGGCCACCTTGTGCGCCGCCTGGCCGAGCGCCTGCTTGAAGCGGGCCAGCTTGCCGCTCGGTACCTGACTCGGAACCGGGGATGCGTGGGCGACCTTGTCGAGCATGGCAGTCCAATGAATCTGATGGCGATGCCGCTTGAGTGACGCGGCGGCGCTGGTGGTTCCGTCTGCGGGCCGTTCTGCTGCGGCGCCGGCTTGCGATCCGTTGCCGCGGTTCGACTTCGATGTCTGAGAGGCCGCCTTGCAGCGTCTGCTGTCGGTCGACGGCGAGCGCCGAGTTCACGGTCTCGATTCAATTGCGGTCGTTGAGCCCCTAAGTGCACCGCGGCGCCAATGTCGGGTATCCAAGGTACTGCTGACTTAGCCGGCGTCATGGTTGGGCCGGCACCGCCGGGGCCTGCCAATGACTGCGGTTCACGACGCCGAACTCACGCTGGCGACCCATTGCGGTCTTTGGTGGTTGCTGGAAGCGGACGTTTGGACTGTCTTGCCTGTGCCGGTGATTCTTCGTTGCACTGCGCCGGGATTCCGCCCCGGCAGGCGGGTCACTTTCTTCCTGGCCGAAGAAAGTAACCAAAGAA
>NZ_DATILJ010000130.1:0-5723 GCF_035476535.1 Aquabacterium sp.
GCGCTGATGGCCCGCCGCCGCGCCGCACTGCCGACCGGCCTGGGCCAGGCCCACGAGATCTTCGTGCAGCGTGCCGAGAACGCCGAGGTCTGGGATGTCGAAGGCAAGCGCTACATCGACTTCGCCGGCGGCATCGCGGTGCTGAACACTGGCCACCGCCACCCGGGCGTCGTCGCCGCTGTGCAGGCGCAGCTGGAGCGCTTCACGCACACCTGCTTCCAGGTGCTGGCCTACGAGCCGTATGTCGAGCTGGCCGAACGGCTCAACGCCAAGGCGCCTGGTGACTTCGCCAAGAAGAGCTTCTTCATGAGCACCGGCGCCGAAGCGGTGGAAAACGCCATCAAGGTGGCACGCGCCTACACCAAGCGCTCCGCGGTGATCGCCTTCGGCGGCGGCTTCCACGGCCGCACGATGATGGGCATGGCGCTCACCGGCAAGGTCGCGCCGTACAAGGCGGGCTTCGGGCCCTTCCCGGCCGAGGTCTACCACGCCCGGTTCCCGTGCGCGCTGCACGGCGTCAGCGTCGACGACGCGATGGCCTCGATCGACGCCATCTTCAAGGCCGATGTCGAGCCAGCCCGCGTGGCCGCGATCATCCTCGAGCCGGTGCAGGGCGAAGGCGGCTTCCATGCCGCGCCGGTGGACTTCGCCAAGCGCCTGCGTGCGCTGTGCGACCAGCACGGCATCGTGCTGATCGCCGACGAGGTGCAGACCGGCGCCGGCCGCACCGGCACCTGGCTGGCCTGCGAACAATGGGGCGGCGCGGCGCCGGACATCATCACGATGGCCAAGTCCATGGCCGGCGGCTTTCCGCTGTCGGCCATCATCGGCCGCGCCGAGATGATGGACGCACCCGGCCCCGGTGGCCTGGGCGGCACCTACGCCGGCAACCCGCTGGCCTGCGCGGCGGCGCTGGCGGTGCTGGAGGCCTTCGAGTCGCAGGACCTGCTGGCCCGCAGCCAGGCCATCGGTGAACGACTGAAGGCCGGCCTGCGCACCATCGCCGCGAAACATCCGGTGATCGCCGATGTGCGCGGCCTCGGCGCAATGGTCGCCATCGAGCTGTGCCGGGGCGGTGACCTGCATCAACCCGACACGGCACTGACAAGTGCCGTGGTGAAGGCTGCTGCGCAGGCCGGATTGATCCTGCTATCGTGCGGCAGCTACGGCAACGTGATCCGCGTGCTGGTGCCCCTGACCGCTTCGGACGCCTTGCTCGACGAAGGCCTGGCCATCCTGGCGGACTGCTTCGACCGCCTGGCCTGACAACGGCAACATCCCCCGCACACGCATCCCCGCGCGCACCCCCGGCCCCCAAGGACCACCGCACCATGAGCTCAGTGTCCAAGCGTCCCGCTCCCCCCTTGCGCGTGGTGCAGCCACCGGCCGATGCGGGCGACGGCGCGCAGCAGGCGGCGCGCGACACGCTGGTGCAATTCCGCGGCGTGCAGAAGACCTACGACGGCGAGACGCTGGTCGTGCGCTCGCTGGACCTGGACATCCGCCGCGGCGAGTTCCTGTCGCTGCTGGGCCCCTCGGGCTCGGGCAAGACCACCTGCCTGATGATGCTGGCCGGCTTCGAATCGCCCACCGCCGGCGAGATCCTGCTCGACGGCTCGCCGATCACGCGCACACCGCCGCACAAGCGCAACTTCGGCATGGTGTTCCAGAACTACGCGCTGTTCCCGCACCTCACGGTGGCGCAGAACGTGGCTTACCCGCTGACCGTGCGCAAGGTGCCGAAGGCCGAGATCGCCACGCGGGTGGCCAAGGCGCTGGCCATGGTGCAGCTCACCGGCCGCGACCAGCGCTTGCCGGGGCAGCTCTCCGGCGGCCAGCAGCAACGCGTGGCATTGGCCCGTGCGCTGGTGTTCGAGCCGCAACTGGTGCTGATGGACGAGCCGCTGGGCGCACTGGACAAGCAACTGCGCGAGCACATGCAGATCGAGCTGAAGGAATTGCACCGCCAGCTTGGCGTCACCTTCGTCTATGTCACGCACGACCAGGGCGAGGCGCTGACGATGAGCGACCGCGTGGCGGTGTTCAACGACGGCGAGATCCAGCAGATCGATGCGGTCGAGCGGCTGTACGAAACCCCGGCCAACCGCTTCGTCGCCGGCTTCGTCGGTGACAGCACCTTGCTGACCGGCACCATCGGCGCGTCACAGGGCGGCGGCTGCGAGCTGGTGCTGCCCACCGGCGAGCGGCTGGCCGGCATCAACGTCAACAGCGCACTGCCCGGTGCGGCGGTGGTGGCCTCGGTGCGGCCCGAACGTGTCGCAGCGCTGTTCACGCCGCCGGAACACGTGAGCAACACGCTGAAGGCCGCCGTCAAGGACGTGATCTATTTCGGCGACCACCTGCGGCTGCGCTGCGCGCTGGCCGGCCAGGCCCAGGCCACCGTGAAGCTGCCGCTGTCCGCCGGCGAGCAGCCGGTGCCGGGGCAAACCGTGTGGCTGCACTTCCCCACACCCTACCTGCGTGTCTACGCCTGAGCACCTTCGCATGAACAAGGCCACAGCCATCCCGCGCCTGGACAACGAACGCGTCGTCGTCACCGAATGGTGCTTCGAGCCCGGTGCCGAAACCGGGCATCACGTGCACATGATGGACTACCTCGTGATCCCGCTCACCGACGGCACGCTGGATGTCGGCGGCATCCAGACCACGCTGCACACCGGCGTGGCCTACGCCCGGCCTGCCGGCGTCGCGCACAACGTCATCAACGCCGGCCAGCAAGCGCTTCGCTTCATCGAAGTGGAGCTGAAGTCCCCCGCTTTCCCATCCACTCCTCGAGGAGTTTCGTCATGAACAAGCGTTTTCTGAGCCTGGCCGTTCTGGCAGCCGCGTCGGTCCATGTGGCCGCCGCGGACCAGCTCACCGTCGTCAACTTCGGCGGCGCCAATGGCGCGGCGCAGAAGAAGGCCTTCGTCGAACCGTTCGAGAAGAGCGGCGGCGCCAAGATCGTGCCGGTCGAATACAACGGCGAGCAGGCCAAGATCAAGGCCATGATCGAGACCAAGAAGATCACCTGGGACGTGGTCGAGGTCGAGTCGCCCGACGTCACCCGGGGCTGCGATGAAGGCCTGTTCGAGAAGCTGGACTACGCCAAGATCGGCAACCGGGCCGATTTCCTGCGCGCCGGCGTCACCGAATGCGGCATCGGCGTCTTCGTCTGGTCCACCGTGATGGCCTACAACGGCGACAAGCTGAAGGATGGCCCGAAGAGCTGGGCCGAGTTCTGGGATGTCAAGAAGATCCCCGGCAAGCGCGGCATGCGCAAGGGCGCGCGCTACAACCTCGAATTCGCGCTAATGGCCGACGGCGTGCCGGTGGCCGATGTCTACACCGTCCTGCGCACCAAGGAAGGCGCCGACCGCGCGTTCAAGAAACTCACTGAACTCAAGCCGCACATCCAGTGGTGGGAAGCCGGCGCGCAGCCGCCGCAGTACCTGGTGGCCGGTGACGTGGTGATGAGCACGGTCTACAACGGCCGCATCGACGCCGCCAACCGCGAAGGCAAGAACCTGAAGATCACCTGGACCGGCGGCATCTACGACCTGGACTACTGGACCATCGTCAAGGGCACGCCGAACAAGGAAGCGGCCTACAAGTTCATCGCCTTCGCCAGCACGCCGGAAGCCCAGGCCGAGTACGCGAAGAACATCGCCTACGGCCCGACCAACCAGAAGGCGCTGGCCAAGCTGGATGCCAAGGTGCTGGCCAACCTGCCGACCGCGCCGGCCAATGCCAAGGACGCGATGCAGTTCGGCGTCAAGTTCTGGGCCGATCAGGGTGAAGAGCTCGAGAAGCGCTTCGCTTCCTGGGCCGCCCAGTAAACCGGCCGGCAGGGGCTGACGATGACCACCGCCGTGCTCGGATCGACCGAACTGCGCCGCTCGCTGCTGAGGGTAGAGCAGCGCCGCCGGCTGGTGGCCATCAGCCTGACCCTGCCCTTGCTGGTGTTCCTGCTGCTGACGCTGCTGGTGCCGATCGCCGCGCTGCTGCAGCGCGCGGTCGAGAACCCCGAAGTGGCCGGCAGCCTGTCGCGCACCGGCGCGGCGCTGGCCGAGTGGGACCGCCGCAGCCCGCCGCCGGCGGCCGCCTTCGCTGCTGTGGCCCAGGACCTGGGCTCGCTGGCCGAAGGCTCGCAAGCCGGCGCACTGGCACGGCGGCTGAACACCGAAGCCTCCGGCGCCCGCTCGCTGATCATGAGCACCTACCGCGCGCTGCCACTGGGCGACAAGCTGAGCGCCGAGCAGACGCGCGCCAAGATGCTGGAGCTCGACGAGCGTTGGTCGGACCTGCGCTACTGGCAGGCGATCGCCAAGAACGCCTCGCGCTGGACACCGGACTACCTGCTGACCGCCGTCGACCTGAAGCGCCAGGCCGAAGGCGGCATCGCCCGCGTCGAACCCGAGCAGCGCGTCTTCGGCCGCATCCTGTTGCGCACCTTCGAGATCAGCCTGGTCGTCACGCTGTGGTGCCTGGCGCTGGCCTACCCGCTGGCCTACTGGCTGTCGACGCTGCCGGCGCGCCGCGCCAACGTGCTGATGATCCTGGTGCTGGTGCCCTTCTGGACCTCGATCCTGGTGCGCGTGGCGGCGTGGATCGTGCTGTTGCAGCGCGAAGGCCTGGTCAACAAGAGCCTGATGGCGCTGTCGGTGATCAACGAGCCGATGACGCTGCTGTTCAACCGCACCGGTGTCGTGATCGCGATGGTGCACATCCTGCTGCCGTTCATGATCCTGCCGCTGTACAGCGTGATGAAGTCGGTGCCGGGCACCTACCTGCGTGCAGCAGTCTCGCTCGGCAGCCCGCCGCTGGCCGCGTTCTTCCGGGTTTATGTGCCGCAGACCTGGCCCGGCATCGGCGCCGGCTCGCTGCTGGTCTTCATTCTCAGCATCGGCTACTACGTGACACCGGCACTGCTGGGCGGCGCGGACGATCAGATGCTGAGTTACTACATCGCACAGTACACCAATGTCGATGTCAACTGGGGCATGGCCTGCGCGCTGGGCACCGTGCTGCTGACGGCCACGCTGCTGCTCTATGCGGTGTACCGGCGTTTGGTCAAGTCCGAACTCAGCCTGGGATGAGGCCGCGATGAACCTGCCGATCTTCCCGGCCTACTACACGCCGATCGACAAGCTGGGCTGGTGGGCGCTGCGCGGCTTCGGCGTGCTGATGCTCGGCTTCCTGCTGCTGCCGATCCTGGTCATCGTGCCACTGTCGTTCTCCGCCAGTTCCTTCCTGGCCTACCCGATGCCGGGCTGGTCGATGCAGTGGTACCAGAACCTGTTCAGCTCCGGCGAATGGGCGCGCGCGGCGAAGAACAGCTTCATCGTCGCACCGGCCGCGACGCTGATCGCCACGACCTTGGGCACGCTCACTGCCGTTGGCCTGGCGCGCGTGCAGTTCCCGGGCAAGGGCCTGCTGATGAGCCTGCTGATCGCGCCGATGGTGGTGCCCATCGTCGTCGTCGGCGTGGCCTGCTACCTGTTCTTCGCGCGCATCGGCCTGGCCGACAGCTACCTCGGCCTGATCATCGTGCATGCCGCGCTCGGCGCGCCGTTTGTCGTCACCACCGTGCTGGCCACCTTGCAGAGCTTCAACCACAACCTGGTGCGCGCTTCGCTGAGCCTGGGGGCGTCGCCGATCACGACCTTCTTCCGCGTCACGCTGCCGGTCATCGCGCCCGGCGTCATCTCGGGCGCGCTGTT
>NZ_DATILJ010000131.1:0-2278 GCF_035476535.1 Aquabacterium sp.
GCCCAGCACCGGCGAGTTCTGCCCCTACGTGCACCTGTTCTTCCGCATGGCCGACGGCGGGTGCATCGCCTTCTTCGACCTCGGCGACGACTTGGCCGCCGAGCCCAGCCCGAACACCCCCGCCTGGGTCAACCACATCGCGCTGCGCGTGGCCAGCCGTGACGACCTGGTCGCGATGCAGGCACGGCTGCAGGCGCGGGGCGTCGAGGTGATCGGCATCGTCGACCACGACGGCTACATCCACTCGATCTACTTCTTCGACCCCAACGGGCTGCGGCTCGAGCTGACGGTGGAGGTGGCTGCTGCGGCCACGGTGCAAGGCTTTGCGCAGACGGCCCATGCCGACCTGGCCGCCTGGACGGCTGAGAAAGCGAGCCGCCGTGCAGCCGTCTGAAGCCATCTCACAACGGCCACGGCCCGGATCGGCGGCGCCACTGGCGCTGCGTCTCGCGACCCGCGCCGACGGCACCCGCGACGGCCAACTGGTGCTGGTCGATACCGCGCAGCAGCGCTGCGCCGCGGTGCCGCAGATCGCCCGCACGCTGCAGGCCGCGCTGGACGACTGGCCGGCCCTGGCGCCGCGCCTGCATGCCCGCCAACAGGCGCTCGAGGCCACGGCCTGGTCCGGCGCCGAACGCTTCGACGCCACAGCCTGCCGTGCGCCGCTGCCGCGCGCCTACCAGTGGGCCGATGCCTCGGTCTACCGCAACCATGCGCGGCTGATCTACCAGTGGCGGCGCGAGCCGATTCCACCGCGCTACGAGGACGAGCCGCTGGTCTACCAGGGCGGCTCGGACGTGATGCTGGGCCCGAGCGAGCACATCGTGGCGCGCGACGAGGCCCATGGCATCGACCTCGAGGCCGAGATCGCCGTCATCACCACCGATGTGCCGATGGGCACCAGCGCAGAAGCGGCGCTGGACTGCATCGCCCTGGTGGTGCTACTCAACGATGTCTCGCTGCGCGGGCTGATCCCGGCGGAGCTGGCGCGCGGCTTCGGCTTCTACCAGAGCAAGCCGGCCAGCAGCTTCGCACCGCTGGCGCTGACCACCGCCGCGCTGGGCGAGCACTGGCGCGGCGGCATGCTGCACTTGCCGGTGCACATCGAACTCAACGGCCAGTGGTTCGGCCACCCCGACGCCGGCCAGGAGACGGTGTTCCACTTCGGCCAGATCCTCGCCCATCTGGCGCGCACCCGACGCTTGAGCGCCGGCAGCATCGTCGGCGCCGGCACCATCAGCAATGCCGACCCGGCTTGCGGCAACGCCTGCATCACCGAGGCGCGTGTGCGCCAGATGTTGGCTGGTGTGCCTGACGAAGACCTGCACCCCTACCTGAAACACGGCGACCGCGTGCGCCTGGAGGTGCGCGATGGGCAGGGCCACAGCCTGTTCGGCGCGATCGACCAGCGCGTGGTGGTCCAATCGGCGATGGATGAATGACGAGGATCGACCGATGAGGGTGAAACCATGAGCTGGGACTACCACGCCCCGTGGCGCGACATGCGCTTCGTGATCGAGGAACTGCTGGAGCTGCCGGCGCAATGGGCCCGACTGCCGGCGCTGGCGCACAGCGATGCCGAGCTGTCGCGCCAGCTGATCGACGAGGCCGGCCGCTTTGCGCGCGAGGTGCTGCTACCGCTCAATGCGAGCGGCGACCTGGCCGGCTGCACGCTGCAGGAGGGCGAGGTGCGCACGCCGCCGGGTTTCCGCGCTGCCTACCAGGCCTTCGTCGAGGCCGGCTGGCCGGCGCTGGCCTGCGACGCGCACTGTGGCGGCCAGGGCTTGCCGCAGGTGCTGAACGCCGCGCTGTACGAGATGCTGGCTGCCTGCAACCATGGCTGGACCATGTACGCCGGGCTGCTGCACGGCGCCTACGAATGCTTGCATCGCCATGGCTCGCCGGCACTGCGCGAGCGTTACCTGGCGAAGCTCGTCAGCGGCGAGTGGCTGGCGACGATGGCGCTCACCGAAGCCCAGGCCGGCTCCGACCTGGGCCGCATCGCCACCCGCGCCGTGCCCTGCGGCGACGACAGCTTTGCGATCAGCGGCAGCAAGATCTTCATCTCCGGCGGCGAGCATGACCTCACGGACAACATCGTGCACCTGGTGCTGGCGCGCCTGCCCGATGCGCCGCCCGGCAGCAAGGGCCTGACGCTGTTCCTGGCGCCCAAGATCCTGCCCGACGGCAGCCGCAACGCCGTGCACTGCGACGGCCTGGAACACAAGCTGGGCATCAAGGGCAGCGCCACCTGCGTGCTGCGGCTGGAAGCGGCCAC
>NZ_DATILJ010000132.1:0-22121 GCF_035476535.1 Aquabacterium sp.
TCCCACGCCCTGGTGCTGCGATCGCTCACCTTGATGCGGGAGCTGTCGCCCGACTACCTCAGCCGCTTCATGTCGCACATCGATGCCTTGCTGTGGCTCGAACAGGCGAATGGCGGCCGTTTGGCGGTGCCCCAGGATATCGTTCGCGCCGAGGGCGACAAGCCCCGCAAGGCCGCTCGCGGCAAGCCCGGGTGAGCGAGGCCCTCGGCGCCGCTGCGACATATCCTCGGCTCGGCTACTTGCTGAAGTTGATGTTCAGCGCCACCTGCACTTCGTCGGCCCCGCCAGCCGAGCACTTCATGCGCTTGACGGCTGCCTGCACGTACTTGGCGTATTCCTTCGGGCCCGACACGATGGTGGCGTCCACCACCTGGTTGCCACGCACCACCAGGCGGGTGCTGACGGTGCCGGCCACGCCGACACGATCCATGGCCTCTTCGAGCATCTGCGCCAGCACGTTCTGGTAGCCGGGGCAGGCCAGGCTGATCTCCTGCTTCACCACCGCGGGCCTGGGCTCAGGGGCTGGCGGCACGGGCACCGGCGGCGCGATGACCACCGGCTCCTTCGGCGGCTCGGCCTGCACCGCGCGGATCACCGGGGCGGCCGCGGCCACCGGCGGAACGAGCTCGGGCGGCGGCACATAGGCGGGCGGCGGCGGTGTCTCTGCCTTGGGTGCCGGCCTGATCTTCTCCACCTTCGGCGGCGGCGGCGGTGGCGGCGGCGCGATCTCGGGAATGATCGCCAGCTGGATCGGTTTCTGGATCACCTCGATGGCCTGCCGCGCCAGGCCCGACGCCAGCGCCCAGCCGATCACCGCATGGATCAGCACCACGACGACCAGGCCGGTGCCGCGGTGGGCGGCCACCGGCTGCGGCGAGCGCCCGGGCCGGGTGGCCGACAGGGGCAGGCCCGCCGGCGGCACCGGCTGCGCGCTTGCGGGCGGTGCCAGCCGGATCGTTGCCGGCACCAGGCCGCCGCCGGGAAAAAGTATCGCGCTCATGCAAACCTTTCGGGGTCGGTGATCACTTGTCGATGAACTGCTCGCTGCCGACGACACCCAGCTTCTGCAGGCCGGCCTGGTTGACGGCCACCATCACATCGGCGAAGGCCTCGTAGCGGGCGGCCTTGTCGGGGCGCACATGCACCTCGGGCGGCACGGCCTGCGCCGCGGCCCCCTGCAGCCGGGACTTCAGCTCGGCCGCATCGGCCACCGCCGTGCCGTTGAAAAACACCACGCTGCGCGGGTCGATGTGAATGCGCAGCACCTCGGGCGGCGTGTCCGGCAGCGGTGGCGTGCTGACCGGCAGGTTGAGGTTGACCGAGTGCAGCTGGATCGGGATGGTGATGATCAGCATCACCAGCAGCACCAGCATCACGTCGATCAGCGGCGTGGTGTTGATGTCGGCCACCGGTTCGACATCCGGCAGCGCGCGCCTGCGTTTTGTTCGTCGGCTCATGGTCTCAGCCCCGGGGCGGCGGTTCGGTGATGAAGCCCACCTTCAGGATGCCGGCACGCTGGCAGGCCAGCAGCACGCGGCCCACCGGCGCATAGTCGCTGCGTGCGTCGCCGCGGATGTGCACCTCCGGCTGCGGCGTCTGCCGCGCCGCGGTCTTGAGCTTGTCCACCAGCGCTTCGGGGCCGGCCAGGCGCGCATCGAACCAGAAGATGCCGCCCTGGCCGTCGACCGAGACCACGATGTCCTTGGGCTTGCTCTCGCGCAGCTCGTTGCGCAGCTTGGGCAGCTGCACCGGCACCGAGTGGTTGACGACCGGGATGGTGATCAGGAAGATGATCAGCAGCACCAGCATCACGTCGACCAGCGGCGTGGTGTTGATGGCGGCGATCACCGGCTCCTCGCCGCTGCCGCCGGCGGCCGGCAGGTTCATCGCCATGGCCGCAGCTTTTTAGCGCTATCACGCATCATCAGGCCGCGGCAGCGCTCGAGCCCAGCAGCACCGAATGCAGCTCGCCGGAGAAGTCGCGCACCTCGTCCATCACCGCGGAATTGCGCCGCAGCAGCCAGTTGTAGCCCAGCACCGCGGGCACGGCCACGGCCAGGCCGATGGCGGTCATGATCAGCGCCTCGCCCACCGGGCCGGCCACCTTGTCGATCGAGGCCTGGCCGGCCACGCCGATGGCGGTGAGCGCGTGGTAGATGCCCCAGACGGTACCGAACAGCCCGACGAAAGGCGAGGTGGAGCCCACCGTGGCCAGGAAGCTCAGGCCGGCGCTGAGGCGGCGCTGCACGCGTTCGGTGGCGCGGTGCAGCGACAGGTCGACCCACTCGTTGAAGTCCACCTGGGCGTGCAGGCCGCTGTGGCGCTGCGTGGCCTGCAGGCTGGCCTGGGCGATGAAGCGGAAGGGGCTGGCCTCGGGCAACTTGTCGGTGCCCGCCTGCACGGTGCCGGCGCTCCAGAAATCGCGCGCCGCCGCCTTGGCATGCCGGCCGATGCGCAGCTGTTCGAGCAGCTTGGTGATGATGACGTACCAGCTGCCGATGCTCATCAGCGCCAGGATCACCAGCACGCTCCTGGCCACCGCGTCGCTCTGCGTCCACAGCGCGTTCAGGCCATAGGGGTTGTCCACGGCCGCGGCAGCGCCCGGCTGGGCCTGGGCCACCAGGGCCCAGGCCAGCAGAGCCGCCCCACCCACGAGGCGCCCCCACGATGAAAGGTTCGTGCGTTTCATTTACTTCTTCGTGTAGATCTCGTCGAACACACCCCCATCGGCGAAGTGCGTCTTCTGGGCCTTGGCCCAGCCGCCGAACACATCGTTGATGGTGAACAGGTTGACCTTGGGGAACTGCCTGGCGTACTTGGCCGCCGTGGCCGCGTCACTCGGGCGGTAGTAGTTCCGCGCCGCGATGTCCTGGCCTTCGGGCGAATACAGGTAGTCGAGATAGGCCTGCGCCACCTCACGCGTGCCGTGCTTGTCGGCCACCTTGTCGACCACCGCCACAGGCGGCTCGGCCAGGATGCTGACCGGCGGGTAGACGATGTCGAACTTGTCGGCACCGAACTCCTTCAGCGCCAGGTGGGCTTCGTTCTCCCAGGCCAGCAGCACGTCGCCAATGCCGCGCTCGGCAAAGGTCACGGTGGAGCCGCGCGCGCCGGAATCGAGCACCGGCACGTTGTTGAACACCTTCTGGATGAACTCCTTGGCCTTGGCCTCGTTGCCGCCCGGCTGCTTCAGCGCAAAGCCGTAGGCCGCCAGGTAGCCCCAGCGCGCGCCGCCCGAGGTCTTGGGGTTGGCGGTGACCACGCTGATGCCCGGCTTGACCAGATCGTCCCAGTTCTTGATGGCCTTGGGATTGCCCTTGCGCACCAGGAAGATGTAGGTGGACTGGTAGGGCGTGCTGTTGAGCTTCAGGCGCGACTGCCAGTTGGCCGGCAGCAGCTTGCCCTTCTCGGCCACTTCGTCAATGTCGTAGGCCAGCGCCAGCGTCAGCACATCGGCCTCCAGCCCGTCGATCACCGAGCGTGCCTGCTTGCCCGAACCGCCGTGCGAGGCCTTGATGCTCACCGTGTCACCGGTCTTGGCTTTCCAGTGCTTGGCGAAGGCCGCGTTGTATTCCTGATAGAGCTCACGCGTCGGGTCGTAGGACACATTGAGCAGCGTGATGTCCTTGGCCAGCGCCAGGGCACTGCCAGCAGCCAGCGCGGCGAGCACCAGGGCTTTTCGGAAGTAGGGGGAAGTATTCATCGGGACGTCCTGCAAGAAGGGTGAACGCATGCGTCTTGGCACAAGCGTTCCGCAGTGTCCCGGTGCCGGCGCGTGGCGTGAACAAAGACTTCCGCACATGCTTATAGGCGCCGTGCGCAGTGCGCCGCCTCTTCAGCCCGGCGCTGTCGGTCCCGCAAGGACTTTGCTAGCGCCGGGCGTGAGCCACTGCATACAGTGTCTCCCCCGCCTCGATGCAAAGATCATCGGCGAGCATCAAGACCTGCAAGAGCGCGGCGTCCTCGGTTTCATGGATATTCGACAGGATCTCGTTGAGCGCGAGCATGTAGACCACCCCGCCCGTTGGCAAGACCATCGCTTCGGGAAAGAAGGCACGGATGGCAGGGAGGATGTTGCTGCTGTCGGCACACTCCGTCGGGTCGACGGAGAGAAAGGTGGCCAGGTCGGGACGAGTCCTGCGCATCGGCACCCGCTTCGATGGCTGACGCGGATCAACGAGGTACTTCTCCGGCAGTGATCTGCGAACCTTCTCCGCAAGGTCCAGTTGGCGATCGGTGTATTGCATGTGCGTCGGACCGACGAACTCATTTGCAAAGAAGATCCCGCCTGGCTTCAGCGCTTGCCAACTCCAGAACACGGCGGCACGCGCGTCAAGCATGTGGTGCAGGGCATCCTTCCAATAGACCAGATCGCAGGCCGGCCCCGGCGCCTCGGCGATGGCATCCTTGACTTGAATCGACACGCGATCCTGCAGCCCCATGGCGCGTGCGGATTGCAGGGCATCGGCCGCCCTCTTCTCCGAGATCTCATAAAGCGTGAAGTGCCCGACCACATCCGCTTCGAGCAGTTTGAGTTCATGGTACCCACTGCCACACCCGATGGAAATTCCACGCTCCAGGCGTGTACCGCCCGCGATCTTCCGAAGCAGTTCGATGTCACCCCCATGGGTTCCTTCGGCAGGTGTTCCGCAGTACCGCTGGTTGATATGCCGGCAAACGCTTCGACTCTGCCACCAGCGCGACCGGGCAGGCGCGGTGCTGGGCTGAGACCAGTGTTCCGCGGCCCTGGCCAGGAGTGAATCGCTCATGTGTACCCCTTCAGAATCGTGATGATGCCGGGATGCCGCTGCGCGCCGCGCAGGCCGTGGCCTTTGCCCAGTATTCCAGAACACGAGCTGTTGCAAGTTCTGGCGTTGCGCACGTATGCTCCGCACAGGACTGCCGGCGTCTATCGCCGAACTGGAGCGGAGATGGATCCCGATCAGGACAGGCTGACCTTTCTGAAGAACTACCTTCTTCAACGAGAAAAGGGACTGGATGCCGCCTTGCTGCCGCTCGGCCATCCGGGTGGCAAGGATGTGCTGGTCTTTGGTTGCGGCAAGGGCAGCGAGATCCTGTGGTGTGCCACGCACAAGGCGAGAACCACGCTCGGTGTCGATCTGCACCCCATTGACACCGGCGCACTGAGTTCGCTGCTGCACGAACGCGGCCAGGACGACTTCAACTATGCGATGGCGCAGATCGACGTGCATGACCTGGCCCTCTCCCGGCCGGCGCAGTTCGACCTGATTCTCTCCAACGGCGTGTTCGAGCATGTCTCCGACATGAAAGGCGTGCTGAACGCCTTTCGCGCCTTGCTGCGCCCGGGTGGACGCATCAGCATCTACGCCGATGGTTTGTGGTTTTCGTCCATTGGCGGCCACCTGGGCCGGGACAATTGGGAGCATTTGTGGATGTCCGAAAGCGACATCCGGCAAAACTTTCCGGCCAGGTGGCCTGCGTACAAGAGCCACTTGAACAGGATGACCTGCGTGGACTTCATGAATGCCGTGCGCGACGTGGGTGCGCTGGTGCTCCAGTTCAGGATCCGGTCCGATCCGTATCTCAAGAGGATGCCGATGCTCATCGACAAGATGCGGGCCAAGCAGGAGCTTTCGCCAACCGACCTGTCGATAACGTCGATAGCGTGCGAACTCTGCTTCATTGAGCATCTCTAGTCGACTCCTGCCACACGACAAGCCGCGCTGCGGGCTCGGCAGCCGGGTTTCATTCGTCGCATCGGTCTCGCTGGTATCGACAGCTGCTCCGCTGGTCAGAAGACTGCGGCACGATCGGGACCATGAAAGCAATGATCGGTTTGTTGTGGGGCCTGGGCGGCATGGTGCTGGGCTTCGGTCTGTTCGCGGTGGCTGCGTCGCTGTATGCCCAGGCAACGCACGCATCAAACCGCGAGGGCGCGGTGGGCTACTTCGTGATCGCGTTGGGCGTGATCGGCGCGCTGCTCGGCCTGGTGGCCGGGCTGGCGTGGTACGCCCGCAGCGCACCGGCGGGCGAAGGGCTGCGGCAGTTCGGGCAGGGCGTGCTGGGGCTGGCCGTCTTCGCGGCCGTGGTGGTGGCGGCCGGCTGGGCCTGGCTGCAATCCCGCGAGCTCCCGGTCATCTACAACGGCAATGCGCAGGCCAGTCTGCTGCTGGAGTTCCGTGCGCTGGCCGCGTCGGCGCCCGGCGAACCCGCGCGCCAGTGGCTGAACGTGGAGGTCACCACGGCCAACACCCGGCCGGTGGCGCTGGTGCTGCAGGACGAAGTGCGCCGAGACGGTGAGCACCTGGTCGTGCCCGCCGTGCAGGGGCCCTTGATCCGCTCAGGCAACCGGCTCGTCGTGGCCCGGCTGACGCTGCCGGGCGGCGAGCGCCACGAGGTCTTCATGCCGTCGATGCCACGCCGGCCCGACCCGAAGGCCGGGTGGAGCGACTGGGTCTCGCCGCGCCAGGTGTTCGATGTGCAGAGCGGCGCAACGGGCGGGCAGGCCCAGCTGCAGATGCGCTGGCGCCTGCGCCTCTACGGGGAGTGACGCGCCCCGCGTCCCGCCAGCCGCTGCACCACCGCGACCAAGCGGTCCACTTCCTCGCAGGTGTTGTAGAAAGCCAGCGAGGGCCGCACCGTGGCTTCCAGCCCGAAGCGGCGCAGGATCGGCTGCGCGCAATGGTGGCCGGTGCGCACCGCAATGCCCTCGGCGTTCAGAGCCTGGCCGACCTGCTCGGTGGTGTGACCGTCGAGCACGAAGGACAGCACGCTGGCCTTGTCGCGCGCGGTGCCGATCAGGCGCAGCCCGGGAATCGGCTGGATGCGCTGCGTGGCGTAGTCCAGCAGCGCATGTTCGTACTGGCCGATGGCCTCGATGCCGATGCGCTCCACATACTCCAACGCCGCGCCCAGGCCCACCGCATCGGCGATGTTGCCGGTGCCGGCCTCGAAGCGTGTCGGCGGGCCGTGGTACACGGTGCGCTCGAAGCTCACGTCGGCAATCATGTTGCCGCCGCCCTGCCAGGGCGGCATGTCTTCGAGGATCTCGCGCTTGCCATAGACCACGCCGATGCCGGTGGGCCCGAAGACCTTGTGGCCGGAGAAGACGAAGAAGTCGGCGTCCAGCGCCCGCACATCCACCCGCATGTGCGAGACCGATTGCGCGCCGTCCACCAGCGCCTTCGCGCCGGCCCGGTGCGCCAGCGCGACGATCTGCTGCACCGGCACCACGGTGCCCAGCGCATTCGACACCTGCGTCACCGCGACGAGCTTGGTGCGCTCGTTCAGCAGCCGCTGGTACTCATCCAGCCGCAGCTGGCCATCATCGTCGACCGGGATCACGCGGATCTTCGCGCCCTTCTCGGCCGCCAGTTGCTGCCAGGGCACGATGTTGGCGTGGTGCTCGAGGTGCGAGACGATGATCTCGTCGCCCGGCCCGATGTTCTTGGCGCCCCAGCTCTTGGCCACCAGGTTGATGGCCTCGGTGGTGCCGCGCACGAAGATGATCTCCTCGGTGGACGCGGCGCCGATGAAGCGGCGCACCGTCTCGCGGGACTTCTCGTAGGCGTCGGTCGCGCGCGCGGCGAGTTCATGCGCGGCACGGTGGATGTTGGAGTTCTCGTGGGCGTAGAAATGCGCCAGCCGGTCGATCACGGCCTGCGGCTTTTGTGTCGTCGCGGCGTTGTCGAACCACACCAACGGGCGGCCATTGACCCGCTCCTGCAGGATCGGGAAGTCGCGGCGCACGGCATGGATGTCGAAGGGCGGATGCGCAGGGGCCGCCGCCGGCAGCTGCGGCACCGTGTCGATGAAATAGAAGGGGCCCGTGGCCGGTGCCTCCGCCAGAAAGTAATAACCACTCACCGGCACGGCCTTGGCTTCGGGCACGGCGAGCACGTGGGAGCCCCAACGACCGTCGTAGCCCGGCACGGCCATCAGCGCATGGTCCGGCACGCCATTCGGCGCTTGCGCATGCGGCAGCAGCGCCGGCGCCGAGGCCACGGCGTTGGCGGGTGCCTGGGGCGAGCTGGGCACCAGGTTGGCCCCCGGGGGCAGCGCACCCAAGGGCACAGCCGCGGGTGTGGACGGCCCGCTGGTGCCCGGCGGCAGCGAGAGCCCAGCGGGCGCCGGGTTGGCCGGCACCGGAACGCCGCCCACCGCCGGGTTGCTGCCCGGCAGTGCAGCAAAGAATTCACCGGCCAGCCGCGCCAGCACGGCCGCATCCGGCAGGCCCGACGGCGGCGTCAGGTTCAACACATCAGACGAGGACATCGTGCGCTATCACTTGTAGGTGTCGGGATAGTCGTGGTACTTGCCGATCTCCACGTCGTCCAGCACCGCCAGCGCATCGGGCGTGTGAACCGCCAGCGAGCAGTACAGCGAGATCAGGTAAGAAGCGATGGCGTTGCGGCTGATGCCCATGAAGCGCACCGACAGGCCCGGGCTCTGCTCGCCGGGCAGGCCGGGCTGGAACAGGCCGACCACGCCCTGGCGCTTGTCGCCGACACGCAGCAGCAGGATCTTGGTCTTGCCATCGGCCACCGGCACCTTGTCGGACGGAATCAGCGGAATGCCGCGCCAGGTCAGGAACTGCGAGCCGAACAGGCTCACGGTCGGCGGCGGCACGCCGCGGCGGGTGCACTCCCGGCCGAAGGCGGCAATCGCGAGCGGATGGGTCAGGAAGAACGCGGGCTCCTTCCACACCCTGGTCAGCAACTCGTCCAGGTCGTCGGGCGTCGGCGCGCCGCTCAGCGGGAAGACGATCTGCTCCGGCGCCACGCTGGCCAGCAGGCCGTAGTCGGAGTTGTTGATCAGCTCGTTTTCCTGCTTCTCCTTGATCGTCTCGATCGTCAGGCGCAGCTGTTCCTTGATCTGGTCGTGCGGGCTGCTGTAGAGGTCGGAGACGCGGGTGTGCACGTCCAGCACGGTGCTGACGGCATTGAGGAAGTATTCGCGCGGCTTCTCGTCGTAGTCGACAAAGGTCGACGGCAATTCCGACTCGTCGCGTTTGGCGCACAGCACCTGCACGTCCTGCGGGTTCTTGACGGTGTTCAGCCGGTAGATGCCGGCCTCGACCGGCAGCCATTGCAGCAGGTGCGTCAGCCAGCGCGGGCTGATGGTCGACAGTGTCGGCGCGGTCTTGGTGGCATTGGCCAGCTGGCGGGCGGCGTTGTCGCCAAGAGCCAGCTGCACGGGGGAAGGTTCGGCCATGAGGAAGTCCTGGAATCGATGGGGGGTGAGTTCTATGGCGGCGCTTCGCGGCCGCGCTGGCGCGTGCACTGCCTTCGCAGCGCAAGATCAGTTCAGACGAGCACACCGCCAACGCTGCGTGTGTCGCTCATAATTGGCGTTACTTTCCCGTAGCATCACCCAAGGCGTCGTCGCGGGCGCTGGCTTGCGCGATGCGGCTGTTCGGTGGCACGCTGCGCGTGAGCCAGACATTGCCGCCGATGGTCGAACCGCGGCCGATGGTCACGCGGCCGAGGATCGTGGCGCCGGCATAGATCACCACCTCGTCCTCGACGATCGGGTGCCGCGCGCCGCCCTTCTGCAGATGCCCTTGGCCATCGGTGGCAAAACGCTTGGCGCCCAGCGTCACCGCCTGGTACAGGCGCACGTTGCGGCCGATCTCGGCGGTTTCGCCGATGACGACGCCGCTGCCGTGATCGATGAAGAAACCAGGCCCGATGCGCGCGCCGGGATGGATGTCGATGCCGGTGTCGGCATGCGCCAGCTCCGACACCAGGCGCGCCAGCAGCGGCACGCCCAGGCGGTACAGCTGGTGCGCCAGGCGGTGGTGGATCATCGCGTGCAGGCCGGGGTAGCACAGCAGCACCTCGTCGACGCTGCCCGCTGCCGGGTCGCCGTGGTAGGCGGCGAGCACATCGCTGTCCAGCAGGCTGCGGATGGTCGGCAGCGCCGCGCCGAAGTCATGCACCACCGCCAGCGCGCGGGCATCTGCATCGGCGGGCGGCTGCTGTGCATGGCGCGCCTGGTAGCGCAGTTCCAGGCGCACCTGCACCAGCAGGGCGTTCAGCACCGCGTCCAGCGTGTGGCCGACGTAGTAGTCCTCGCTTTCCTGCCGCAGGTCCGGCGGACCCAGGCGCATCGGGAACAGCGCGCCGCGCAGGCCGCTCACAATGGACGCCAGGGCTTCGCCGGACGGCAGCTCACGGCCGCCCACTTCAACCGGTCTTTGCTGCGACGTGCGCCAGCGCTCGCGCACCGCGCGAAGTTCGGTGACGATGGCGGCCAGTTCGATCGGCGTGCTCACCTCTCAGTCCTGCACCCAGGGCAGCGCGCGGAAGCGCCAGCCATCGGCCGTGCCGCGCTGTTGCGCCGCGTTCAACTCGCCCTCGAAGCCCTCGAGCACGTTGAAGGCCTGCTCGAAGCCGGCCCTGGCCGCCGCCTCAGCCGCCAGGGCGGAGCGCTTGCCGCTGCGGCACAACAGCAGCAGCACGTCGGTCTTGCGCAGCCTGGCTTCCAGCTCGCGGGTGAAGCGCGGGTTGCGCGTCAGGCTGGTGCCGGTGGCCCAGGCCACATGCAGGCTGCCGGGCACGTGGCCGACGAACTTGCGCTCTTCGGCCGAGCGCACGTCCACCAGCAGCGCCGCGCCGGCCTGCACCAGCGCCCAGGCCTGGGCCGGCGGCACGCCACCGGCGTAAGGCAGGCCTGCCACGCGGGCCTGCGCCCGGGCTTGATCGAGCAAAGGATGGCATGAAGCTTCGGCAAGCACGGCGGACATGGCGTCTCCTGACAACGGGGCGGTGATGGCTATGGCCGCCAGCGTAGGCAGTCCGCCCGGGCGGCGGAACGAACGAAAGCGCGCTTGCATATGCGCAATCCGCTCCGCGGCTCGCCCAGCACGTCGTTGGAGCGCTCAGCCCGCCGCCGCCGATCCCCTCGTACCCACCGTCTTGCAGCGCGGCCGCTGCGCAGCGCGCGCGGCCGGCCATGTCACGGTGAACGCCGTTCAGTCGGCGGCGAGCTTGAACAGGCTGGTGGCTTCGAGATCGAGCGCCTCCTGGCCCTCGGCGGTGAACAGCTGCCAGCGCCAGCGCAGGATGCCCAGCGTGGGCTTCTGGCTGGACCGGCGAACCTCGATCACCGTCGCGCGCAGCGACAGCCGGTCGCCCGGCCGCACCGGCCGCGGCCAGCGGATGTTCGCGACGCCCGGCGAGGCAAAGGACTCCGAGTCGTGCAAGGCCGCATCGACGGCCAGCCGCATCGCCATCGCGCAGGTGTGCCAGCCGCTGGCGATCAGCCCGCCGAAGCGGCCCTGCGCCGCGGCGGCCGGGTCGGTGTGGAACCACTGCGGGTCGTAGGCCCGGGCGAACTGCAGCACCTCGGCTTCAGTCACCTCGTAAGGCCCGGCGCTGATCTGCTGGCCCGGGTGGAATTCGGCGAACTTCATGGCGCGGCTCCGGAAAAGGGGTTGTAGCTCTATCGTGCATTCAAGCACAATAATGCATACCCGCTGGCGCCGCGCGCCGGCAGATCACCCTGGAGACCCGCCATGTCCGACACCGCGATCAACGATTTCCGCCAGCTGCTGGGCCGGCTCACCGCCCAGCTCGACGGCCGCCCGCTGGACGCCGCCCTGGACGCCTGGCTGAACGCCGAGCATGGCGCGCAGAGCGAGGTCTACCAAGCGCTGGCCACCGCCTGCCGCGCCGGCGTGACCGAAGGCTGGCTGTGCAACCGGGAAGGCGGCGGCATCCGCTACGGCCGCATCTTCAAGCCGGCCCCCGACCTGCACGGCTTCTCGGTCGACGTGGTCGACATGCAGGACATCGCCGGCCCGCACCACAGCCACCCGAACGGCGAGATCGACCTGGTGATGCCGATCGACGGCGACGCGCGGTTCGATGGCCGGCCGGCCGGCTGGCTGGTCTGCCCGCCGGGGAGTGCGCATCGGCCTACGGTGTCGAGCGGGCGGGCGCTGGTGTTGTATCTGCTGCCGCAGGGGGCGATTGAGTTCACGCGCTGAGAGGACACGACAAGCGCGCCCGTGGTGAGTCGACGTCGACGCATACACTTTCTTCCCCGGCATCCCTGACCGAGGAGAACACGATGACCCAAGAACCTTTTGCATCCGTGCCGGACCTGGTGTCGGAAATGGCCGCCGGCCGCATGGTCGTGTTGGTGGACGACGAAGGTCGCGAGAACGAGGGCGACGTGATCCTCGCCGCGGATCACGTTACGCCGGACAGCATCAACTTCATGGCCCGGCATTGCCGCGGCCTGATCTGCCTGACGCTGACACCGGACCGCTGCGATCACCTGCAACTGCCACCGATGGTTGCGCGCAACGGCACCAAGCACGGCACCGCGTTCACCGTCTCGATCGAGGCCGCGACCGGCATCGACACCGGCATCTCCGCGGCAGACCGCGCCCGCACGATCCAGGTGGCCGTGGCCTCGGACGCAACGCCGAAGTCGCTGGTCCAGCCGGGGCACGTGTTCCCGCTGCGGGCCGCCGAGGGCGGCGTGCTGATGCGGGCCGGCCACACCGAAGCCGGCTGCGACCTCGCCCGGCTTGCCGGCTTGCAGCCCGCCGCGGTGATCTGCGAAGTGATGAACGACGACGGCACCATGGCCCGGCTGCCGGACCTCGTCGCCTTCGCCGCGCAGCACGGCATCAAGCTCGGCACCATCGCCGACCTGATCCGCCACCGCAGCCGCCACGAACGCATCGTCGAACAGGCCGGGCAGCGGCCGCTGACGACGCCCTACGGCAGCTTCCAGTCCCGCACCTACCGTGATCACTTCGGCGGCGTGCACCTCGCGCTCACGGTGGGCGACTGGTCGGAGTCGGATCTGGTGCCGGTGCGTGTGCACGAGCCGCTGTCGGTGCTGGACCTGCTCGACACCGCCTCCGGCCGGCACTCGTGGCCGCTGCCGCTGGCCTTGCGCGCGATCCAGCACGAAGGGCGCGGCGTGGCGCTGCTGCTCAATGCCGCGGAGTCATCGGTCGACCTGCTGGCCGGCTTCGTCGCGCCGCGCGACGAGCAGCGCAGCGCATCCGCCTCGCCGGAGGTGGACCTGCGCACCTATGGCGTCGGCGCGCAAATCCTGCGCGACCTCGGCATAACGCGGATGAAAGTGCTCGGCAATCCGCGCCGCTTCCCGAGCATGGGTGCCTACGGCCTCCACGCGGAGAGCTTCGTACCGCCGCAGTCTGCGTCATGATCACCGGCAGGCCGACGCTCTGCGTCGTCCGTCGAGGTCACCAGCACACGAAGCCGCCGTCGACGATCAGGTCGACGCCGGTGCAGAACGACGCCGCGCGGCTGACCAGGAACACCGCCGGGCCGACCATCTCGTCCACCGTCGCCATGCGGCCGAGCGGCGTGTCGCGTTCGAAGATCTTCACCTGCTCGGCGACCTCCGGCCGCAGGTTCATCGGCGTGGCCGTGTAGCCGGGGCTGATGCTGTTGACGCGCACGCCGCGATCGGCCCATTCCATCGCCAGGCTCTTGCTCATGTGCATCACCGCGGCCTTGGAGCTGTTGTAGTGGGCCTGCAGCAGCCCGCGGTTGACGATCGAGCCGGACATCGACGCGATGTTGACGATCGCGCCCTTGCGGCGCGGCAGCATCACGCGGGCCTGCGCCTGGCAGCTGAGGAACACGCCGTCGACGTTGATCGCGTGCACGCGGCGCCACTGCGCGTAGGCCATGTCTTCGGCCGGCGCGGCGTCGGCGATGCCGGCGCAGTTCAGGGCGATGCTCAGCGCGCCGAGTTGCGACTCGACGGCCGAGACCGCCGCGGCCAGGTCGTCGGCGTTGGTGACGTCGCCGGTGTGCACCAGCGCCCGCCGGCCCTGGGCGCGGATGCGCGTCAGCGTCGCTTCCAGGCCGGTGGCCTGCTGCGGCAGGTCGAAACAGCCAACGTCGGCACCCGCTTCGGCCAGGCCGATGGCCAGGCGCTGGCCGATGCCGCTGCCGGCGCCGGTGACGAGGGCAACCTCGCCTTGCAGGCCGAACATGTCCATGCGTGTGTCTCCTTGGGGTGGGTCAGGGCTCGGCGAGCAGGCGCTGGCCGGTGTCCAGGTCGGTGATGAGGGTGCTGATCCAGCCGCCGCGCAGCGCGCCGCGGATCGCCTCGAACTTGCGCCGGCCGCCGGCCACGCCGATGCGTCGGCGCGCACGCCGGATCTGCTCGGTCGAGATGCCGATCACCCGCTGGTCGAAACCGGTCTCTACCGGGCGGCCCTGCAGGTCGTAGAAGCGCATGCAGACATCGCCGACGGCGCCGGCACGCTTCAGGTCTGCGAGGTCCTGCTCGCTGAACACGTTGCCGCTCTCGCGCAGCATGCGTGACGGCGGAATCGCGCCGATGCCCATCAGCACCGCGGACAGCGCGTCGTAGTACGCCACCGCCTGCCGGCACGAGGGGTCGGCGAGCAGCACCCGCTTCGCCGCGGGCGAGGCCACCACGCCCGGCGCGAGCATGAAGACCGGCTCGGCCTTGGCCAGTTGCGCCAGGCGCTCGGTCAGCCGCGTCGCGAAGCGCTGCGCGCCGGCCACGCCGACACCGCCGAGCACTTGCACGACGCTCTTCGTCGCGCCCGGGCCGATCGGCCGCATCGCGTTGACCGCGGCCAGCAGCGTCGAGCTCCACGACGAGACGCCGATCGATTCGAACGACGGCACCATCAACTCGAGGTAGGTCGCGACGGTGGAGGCGAGCGCGCGCGACATCGCCTCGTCGTCGCTGAAAGCGCTGTCGTCGACCTCGACGAGGATCGCCTCGTCCAGGCCGTAGCGTTGCTCGAGCTGCTGCTCGACCTCGGCGTGCACGCCCTCGGGCACGTGCACCGTGATGCGAACAATGCCGAGCTGCTCGGCCTGCTTCAACAGCCGCGAGACGCGCGCCTGTGACAGGCCGAGCTGCTCGGCGATGCGCGCCTGGCCGAGCCCGTGCTCGTGGTACAGGCTCGCCACGCGCGTGGTCAGCCGCAGGAGATCGGGGGTGGTCGAGCTTCCAGTCGGCATGGGCTCAATTGTCACTGGGCCGGCGAAGGCGATACCCACGCTCATGCGACCGCCAGCTCCATGACGCGCTGGCTGTTCGCCTCGAACCGCGGCAAGCTGCCGCGGACCTCGCCGCGCGACAGCACGATCACCCGATGTGACAGGCCCAGCACCTCGTCGAGGTCGGAGCTGACCACGATCACCGCCATGCCTTCGCGCGCGAGGCCGGCGATGAGCTCGTAGATCTGCGCGCGCGCGCCGACGTCGACGCCGCGTGTCGGCTCGTCGAGGATGATGATCCGCGGGCGGCGCGCGATCCACTTCGCGATGACCAGCTTCTGCTGGTTGCCGCCGGACAGCGAAGCCGCCGACTGCGCGGCGCTGCCTTTGATGCGCAGCCGCCGGATCAGGCCGTCGGCGAAGGCCACGGCCCGCGAGGGCCTGAGCCAGCCCCCCGGCGCGACCTGGTCGAAGTTGCTGTAGGCCAGGTTCTCCCACAGCGCGTGCTGCAGCACGACACCGAGTGCCTTGCGGTCGTCCGGCACCATCACCAGGCCGGCGCGGATCGCGTCGGCCGGTGAGCGCAGCGCCAGGCGCCGGCCGGCGACGAAGATCTCGCCGGCGGCAATCGCGTCGGCGCCGACGATGGCCCGCATCGCCTCGGTGCGCCCGGCGCCGGCGATGCCGGCGAAGCCGAGGATCTCGCCGGCGCGGACCTCGAACGACAGGCTGCGGAAGCTGCCGTCGGGCGCCGTGAGCCCGCGCACGGCCAGCGCCACCGGCGCGTCCGCCGCCGGCGCGGACACCTCGGGAAACAGCCGGTCGACGCTGCGGCCCACCATGTCGCGCACCAGCTGCGCCGGCGGCACCTGCGCGCTGGCGTGGCTGGCCACATGCGCGCCGTCGCGCAGCACCACCACGCGGTCGCAGATGCGGGCGATCTCGGCCAGCCGGTGGCTGACGTAGATGAAGGACACGCCCTCGGCCTTCAGCCGGCGAACCTGCTCGAACAGGCGCTCGGTCTCGGCGTCACCGAGGGCGGCCGTGGGCTCGTCCAGGATCAGCAATCGCGCATCGAGCGTCAGCGCCTTGGCGATTTCCACCTGCTGCTGCGCCGCGACGCGCAGGCTGCCGACCTTGCGTGTGGCCGGCACGTCCAGGCCCAGGCGCTGCAACTGGGCCTGCGCCCGCGCGATCATCGCCGGCCGGTCGACCCGCCCGTTCTTCATCGGCAGGCGGCCGACGAAGACGTTCTCGGCGATCGTCAGCTGCGGCAGCAGCCGCATCTCCTGGTGGATCAGGCCGATGCCGGCATGCAGCGCGTCCGCCGGAGACGCGGGCGCGTAGGGCCGGCCGCGCCAGGCCATGTGGCCGCCCGCATCAGGCGTTACCAGTCCGGCGATCAAGGACGACAGCGTGGACTTGCCGGCGCCGTTCTCGCCGAGCAGCGCAACACATTCGCCCGGCCGCACGTCCAGGTCGACGCCGTGCAGCACCGTCACGGCGCCGTAGGTCTTGCCGATGTTGCGCACGACGAGACCGTCGTGCTCCACCGCGCCCTTACCCACGGCGGACGAGCCTGTCTAGCCAAGCGCACGCCGCGGATCCGGCTTTGCCGGTCCGCTGGCGTAGCCCCCTTGAGGGGGAAGCGCCGAAGGCGCTACGGGGGTGGGTCACGGATGTGCTGTGAGGAACTGCTCGACGTTGGCCTTGGTCGTGACCTTGGCATCGGTCGGCTGGTCCTTCGGCACCGTCTTGCCGCCCAGGATGGTCGTCACGGCGTCGACGGCCATGCGGCCCATCGTGAAGGTCTGCTGCGTCGCGGTGGCGTCCAGCGAGCCACTCTGCACGGCCTTCAGGCCGCCGACGTCGCCGTCGAAGCCGACGACCCACACCTTCTGCGCCGGCTTGGCGAGCTTGACCGCCTGCGCCGCGCCGAGCGCGATGCCATCGGCCTGGCCGAGGATGATGTTGACCGATGGGTCGCGCTGCAGCATGTCCTGGGCGAACTTGTTGCCTTCGTCGGCCGACCAGCGCTCGGTCCACTGCTGCTGCGTGACCTTGATGCCGCAGGTGGCCAGGCCCTGCGTGAAGCCCTTGGTGCGCTCGACCTCCGGCGTCGTGCCGCGCTGGCCGTGGATCATCACGGCCTTGCCCTTGCCCTTGGTCTGTTCGCAGACCCACTTGCCGAGCTCGGCGGTGGCGGGAATCGACTGGCCGTAGATGAAGGTGTCACCGGGCGCGCCGTCGGCCTGGCGGTCGACGTTGATCACCGGGATCTTGGCCGCGCGCGCCGCCTTCACCGGCACGGCCGCGGCGGTGGCGCCGGCCGGGATGTAGATCAGCGCGTCGATCTTCTGCGCGATCAGGTCCTGGATCTGGTTGACCTGCGTCGTCGCGTCGCCCTTGGCGTCGACGGTGATCACGGTGTAGCCCTTCTCCTTGCCGTAGGCCTCGACCGACTGCTTGATCATGTTGAAGAACTCGGCCTGCAGGTTGGCCACGGCCAGGCCGATCTTCTTGCCCTGGCCCTGGGCAAAGGCGCCGGGCGCCGCGCCCAGGGTCAGGCCGGCGATCGTGACGAGCGCGATTCTGTTGAACTTGAACATGGCGATGTCTCCTCGTTGACGGGGTGGGGGAAGTGAAAGTCAGGGAATCAGCGCGACCTGCGCTTGTTGGCGTCGACCATCACGGCCAGCACGATCACGACGCCGATGACGATCTGCTGCACGAACGGCGAAGTGCCGATCAGGTTCAGGCCGTTGCGCAGCACGCCGATCGTCAGCACGCCCATCAGCGTGCCGAAGATCGAGCCGACGCCGCCGGCCAGGCTGGCCCCGCCGATCACCACCGCGGCAATCGTGTCCAGCTCGTAGCCCAGGCCGCCGCTGGGCTGGGACGAATCCAGCCGCGTCGACATCACGACCCCGGCCAGCCCGGCGAGCAGGCCGCAGACGGTGTAGACGCCCAGCGTCAAGCGCTTGACCGGGATGCCGGCGAGCCGGGCGACCTCGCTGCTGCCGCCTATTGCATAAAGCGAGCGGCCACCGGCGCGGTACTTCATGTACGCGGCCGCGAGCACCGTCAGCACCAGGAACAGCGCTACCGTGACGGACAGGAAGCCGAAGTGGCGCTCGATCGACAGCGCCGAGAACCAGTCGGGGTAGCCGACGATCTGGCTGCCGTCGGTGATCAGGTTGGCCAGCCCGCGCGCGATGGACATGGTCGCCAGCGTGGCGATGAAGGCCGGCAGGTTGGCCTGCGTGATCAGCAAGCCCGAGGTCGCGCCGCAGGCGGCGCCGACCAGCAGCGCGGCGACGATGGCCAGCGGCATCGGCACGCCGAGCACGTTGCTCAGCCAGCCCATCGCCATCATCGAGACCGCGAGCACCGAGCCGACCGACAGGTCGATGCCGCCGATGACGATCACCGCCGTCATGCCCAGCGCCATGATGCCCAGCACGGTCAGCTGGTCGATGACGTTGAGCAGGTTGCGCACCGACAGGAAGGTGTCGGTGGCGAGTGAGAAGACGATGCACAGCGTGACCAGGCTGAGCAGCGGGATGTGGTCCGACAGCCGCTCCTGCCAGGCGACGGACGGCGGCAGCGGTGGTACGCCGGCGTCCGCAGTGCGCACCGGCGAACGAGCGGTGGAATCGATGGCCATGTCGTCTCCGTCTGTCATGCGCCGGTGCCCGGCTGGAGGCGGGCGCGGGCCACGGCGCTGGCCCAGGCCCGGCGCGCGTCGCGGCGGGCCGGCCCGGCGTCGGCGGGCACCGGTGTGGTCTGCTGCGCGCGCGGCAGCTCGCACAGCGCCGGCAGGTCCCACAGCCCTGCGCCGACGCCGGCCAGGTGCGCCACACCGAGGGCAGAGAGCTCCACGTCGGCGCAGTGCACCACCGGACGGCCGATGTAAGCGGCCAGCAGCGCACGCAGCGTCGGGTTGCGCGAGGGCCCGCCGTCCAGCAGCAGGCGCTGCACGCCCGAGACGCTGGCATCCATCGCGTCCAGCACGTCGGCCACCTGGTGGGCGATCGAGTCGAGCGCCGCGGCGAGGATCTGCGCCCGGCCCGTGGCCAGCGTGAGGCCGCTGATCAAACCGACGGCGTGCGCGTCCCAGTACGGCGCGCCCAGCCCGCTGAAGGCCGGCACCAGGCACAGCCCGGCGGCCTCGGCGCCGGCGGCTTCCGCGGCAGCCACCTCCGGCTCCAGGCCGAACAGATCGGCCGCCCAGCGCAGCGTCGCCCCGGCCGAGCGGATATTGCCCTCCAGCGCCGGCAGCGGGCCGGGGCCGACGTCCCAGGCGATCGTCCGGCACAGGCCGGGATGCACGTGCGCCCCATCGTGCGCCAGGCCCATCACCGACGCGCCCGTGCCCATCGTCGCCTTCACGTCGCCGGGTGCGTGCGCGCCGTGCGCGAAGAGCGCGGCGTGCGAGTCGGCCATCACCGCCTGCACCGGCACGCCGGCGAGCGCAGGGTGCAGCGCCGCGCCGTCCCCGCGCCGCGCGAGCGAAGGCCGCACCGCCGGCATCGCCGCACGCGGGACGTTGAACAGCCGCAGCAGATCGTCGTCCCAGCTGCCGCGCTGCACGTCGAGCAACTGCGTGCGCGAGGCGTTGCCGACCTCGATGCCGCCATCATCACCCCCTGAATGGCTGCCGAGCCGGGCAATCAGCCAAGCGTCGATCGTGCCGGCCCGCAGCGCGCCGCTGCGTGCGGCACGACGCTCGGGGTCGAGGCGGTCGAGCAGCCAGCGGATCTTCAGCGCCGAGAACATCGGGTCCAGCGGCAGCCCCGAGCGCGCCCGCACCAGCGGCTCGGCACCCTCGGCGGCGAGGCGGTCACGCAGCTCGACGGTGCGCCGGTCCTGCCAGCTCAGCAGCGGCGTCAGCGCCTTCGCGCCCTCGTGCTGCCAGAGCAGCGCCGACTCGCGCTGCGTCGACAGCCCGATGGCCACCACGCGCACACCGTCGCGCTGCGCGAGGCAGTGGGCCACCGCGGCGCGCAGGCTGTGCCAGATCTCGTCGGCGTCCTGCTCGACCCAACCCGGCGCCGGGTAGCGCTCGCCCACCGGCGCCGCCGCCTTGGCGACGATGCCGCCCCGGGCATCGACCAGCACGCACTTGGTCGCGCTGGTGCCCTGGTCGATGGCGAGCACGTGGTCCATGGCCGTCCTTCCGCGCTCAGTGGGCCCGCAGCAGTTCTTGCGCACGTTCGGCGATGTTCGCGGCGGTGAGCCCGAAATGCTCGAACAGGTAGGACGCGCTGCCGGTCGGCGCGAAGCCGGTGACACCGATGATGCGCATCGGCGTCGGGTGCACCTGCGACACCAGTTCGGCAACGGCCGAGCCAAGGCCGCCCTGCACCACGGCTTCTTCGACGGTGACGATGCCGCGCGTCTCGCGCGCCGCGGCGAGGATCGTCGTCTCGTCGAGCGGCTTGACCGACGCGGCGTTGATGACCCGCGCCTGGATGCCCAGCTGCGCCAGCCGTTCGGCGGCGTCGAGCGCGCGCGAGACCATCGTGCCGATGGCGACGATCGTCACGTCGGCCCCGCCACGCAGCACGACGGCGCGGCCGAGCTCGAAGGCCTGGCCTTCGGGCGACACCGCCGGCACCTTGGTGCGGCCGATGCGCAGGAAGCACGGCCGGTTCGCGCCGACCGCCCAGCGCATCGCGGCGCGCGTCTCGACCGGGTCCGCCGGGACGATCACGGCGAGGTCGGCGATCGCGCGCAGCCAGGCCAGGTCCTCGATCGAATGGTGTGTCGGCCCGAGTTCGCCGTAGGCCATGCCGGGGCTCATGCCGCACAGCACCACCGGGAAGTCGGAGTAGGCGATGTCGGCCTTGATCTGCTCGAGCGCGCGGCCGGTGAGGAAGGGCGCGGCAGCGCAGACGAAGGGCCGCAGGCCGCCGTTGGCCAGCCCCGCGGCAACGCCGACCATGTTCTGCTCGGCGATGCCGACGTTGACCAGCCGCTCGGGGAAGGCCTGGCGGAACGCAACGAGGTTGCTCGAGCCGACCGAATCGTTGCAGACCGCGACGATGCGCGGGTCAGTTAGGGCCAGCGCCGCGAGTTCGTCGGCGAAAGCCACGCGGCAATCGAAGCCGGCGCTGCTGTCCTGCTTGCTCACGACGCCAGCTCCTTCATCGCCGCCTCGACCTGGGCCGCGGTGGGCACCTTGTGGTGCCACTCGACACCGTTCTCCATGAACGACACGCCCTTGCCCTTCACCGTGCCGGCAATCACCGCGCGTGGACGAGCACCCGGCGCCTGCGACAGCACGGCCAGCAGCTCGGCATGCGAGTGGCCATCGACGACATGGGTCTCCCAGCCAAAGGCCCGCCACTTGTCGGCCAGCGGCTCGAGATCGTTGGTGTCCGCGGTGCTCGCGCCCTGCTGCAGGCGGTTGCGATCGACCACCGCGGTCAGGTTGCCGAGGCGACGCTGCGCGGCGTACATCGCGGCCTCCCAGTTGCTGCCCTCCTGCAGCTCGCCATCGCCCAGCACCACGAAGGTCCGCCAGTCCTCGCCGCGGATGCGCGCCGCCGTCGCGCAGCCGACGCCGACCGGCAGGCCGTGGCCCAGGGGGCCGGTGTTGGTCTCGACCCCGGGAACCTTGCGCCGGTTCGGGTGCCCGTTCAGCGGCGACAGCGGCGCCGCGAAGTGCACCAGACGCTCGGCCGGGAAGTAGCCGCACTCCGCCAGCACGGCATAGAGCGCAGCCGCGCAATGGCCCTTGCTCAGGATGAAGCGGTCACGCAAGGGCCAGTCGGGTGCGGCCGGGTCGATGCGCAGCACGCCCTCGAACAGCGTGACGAGGATGTCGGTCACCGACAGGTCGCCGCCGACATGGCCCAGCCCTGCCCCTTCGATGGTCGACAGGATCCGGCGGCGGATGCGCGTGCTGGCGGCCGCCAGCCTGTCGGTCCGGCTGTCCGGCTCGCCCGCTGCGAAGGCTTCTCGGCGGCCGCGCCAGCGACCCAGGGCCGCGACATCTGTCGCCAAGGGTGCCGCAGAGGGCGGATCACTGTCGTGCATATTTATTCAGTAATGAATTAACTGGATATAGATTAGGTGAGTCGATCAGGGGCCGACACTCGGGGCTTCCCTAGGTGTCAGCCGTCAAGGGCTTGTGACTTGAACCAGGCCGCC
>NZ_DATILJ010000133.1:0-10368 GCF_035476535.1 Aquabacterium sp.
GCCGCTGAGTGCGCCCAGCGTGTCGCGCAGCCCCGCCGCGTGGGCCAGCGGCTCGGGTGCGTCACGCAGGGCCTCGCCCAGCGTGCGCAGCTGTTCGGCCTCGCGCAGGTGGTGCATCGCACGCTGGGCCTGGTGGCGCTGGCCGGCCACCATCGCGGCCACCAGCGCGTTGACGCCCAGCATCGCGGCCAGCATCAGCAGGTGCTGGTGGCCATCGACCTGGAAGCTGCCGCGCGGCGGCACGAAGGTCCAGTTGAAGGCCAGCACGCCGACGAGCCCGGAAGCCAGCGCGACAGCGAGCGGCAGCCACACGCTGGCCAGCGCCGAGGCCATCACCAGCAGCAGTGCCAGGTTGGCCAGGTCGAAGCGGCCATCGAGCAGCAGCATCGCCAGCCAGGCGCTCAGCCACACCGCGGCGGCCAGCGCGGGCTGCCACCAGGGGCGAGTCGGGGTGCTCACCAGCAAATATGGCTCTGCCACTTTGCTGGACCCCCTCGGGGGACGGCCGGCTTCGGCCGGCCTTGGGGTGCTCATGGACTGCACGGTAGCAGGCGCGGCATCAGGATCGCATCAGGACCGGCGGATCCGGCCGGCACGCCGTCGTCGCACACAATACGCGCGACATGAGCGCATCGCCCTCGATCTGGTCCACGCTGCGCCACCCGGCCTTCCGGGGCATGTGGATCGCCAGCGTCTTCTACTTCGTCGGCAACGCCATGCAGGGCATGGCGGCGGCCTGGATGATGGTCGAGCAGACCGGCTCGTCCTTCCTGGCCGCGCTGGTGCAGACGGCGGTGTTCCTGCCGATGTTCATGCTCTCGCTGCCCGCCGGCGTGCTGGCCGACACCACCGACCGGCGGCGCCTGGTGCTGAGCGCGCTGCTGGTGCAGGCGGTGGCGGTGGCGCTGCTGGCGGTGCTGCTGCTGCTGGGCTGGGCCGGCCCGGCGACGGTGTTGTTCTTCACCTTCCTGGCCGGCAGTTGCACCGCGATGCTGTCGCCGGCCTGGAATTCGACGGTCGGCGAGATCCTGCCGCGCGAGCAACTGCCGCAAGCCATCATCACGATGAGCATTGCCTACAACGCCGCGCGGGCCCTGGGGCCGGCGATGGCCGGCGTGGTGTACGGGCTGGCCGGTGGCGGTTGGGTGTTTGCGCTGGCGGTGGCCGGCACACTGGGCTTGGCGCAGGCCTTCCGCCGCTGGCCGCCGCGCCCGCACCCGCCCACGCGGCTGCCGGCCGAGCGCCTTTGGGGCGGCACGCTGGCCGGGCTGCGCTATGCACGGCACTCGGAGACCATCCTGGCGCAGCTGGTGCGCACGGCCGCCTACAGCGGTGCCGGCTCGGCCTTGTGGGCGCTGCTGCCGGTCATCGGCCAGCAGCGGCTGGGCCTGGGCGCGCAGGGCTTCGGCCTGTTGATGGGTTGCCTGGGCACCGGTGCCGTGGCGGTGGGCCTCGTGCTGGGACGCTTGCGCCAGCGCGTCGGCCTGGAGCCCCTGGTGGCCGGCAGCTGCCTGCTGTTCGGGGGCGTGATGCTCACTGCGGCCCTGTCGCGCTGGCCGCTGCCGGTGTACGGCGCACTGGTGGTTGGCGGCGCGGCCTGGATGGCGGTGATGTCGACCTTCAACACCGCCACGCAGACCAGCGCGCCGCCCTGGGTGCGTTCGCGCGCAACGGCGCTGCATGTGTTGAGCGCGCTGGGCTCGTTCGCCATCGGCTCGGCCTTCTGGGGCGCGATTGCCGGCATCGCCGGCCTGCAGGTGGCGCTGTGCCTGGCCGCGGCGCTGATGTTCGCCGGCCTGCTGCTGGCCAAGCCCTTCCCGCTGCGCATGGGCGCGATGCAGGACGTGACGCAGGTGTCGCCTTTCGAAGACCTGCTGATCAAGGACCAGCCCGACCCCGAAGCCGGACCGGTGGCGGTGGAGATGGGCTACCGCATCCGGCCCGAGGACACGCAGGCCTTCCTGGATGCGGTGTCGCAGCTGCGTGCGCCGCGCCAGCGCGACGGCGCCACGTTCTGGCGCCTGTACCGCGACCTGGGCGATTCGTCACGCTATGTCGAACGCTTCATCGTCACCTCCTGGGCCGATTACCTGCACCAGCGCGCCCGCGCGACGATGGCCGATCAGACGCTGGAAGAGCGGGTGCGCAGCTTCGTGGTCGAAGGCGCACAGGTGACGATGCAGCACTACATCGCTGAACGCTAGCTCAGAGGATGTTGAGGAACACAGCGGTGATCGGCCCGAACTGGCCCGAGGCGTCGCTGGCGCGCACGTAGACGATGTGCTTGCCGGGTGTCAGGCCCTGGGTGGCCAGGCTGCCGCCCAGTGCTTCGGTGCTGCTGTTGAACGCACCGTCCGCGGCTTGCAAGGGCAAGGCTACTGCGCCGGCTTTCCAGGGTGGCACGTCGATGTAGGCCTCGGCCGCGGCAATGGCCTGCACCGGTTCGGCGCCGTTGCTCTGGTTGAAGCGCGTGTCGGTGGCTGCGGCGCTCAAGCCCACCAGCGTGCCGGCGCTCACGCCGCTGCCGCTGGCGTTGCCGGCCAGGCTGAGCGTGGTGATGTCAGGGCCACCGGGCGTCAGGTAGGGGGTGCGCACCACCTTGGCGGCGTAGATCAGTGCCGGCAGGTTGTTCGGCAAGGTGCTGCTGCTGTAGCTGCTGCAGCTTTCGAAGAAGCTGGTGCCGATCTCGAAGGTGAAGGAGGCCACGCCCAGCTCGCCGTAGCTGGTGCCGTCGGTCGTGCCGTCGGTGGGGTAGAGGCCGATCGACTGCATCGGTTCATAACCGTTGAAGTACGCGAAACGGCGGCCCAGCGTCTGCATCGCCGGGCCGTTCGGCGCGGTGGCCGCGGTCTCGCCCCAGGGCCACAGCACCAGCTGCGCGTAGCTGTGGATGTCCAGGTGGATGCCCGAGGTGTCGGCCGGCGCGGCATCGGTCAGCGCCGGGCCGCGGCGGTCGGGCCACAGGCTGCGTTCGTAGGCCTGCATGGCCTGCGTCTCGGGTTCGGATGCCGCACTCGGGCCGCGGTAGGTCTCGCTGCACTCGTTGCCGCTGGAGCCCTGGCCGTTGGTGGCATTCCAGCTGAACGCAAAGTTGCGGTTCAGGTCGGCGCCGCGGCTGTTGCTGAGTCTGCCGCAGTAGGTGTTGTTGATGTTCTTGCGCCACATCGCGCCGGCTTCGGCCTTCTTGCGGCCGTCGGGGTTGGTCTGCAGCAGCAGGTGCACTTCGTGGTGGTCGAGGATCCAGGTGGCATCGGCGTTCGTGCCGTAACCATCGACCAGCCAGCGCGCGAAGGCCAGTGTCAGCGGCGCGGTGGCGTATTCACGCGCGTGGATCGCCGCGTTGATGAACAGCCTGGGCTTGTCGCCCGCGATGCTGCGGTTGGTGAGCTTCAGCACGAACAGGTCGTAGCCCTGGCGTGGCCGCTGGGTCTTCTGCCAGCTGTTGCCGACATCGATCCACTGCGCCAGGTTCGGTTGGCTGGTGGCCATGGCCTGCGCGGCGGCATAGGTTTCTTCCACCGTCTCGTAGCAGGCGAATCCGGGAATGGCCTGCACGCCGGCATCGGCCGCCTGCGGGTCGCTGCGGCGGCGCTGTGCGGTGGCGGCTTCGATCGCATCGAGCATGGCGTCGTGGCGCTGGCGCACTTCCGGCGCCGGTTCGATGCGGAAGCCGAAGCGCTGCAGCGCGGCGATGTCCTCGCCCTGCAATTCCATCAGCAGGTGGCCGCTGCCGTAGTCGGCTTCGATCAGCTGGTTGTGGAAGCTGACCGCGGCCTTGCGGGCCGTGGCCAGGTCCGGGAACCAGGCCTTGTAGAAGTTGACGCGGCGTTTTTCCAGCGCACGTACTTCGCTGGGGGATTGCAGCTCGTCTTTCGCCGGATCGGCGGCGGCAAGACCGGGCAAGGCGGGCAGGGCGAGCGCCAGCGCGCTGAGCGTGGCGGCCAAGGGGGTCAGATTGGCCTGGCGGGTTTTCATGTGGGGTCTCCTCATGCGGCACCGTGGATTGGGCCGGTGGGCCCGGATATGCCTATGATGGATCCTCTCACATCGAACCCTAGGATCCGTCGATGGACATGCCCTTGAACACGGGAGTTGCGCGCTACACCGAAACGCGCCGCCACGAGTTGCGCAAGACGCGCATGGTGATGATCGATGGCCAGCTCGCCATCAACAGCCGCAGCAGCGAAGGCGGCGTCAGCGCCCGCGTCTACGACGGCGGCTACTGGGGTTTTGCCTCGGCGCCCGATGGTGTGCCGGCCGAGCTGGAACGCCAGGCGCTGCGCAACGCACAGGCCATGGGCCGCTTCGGCGCCCGCCCGGCGCTGGCCCTGCCCGGCGGCAGCTACCGCGGCGAGCACCGGTTCCATGGCAAGCCGGCACTCAGCGCACAAGACTGCGCCGACCGCCTGGCCGCTTTGCACGATTTCTGCCAGCGCCAGTACCCGGGCCTCAAGTCCACCCGCTTCCTGCTGCAGGACGAGCACCACAGCAAGGGGCTGGTCACCAGCCTGGGCGGTGACTCGCTGGCCAGCATCCAGCGTGCGATGTGTTACGTCACCCTGATCGCCGAGGACGAACACGGCGCACCGGTGGAGCTGGTCGAGGTGCTGTCCGGCAAGGGCAGCCTGGCGGACCTGGATCTGTCGGTGGCCACGCTGGCGCCGTTGCTCGATGAACTGCATGGCCACCTGCAGGCCAAGCGCCAGGCGGTGCCGGCCAGCGGCGGCCTGCACACGGTGGTGATGGCGCCGGCGCTGGCCGGCATGCTGGCGCACGAGGCGATGGGCCACCCCTGCGAGGCCGACATCGTGCTGGGCGGCGCGATAACCGGTGACCTGCTCGGCCAGCGCGTGGCCAGCGACAAGGTGTCGATGGTCGACTTCGCGAACAGCTTCCAGGGCCGGGAGACGATGATCCCGGTCTATGCCGACGACGAAGGCACGCCCGCCCGCGACGCGGTGCTGATCGACAAGGGCATGCTCAGCAGCTTCATGAGCAGCCGCGAGACCGCCGCGCGCCTGGGCCTGGTGCCCAGCGGCAGCGCACGGGCTTATGCGCCGGGCGACGAGCCGCTGGTGCGCATGCGCAACACCGCCATCCTGCCCGGCACCGATGCGCTGGCCGAGATGATCGCCGGCGTCGATGAGGGCTATCTGCTGATGAAGACCGGCAATGGCCAGGCCGACTCCACCACCGAGTTCATGTTCGGCATCTCGCTGGCCTACGAGATCCGCAAGGGCCGGCTGGGCCGCGCCATCCGCGATACCACGGTCTCCGGCTCGGCGATCAAGGTGCTGCAAAGCGTGGATGCGGTGTCCGACGACATGGTCTGGAACTGCTCGGGCTACTGCGGCAAGAAGCAGCTGATGGTGGTGTCCATGGGCGGGCCGGCGCTACGTGCGCAGGCGCAGATCGGCGGCGAATGACGGGGGGCATGATGGAACTGCAACACATTGCCGAACAAGCGCTCGAGCGCATGCGCACCCAGGGCTTCGACGCGGCACGCGCCGATGCCAGCCGCAGCGAGAGCACCGAGCTGAACATTGCGCACAACGAACCCAGCCTGCTGCGCAGCACGCGCGCGCACAAGCTGGTGCTGACCGGCATCGTCGATGCGCGGCTGGCCAGCACCGAGTTGAGCGATCTGTCCGAGGCCAGCTTGCGCGAGGCCGTCGCCGCACTGCATGCCAACGCGCTGGCGGCGCCGCAAGACGGGGCCAACGCGCTCACCGCCGGGCAGACGGCGCGCATCGCCCAGGGCCCGCTGCAGGCCGACGAAGCGGTGCTGGCCGACAAGGTGGCCGAGCTGCTGGACTTCCGCGCCCGCGAAGCGCCGCTGATGATGCTGGAGGAAGGTTTTGCCGCGCACACCCGGGTGCAGTCGCGCACGCTCAGTTCGGGCGGTAGCGACCTGGCCTGCGAGATCGGCTGGTATGGCCTGAGCGCCTTCGGCTCGGCCCGCGAGGGCAAGCGCACCAGCTCGTTCAACCATGCCGATGGCAGTGCCCATGATCTCGCGGCGCAGCCGGCGCAGCGGTACTTCGGCATCGAGGGCTTGCTGCGCGACACGCCACGCCAGCTGGACGCCACGCCGATCAGCGCCAAGTTCGTCGGTGATGTGGTGCTGACGCCGCCGGCCGTGGCCAGCCTGCTGTCCTGGCTGCACGGCCAGATCGGCGACCTGCAGCTGATCGCCGGCACCTCGCTGTACCGCGCCCAGGTCGGCGAAGTCGTGGCCTCGCCGCACTTGAGCCTGCGCAGCCGCTTCGACGCGCCGGGCGTCGCCGCGCTGTCGGCCGATGGTTTCCCGACCCCGCCGGTGGAGGTGCTGCGCGCGGGCCGGCTGCTGTGCCTGACGCCCAGCCTCTACGCCAGCCGCAAGACCGGCCTGCCGCATGTGCCGGTGGCCGCCGCCGGCTGGGAGCTGGCCGCCGGCGACACCGCGCTGACCGACGTGCTGGCGGGCGTGGCCCTGGGCGCGCTGGTCGGCCGGCTGTCGATGGGCCATCCGGCGACGAACGGGGACTTCTCCGGCGTCATCAAGAACAGCTTCCGCCTCGAAGGCGGCGCGGTGGGTGGCGCCTTGCGCGAGGTGATGATCACCGGCAACGTCGCGCAGATGCTGCGCGATGTGGTCGCGGTGAGCCGCGAGCGCATCGACACCGGCAGCAGCTGCCTGCCTTGGCTGCGAGTGCGCGGCTTGCACTTCTCCTGATGCCGGACACACCATGCGCGGGCCACTGACCGCTGTTCACCGCGCCCGCCACGTCCGCCTGCTGGGGCCGGCCGCGCTGCTGCTGGGCGGCCTGCTGCGCCCGGCGCACGCGCTGGCCTTCGACTGGCCGATCCCGGGCGTGGCGGTGTCGGGCTCCGGCCGGCTGCGGCGTGAGGAGCGGGCGCTGGTGCCGTTCTCGGCGCTGAAGCTGGGCGGCAGTCTGGCCGTCGAGTTGCGGCAGGCTGCCACGCCACGCCTGGCGCTCGAAGGCGACGACAACATCCTGCCGCTGATCGAGACCGAGATGCACGACACCACGCTGCACATCGTGCAGCGCCGCGGCATCAAGCCGACACGGCTGCTGCTGGTGCTGCACACGCCGCTGCTGGACAGCGTGACGATGGGCGGCGCCGCGGTGCTGAACACCGAGGCCTGGCAGGCGCCGCGCCTGACCGTGAACGCCGGCGGCGCGGCCGCGCTGCGCCTGCGCGGGCTGCGGCTGGAAACGGTGTTCGCCGAACTCGGCGGCGCCGCGGTGCTGACGCTGGCCGGCGCAGCCGGTGAGCTGGTGGCCACGCTCGGCGGCTCGGCCGCGCTGCGCGCCGCGGCCTTGCAGGCACGCAGCGCCACGCTGCAGATCGGCGGCGCCGGCAATGCCCTGGTGTCGGCGCGCGAGCAGCTGAAGGCCAGCGTCGGCGGCGCGGGCGGCCTGCGCTACCACGGCCAGCCGCGCACCGAGCTGTCGCGCTCCGGCGCCGGCACGATCAAGGCGCTGGGCGACGCGCCGGCCGGCTGAACCGCTTCACAACTTCAGCGAGAAGCCCGCCTCGGCCAGCACCTGGCCGTTGATGCGCAGGTCCACCGCATGCGCGCCGGCGTGGTAGCGCCGCGTGGTCACGGCTTTCAGCGAATGCCGGCGTTCGAGCTGCCGCTGTTCGCGGCCGGCGAGCTCCAGCGTCCAGCCCTTGAAGACTTTCGGCGAACTGCTGCCATTGGCCTTGACATGGTGCACCGCATAGTCGATCACCAGCCGTTGCGGCTTGGCCGAGCTCGAGTGCAGGGTCAGCTGCAGCAGCAGCTCGCCACCCACCGCCGCGCGCTTGGGGCCGACCGTCCAGCTCAGCTCGCCGCGAAACGCCTGGCCCAGGCCCCAGGCGGCCAGCACCTGGGCGTCGCCCTGCTTGATCAATGTGCGGCTGGCGTGGCGCAGCAGCGCGCGGCGTTCGGCCGGGGCATCGGGCAGGTGGTGGTGCAGCCAGTCGGCGATCAGGCCCGGGTGGTCTTTCGCGATGTCGTTCAGGTGGTTGGCCACGCTGCGGCGCACGTACTCGCTGGGGTCGTCCTGCAGCGCCAGCAGCAGCGGCAGCGTCGGCGACGGGTCCTGCACCAGCGCCTGCAGCCGCAGGCCCCAGGGCAGGCGCGGGCGGCTGCCCTCGCTGACCAGGCGCCGCACATGGGCGCTGGGGTCGCCGACCCAGCGTGTCAGCGTGGCCAGGCTCAGCTCGGGGTGGCGGATCAGGAACGGCCGGATCGCGAACTCGGCTGTCATGCGCTGCGTCATCGCATGCAGCGCGGCCAGGCCGCGTTCGGGCGCATCGATCGCGAAGCGCGCCACCGCCTCGGTCAGCGGCCACACGGCCCAGCCGGCCAGGCCCTGCTCGCTGGTGCGCAGCGACGCCAGGTCGTCGCCTTCACCCGGTGGCCCCAGGCTGGCTTCCAGCAGACTGGCGGCGCGGTCCACATCGGACGGCAGCGTGGCCAGCAGCGCATCGGCCACCTGCAGCACGCGTGCCTTCAACTCCAGCGTGTCCAGGCCGGCCAGCGCCTGGGCCTCGAAGCCTGCGCGGTCGAAACGCCGGTCAGCCCGCTTCAGGTGCTGGCCGATGGCCGTCACGACGGTCGGATTGATCAGGTTCTTGAACGGTTCTGCCATGGGGCCGCAGCATAGGCCAGCTGCGGCCCCGGCCTTGAACTGCCGGTCGACCGGCGCAGAGGCCCGGGCCGCGCTGCTAAGCTGACGACCCGCTCACGACAGGATGCGCCGATCCGGCCGCCGCTTGCCCCATGTTCACCGGCATTGTTCAAGGCGTGGCCCAGGTGGCCGCCATCACCGACAAACCCGGCCTGCGCAGCTTCGAGCTGGCCTTTCCGGCGGGCTTCGACAATGGGCTGGAGATCGGCGCCAGCGTGTCCTGCGACGGCGTGTGCCTGACCGTCACGGCCCGGCCCGCCGCCGAGCGCGCGAGCTTTGATGTGATGCAGCAAAGCCTGGGCCTGACGACGCTGGGCACGCTGGCGGTGGGCAGCCGGATCAATGTCGAACGTGCCGCCAGGGACGGCGCCGAGATCGGCGGCCATCCGATTTCCGGCCATGTCGATTGCCAGGCCCGGCTTCTGTCGATCCGCCGTCCGGAGAACAACCAGGTGCTGCGCATCGCTGTGCCCGCGTCACACATGCGTTATGTCTTTGCCAAGGGCTACGTCGCGGTCAACGGCGCCAGCCTCACGGTGGCCGAGGCCGACCGCCGCGCCGGCTGGTTCGAGGTCTGGCTGATCCCGGAGACCCTGCGCATGACCACCTTCGGCGACAAGGTCGAAGCCGATGCGCTGAACATCGAGATTGAGCGCGGCACGCAGGTGGTGGTGGACACCGTGCGCGATGCGCTGGAAGAACGCCTGGGGCCGCTGCTGCCGGCGCTGGAGGCGCTGCTGGCCGAACGGGGCCAGTCGCTGGCCGACCTGGGAGGGCCTCAGGCGCTCAAATCACCGCCTGTTCGGTGAACGGCTGCCCGTCGATCACGCGCTGCCAGCCGAAGGGGCTCAGGTCCAGCGACTGGTAGGCCCCATGCAGCAGCCATTCGGCCACGCCGCGGCCGGCGGCCGGCGCGTGCTGCAGGCCATGGCCGGAGAAGCCGTTGGCAAAGACCAGGTTGGCTATGTCCGGGTGCGGGCCGATCACCGCGTTGTGATCCAGCGCATGCACCTCGTAGTAGCCGGCCCAGGCATGCTGCACGCGCAGCGCCTCGAAGGCCGGCACGCGCTGGGCCAGCGCGGGCCAGAGGCGGTCGTCGAACTGCTGCACATCGGGCTGGTCCAGCGGCAGGTCGTCCGGGTCCTCGTCTCCCGCGCCGGGTGACCAGCCGCCGATGAAGCCCGGGCCTTCGCTGCGGAACCAGACGCCGCTGGTGTCGATCACCAAGGGCGTGTGTTTTGCGACGCCGGGCAGGGCCGTCGGGCAGCTGAAATTGAACACCGTGCGCCGGCGCGCATGCACACCCAGCGTGATGCCGGCGAGCTGCGCGACGCCGCGCGCCCAGGGCCCGGCGGCATTGACGAACGCATCGGCGGCAAGCTGGCGGCCATCGTCGAGTTGCGCGCTCAGCAGCCGGCGGCCGTCACGTGTGAACCCGACCACCCGAGCACGCTGCGTGATCGCGCCGAGCGAGCGCGCTTTGCGTGCCAGTGCGCGGGCCAGCGCATAGCCGTCGAACCAGCCTTCACCGGCCAGGCCCAGGCTGGCCAGCGCCAGGTCGTCGCCGTTCAACCACGGGAAACGCTGCACCAGCTCGATCGGCGTGAGCAGCGTCACCGGCACGTCGAGGGCCTGCTGCACGGCATGCTTGGCCCGCAGCACTGGCGCGCCAGCCTCGCCG
>NZ_DATILJ010000134.1:0-1522 GCF_035476535.1 Aquabacterium sp.
GACCAGTTCGGCACCGACATGGCGGCCAATGCGATCGACTACGGCATCAAGTCACGCAAGGACAGCAAGCCGCTCAAAGGCTGGGTGAAGACACCGATCGAGCTGGTGACCGCGAAGAACCTCAAGTAATAAGACCCGTAAGACCCGTGAGGCCCGAACCGGACCCGCCCACCATGCCGTCGGCACTCGAACTCCACGGGCTCACGCGCCGCTATCCCGGCGTGATCGCGCTCGACGGCGTGGACCTGACACTGCAGCCCGGTGAGGTGCACGCCTTGGCGGGCGAGAACGGTGCCGGCAAGTCGAGCCTGATCAAGATCCTGTGCGGCGCGGACCGCGCCGATGGCGGCCACATGACGCTGTTTGGCGAGCCCTATGCGCCGAACAGTCCGCTGGACGCGATGCAGGCCGGCATCCGCGTGGTGCACCAGGAACTGCACATGCTCGATGAGCTGTCGGTGGCCGAGAACCTTCAGTTCGAGCATCTCCCGCGAACGCGACTGGGCCTGCTCGATCGCCGGGCCATGGAGCTGCGCGCGCGCGAGTTGCTCGCGCTGGTCGGCCTCGACGATCTGGCGCCGTCCACGCGCGTCGCGGGCCTGGGCATGGCCCAGCGCCAGCTGATCGAGATCGCCAAGGCCTTGTCGAGCCGAAGCCGCATCGTGATCATGGACGAGCCGACAGCCACGCTCACGCCGCGTGAAACGGATCGACTGCTGCAGATCATTCGCCAGCTCCGCGATGGCGGCGTGACGGTCGTGTTCGTCTCCCACCACTTGCAGGAGTTGTTCGAGGTCTGCGACCGTGTCACCGTGCTGCGCAACGGCCGCAAGGTCGCCACCCAGTCGATGGCCGGCACGACGACCGACGACCTGGTGCGCTTGATGGTGGGGCGCGACCTGGCCGAGCGGGCGCCTCACAAGGCCGCCACGCCGAACCCGCAACGGGCGCCGGCGCTGCGCGTGCAAGGTCTGCGCTTCGCCGGTCAACGGGGCGATGCCGCACTCGACTTCAGCCTGCACTACGGCGAGATCGTCGGCCTGGCGGGTCTGGTCGGATCGGGCCGGACAGAGACCGTGCGCGCGATCTTCGGCGCGGACCCCCTCGCCGCGGGCCAGCTCTACCGCGACGAGCGCCCGGTGCGCATCGGCGGCCCGAAGGACGCATTGGCCGAAGGCATCTGCCTCGTCACCGAGAACCGCAAGGACGAGGGGCTGATCCTCGACATGCCGATCCGCGCCAACATCAGCCTGGCCAGCCTGGGGGCGGTGTCGCGTTCGGGCTTGATGCGGGCCGAGGCAGAAAGCGACGCATCGCAGCGCATGGTCTCGAAGCTGCAGATCCGGCTCGCCTCGATCCAGCAGCCGGTGCGTGAACTCTCCGGCGGCAACCAGCAGAAGGTGGTGCTGGGCAAGTGGCTGCTGCGCGAACCGAAGGTCCTGCTGCTCGACGAACCGACGCGCGGTGTCGATGTCGGCGCCAAGGCCGAGATCCACGCGCTGCTCGAGCGCATGGCCGCCGA
>NZ_DATILJ010000135.1:0-35441 GCF_035476535.1 Aquabacterium sp.
TGCACACGCCGCAGTCGATGCAGACCTCGGGATCGATGACCAGGAAGTCGGGGCCTTCGTGGAAACACTCCACCGGGCAGACCGCGACGCAATCGGTGTACTTGCAGCGGATGCAGGCTTCGGTGACGACGTGGGTCATGAGGATTGCCCCCTTGGCGCCTGCGGCGCCGTCCCCCCGAGGGGGATCAACCCGCCCGGGAAACCCGGATCGGGCTGAGCCCCTCCATTCATCTGGAGGGTGGTCAAAGCCAGCTTGGCCAGCTTGCGCACATCGGGATCGGTGTCGGCCAGTGCACGCTCCAGCGGCGTGATCGCGCGGGCATCGCCGATCTCGCCGAGCGCAATCGCCGCTTCCTTGCGCAGGTTGCTCATCGCATGCTGCAGCGCGTCGCACAGGGCCGGCACGCCGGCGCGCGCCTTCAGCTTGCCGAGGCTGCGTGCGGCTTTCACGCGCACCTGCCAGTACGCGTCTCCCAGCGCCTGCACCAGTTCGACCACCGCGACGGCTGAGCCCAGCTTGCCCAGCGTGGTGGCAGCTTCTTCGCGCACCTGCCAGGCGCTATCGGCCAAAGCGCGCGTCAAAGCTGGCTGCACGCTGAGGCCGGCGGCGTCGTGGGCGAAGCCCAGCGCGCCGACGGCCGCGCGGCGCACCTCGGCTTCCGCGTCGTGCGCGGCCAGTTCGGTGAGCGCGCTGATCGCCCGGGCGTCCTTCAGGTAGCCCAGCACGCCCACCGCCTCGCGGCGCACTGTGGCGTCACCGTCGGCCAGCGAGGCCAGTGCGGGCAGAAAGGCCTCCGGCACCCGCAGCGCCTTGACCGCGCGCAGCGCAGCGGCCTTGACTGCAGGGTCGGCTTCGGCCACCCAGGGCAGCACCCAGGCGGCGGAGGCCGGCTCCTTCAGCTCACCCAAGGTGGCTGCGGTGGCTTCGCGCACGGCGGCGTCGGTGTCCTTCAGCAGCGGCACCAGCGCGCGCAGCACCTCGGGCTCTTCGAAGCCTTCGAGTGCCTTGGCCGCTTCGAGCCGCACGCTGGCATCGGTGTCGGCCAGTGCCACCACCAGCAGCGGCGCGACATCGTCTTCTTCATCGCAGTAGGGCAGGTCCAGCACCGCGACACGGCGCACGGCCGGGTCGGGGCTTTGCAGGCGTTGGTGGATCATGGGGGGGTCCTCCTCAGCGGACCAGGTAGGGAATGTTCACGTGCACCGCGCCGGTCGGGCAGTCCTTCTCGCAGGGCATGCAGTACCAGCATTCGTCGAACTTCATGAAGGCCTTGTTCTTCACGATGTCGATGGCCAGCACGTCCAGCGGGCAGACGTCGACGCAGACGGTGCAGCCCTTGTCGGCGATGCATTTGTCCTCGTCGACGATCACAGGGGCCTGGGTGCGGGTGAGGGCAATGGTCATGACTCGGCTCCTTCGGTGTCAGGCGGCTTGCGGCGTCGGTTCGGTGGCGGTGGCGGGGCCGGACCCTGCGACGCGCAGGCGCTGGTAGGCGGTGCGTTCTTCCTCGTTCAGCTCGACGACGTAGGGCTCCACCGCGCGCTTGCGAAAATGGGGCCTGCCGTCGGCATCGCTGGTGACATTGGTGTGGCAGAACCAGTCGGCGTCGTTCTTCTCGGGGTGGTCCACGCACAGGTGGTACAGGCCCCAGCGGCTTTCGGTGCGGTACAGCGAAGCGCGGGCCGCCAGTTCGGCGCAATCGCGGATGGCATGCACCTCCATCGCGCGCATCAACTCGTGCGGATCGTTGGCGACCATCTCGTCGAGGTCTTCGGTGATCTCGCCGAAGCGCTCCAGCCCGATCGCCATCTTGCGGGTGACCTTGGGCGGCTGCAGGTAGTCGTTGACGAAGCGGCGGGTCTTGTACTCGACCTGGAAGGGCGTCAGGCCCTCGCTGCGCGACAGGGGCGCCGCCACGCGTTCACGTTCGTCGCTGATGCGCTGGGCATCGACTTGCGGCGTGTCCGTGCCGGCCAGGTAGGCGGCGGCGTTCTCGCCGCAGAACTTGCCGTAGACGAAGGCGCCCAGCATGTAGTTGTGCGGGATGCTGGCGCAGTCACCCGCGGCATAGAGCCCGGGAATCGAGCACTCGCCGCGTTCGTTGGTCCAGATGCCCGAGGCGCTGTGGCCCGAGCAGAAACCGATCTCCGAGATGTGCATCTCGATCATGCGCTGGCGGTAGTTGGTGCCGCGGCCTTCGTGGAAGCGGCCGCGGCTGGGCCGCTCGTTGGTGTGCAGGATGTGCTCGATCTCGCTGATCGTTTCTTCGGCCAGGTGGTCGAGCTTCAGGAACACCGGGCCGCGGCCGCCTTCGAGTTCACTGAAGAACTCCAGCATCATCTGGCCGCTCCAGTAGTCGCATTCGATGAAGCGCTCACCTCTGGCGTTAGCGGTGTAGCCGCCGAAGGGTCCGGTGACATAGGCGCAGGCTGGGCCGTTGTAGTCCTTGATCAGCGGGTTGATCTGGAAGCACTCCAGGTTCGTGAGTTCCGCGCCGGCGTGGTAGGCCATCACGTGGCCTTCACCGCAGTTGGTCGGGTTCTCGTAGGTGCCGAACAGGTAGCCCGAGGCCGGCAGGCCCAGGCGGCCGGCGGCGCCGGTGCAGATCACCACGGCGCGGGCGCGGATGACGTAGAAGTCGGCCGTGCGGCAGTCGAATCCCATCACGCCGGCGATCTCGCCGTTGACGCCGGTGATCAGCCGTGTCGCGACGACGCGGTTGGTGATCTCGACCCGCGCGCGCTTCAACTGCCGGTAGAGCACGCGCTTCATGTGGTGGCCTTCGGGCATCGGCAGCACGTAGCTGCCGAGGTGGTGCACCTTGCGTACGGCGTAGTCGCCGGTTTCGTCCTTCTCGAACTTGACGCCCCAGCGGTCCAGCTCTTCGATCATCGCGAAGCTGTTGCTGGCGTAGGCGTAGACGCCTTTCTGGTCGACGATGCCGTCGTTGGCGACGGTGATCTCCTTGGTGTATTGCTCGGGCGTGGCGTGGCCGGGGATCACCGCGTTGTTCAGCCCGTCCATGCCCATCGAGATGGCGCCGCTGCGCTTGACGTTGGCCTTGTCCAGCAGCAGCACGCGCAGTTTGGGGTTGGCTTCCTTGGCTTTCACCGCGGCCATCGGGCCACCGGTGCCGCCGCCGACGACCACCAGGTCGTAGTCGAGTTCGATCGTCTTCATCAGTCCTCCAGCCGGTTGTGGGGAGCGGCGATCCGATCGACGCGGACCTTGTACTGGAACGCGTCGCCGCGGTAGTACAAGAGCTCGTGGTCGATCGGCGTGCCGTCGGTGAGGTGGGTGGTGCGCTCGATGTGCAGCACCGGTGAGCCTTCTTCGACGCGCAGCTGCGTGGCCAGCGTCTCGTCGGCCAGGGTCGAGCCGATCTGCAGGTCGGCATGGCCGAGCGCCAGGCCGTAGTCGTTCTCCAGGATCACGAAGATGTCGCGCGTGGCGAGGTCTTCCTTGGCCAGGCGCTGGCCGATGTGCAGCGGCACATAGGTCACGTCCAGGGAAATCGGCTCGCGGTTCAGGAAGCGCAGGCGCTTCAGCTCGGTGGCCTTGCCGCGTTTGGGCAGCGCCAGCCGCGTGGCTACCGCGGGTGGCGGTGTGACCGAGCGCAGCGACAGCACGCGGTTGTAGCTTTCATAACCGTGCTCGCGCATCGCTTCGCCAAAGCCCTGCAGCCGGCCCAGATCCTGGAAGGCCTTGGGCTTGGAGACGAAGCTGCCCTTGCCATGCAGGCGGAAGATCAGGCCTTCGTTCTGCAGGTCGCTGAGCGCTTGCCGCACGGTGATGCGGCTGACGCCGAAGCTGGCCATCATCTCGGCCTCGGAGGGCATTTGCTGGTGCGGCTGGTACGTGCCGTCGAGGATGCGTTCGCGCAGCAGTTGCTTGATCTGCGCATACAGCGGCGCTGGCGATTGCGCGGCGAGTTCCGCGGCCAAGTCGGCTGCGTCACCGGGGTACAGAGGCACGACGCGTGCGGGGGAAGGTTTGGGCTTGTTCATCGCGATCAACTCGTTATGACAAGTCATGACTAGCAATGGCCATGCCTGGCTCGCGCCAGACTGCGCTGCCTGGGCAAACCGGCAAGAAGGGCGGTCAGCGGGCGTTCAACGCCGGCCCATCACGGGGCGGGACGATCAAGCGTGGTGCACCAGATGCGCAGGCCGTGGTGCGGCCGGGGCGGCGCTTCAGTGGGGGTGGTCGACGACGGCGCGCACCAGCTGCGCGGCAGGCCCCACCAGTTCAGGCAGCTGCGCGACACGCTCCTGCTCCACCGCCTGCAGCACCCATTCATGGATGCCGCCGACCAGTGCGACGGCCAGTTCGGGCGGCAACTCGGGGCCGGCGACCTGCACGATGAAGTCGGCCAGCCGCTGCGCGTTGGCGCGCCGCGCGGCCAGGCCGGTGGGGCCCAGCGCGATGATGTCGACGAACAGCGTGCGCAGCAGCGGCGGGTTGCAGGCCAGCGTGCCGAAGTAGGCGGTCAGCGCCTGTTCCAGCTGTTGATGCCAGTCTCGCTGCGGGTCGATGGCTTGGCGGAGCACGTCCAGCGATTGGCGGCTGGCCGCCTCGTACAGCGCCACCAGGCAGGCGGCCTTGTCGGCGAAATGTTCGTAGAAGCTGCGCTTGGAGACGCGGGCTTCTGCCGCCAGGTCGGCGATGGTCACCGCTGCATAACCCTTGCTGGCCACGGCATGGGCCATCGCATCCAGCAGGCGGCGGCGGTGGTCGGTGGGGCTCAGCGTGTCGGCTGCGGCGGCGGTGTTCACGGCTGCATCATGCCACCGGCAGGACAGTGGTACTTGACAGTACCGCGACCGACGGGGATCATTCGATACCGCGCTGGTACCGGTGAGTACCAGCACACTGCAGCACTTCGGGAGTCCCGCATGAGCGAGTTGGTGGTTCGGCGTTTGCTGGTCGACCTGGAAGCCCCGCTGCCGCGGCACTGGAACGGCGGCGATGCCTTCCGCACGGCCTTCTTCGATGCGCTGTCGATGAGCTTTCCGGTCGGCGAGCAGTTCTTCATCGATTCGGTGCGCGCCGGCCTGCAGGCGCTGCCGCCCGAGCAGCGTCCGCGCTTCGAGGCCGAGGTCCGGGGCTTCATTGGCCAGGAAGCGACGCACCGGCGCATCCATGCGCTGTACAACGCGCAGCTGGCACAACAGGGGCTGGTGAACCGCTGGGAAGCACGGGCCAGGCGGCGCATCGATGCCTTGCAGGGTGCTGACCTGCGCAACCATCTTGCGGTGACCGCGGCCACCGAACATTTCACCGCGATCTTCGCGGACTACCTGTTGTCGAACCCAGTGCCGCTGGCCGGCGCCGAAGCGCGGCTGGACACCTTGTGGCGCTGGCATTCCAGCGAAGAGTCGGAACACCGCAGCACCGCCTTCGACCTGTACCGCGCACTCGGCGGCAATGAGGAGTGGCGGCTGCGCATCTTCCGCGTCGTCAGCGTCAACTTCATCACCGATGCGCTGCGCCAGACGCTGCTGAACCTGTGGCACGACGGCAGCTGGTGGCGGCCGTCGACCTGGATCGGCGGTGCGCGGCTGCTGTTCGGCCGCAACGGCCTCGTGCGCCAGCTGCATCGGCCCTGGCGGGAGTACCTGCGCGCGGACTTTCACCCGTCGCAGCAGGACGACAGCGCGGCGCGCCGCTGGTTGCAGCAGAACCCGCAGGCCTGGCGAGCGGTGTAGTGCAGGTGTAGTGCCGAGGGGCCTGCGGATCGGGGGCCGGCTGGCGCTGGTCGGCCTGGGGTCGCTCAGAGGCTGCTGAGCATCGTGCTGCCGAGATCGCCTGCTGCCTCGGCCACGCCGGTGAGCGTGACGCTCGTGGCGTAGAGCTCGATCTCGGCATCGATGTCGACGTAGAGCATGTCGTCTTCCACGGTGATGTAGCCGATGCCGACGATGAGGTCGCCATCGATGAGAGGCGGCTCTTGCTCCGGCAGCGGCGCAGCCGGCGTGCCGATCACGCCATCGAGCTGGAGCAGGTCTGCCGCGGTGGGTTCGCGGCTCAGGTCGTAGACGTCGTTGTTGGCGATGCCTTCGAACTGGATCGTCGTGTCCGCGAACTTCAGGCGTTCGATGTCGAACAGCTGGTCCGCGCCATCGCGGCCGGCGGTGTGATCGGTGACCCGGTAGCTCGACGTGGTGTAGTCGTACACGATGTCGTAGTCGGCCCGGTTGCCGTGGAAGAGGGCGGTGTCCTCGCCCTTGCCGCCGTAGAGCGCATCATCGCCGCCGTTGCCGGTGAAGCGGTCGTTGCCCCAATCGCCCTCCAGGGTGTAGCCCAGGTCGCTGCCGATCAGTTCATCGTCGCCTGCGCTGTACTGGTGCTGCGTGCCCGTCTGCGGCAGCGCGTCGGCGATCGAGAGCGTGATGTCGCCGAACTGGAGGTGCTCGATGTCGCGCAGCGTGTCGTTGCCGACGCGGTAGCTGCCGCTGGCCGCGTCAAAACTCACCGCGTACTGGGTGAAGCGGCCGCTGTACACGACGGTGTCGTCGCCCGCGCCGCCCTCGAAGCGGTTGCTGCCCTTGCCGCCATACAGCGTGTCGGCTTCCGGCGTGCCCGCCAGGTCCCAGCTGCCGTGAACGTGTTGCGGCGCGATGATCGTGCTCATGGCTGACCTCCTTGGTGTTGATGGTGTGGGGTCGATTCTGTGCACTGCGCGCCGGCCCGGAGGTGATCCGCATCACACGCCTGCAGGCGGAGTGTGTCCGCAGGTTACTGCATCTGCACACGCGCGCTATTCGAGATAGTGCGCGGCCACCGGGCTGCGCTAGAGCCAGGCCTCCAGCAGCTCCCGCAGCTGGGACTGGCTGAACGGCTTGGTCAGCCGGGCATCCATGCCGGCATCGCGCGCGCGGTCGGCATCGTCGGCAAAGGCATCGGCGGTCAGCGCCAGGATGGGTGTGCGCGGCAGGCCCAGCCGGGCTTCGTGCTCGCGGATGCGGCGCGTGGCCTCATAACCGTCGAGCAAGGGCATCTGGCAGTCCATCAGCACGGCATCGACCGGCTGGCGCTCGACGATCTCGGCGGCGCTCAGGCCGTTGTCGGCCTCCAGCACCTGCAGGCCGATGGACAGCAGCATCTCTACCGCGATCATGCGGTTCACCGGGTTGTCCTCGGCCAGCAGCACGGTGCCTTGCAGCACGGCTTCGCCGTCCAGTGCGCCCATCGCCGAATCGCCGGGCGCCAGCGGGGCCGGCGCGGGGTCGGCCGCCAGTCTCAGCGTGAAGCCGAACACCGAGCCGCGGCCGGCGGTGGACTGCACCTCGATGCGGCCGCCCATGGCCTCGACGATGCGCTGGCTGATGGACAGGCCCAGGCCGGTACCGCCACGGCTGCGGCGGCGCGAGGTGTCGATCTGGTAGAACGGATCGAACAGGCGGTCCAGCCGATCGGCCGGGATGCCGATGCCGCTGTCGCGCACTTCGAAGCGCACGCCCTCGGCGCGTTGCGTCACCTGCAAGCTGATGTGGCCGTGCTCGGTGAACTTGATGGCATTGCCGATCAGGTTGGACAGCACCTGTTTCAGGCGCTGGGCATCGCCGATCACCCGGTCGGCCACACTGGCGCCGAGCTCCAGCTCGAGCCGCAGGCCGCGTGCTTCGGCGTTGGCGCGGAACAGCGTCACGACCGACAGCAGCAGCGCGTGCAGCGACATCGGCGATTGACTGAGCGTGAACTTGCCGGCTTCGATCTTCGACTGGTCCAGCACGTCGTTGAGGATGGTCATCAGCGAACCGCCCGACGACGCGGCGACACGCGCCAGCCGGCGCTGCCGCGCATCGAGCCCGGAGCGCCGCAGCAGGTCCAGCGCGCCCAGCACGCCGTTCATCGGCGTGCGGATCTCGTGGCTCATCATCGCCAGGAACTCGGTCTTGGCGCGGCTGCCGGCCTCGGCGGCTTCCTTGGCCAGCTGCAGCGATGCGTTGGCCTCGTCCACTTCCAGCCGGTGGCGGATGGCGCGTTCGGTGATCTCGCTGTACTCGCGCGAGGCGCGGTGCAGCGTGACGCCGAAGATCACCGCCAGCACCGCCAGCGGCACCGAGCGCACCGGCTCCAGCACCAGGCTGACGACCATCAGCGTGCCCATCTGCGGTGCCACCAGCATCAGGTAGGACCTGCCGGCGAGCGACATGAACAGCGCCGCCGTCGCCACCGAGCCGGAGACGATGATCAGCATCACCGTGGCCTCGATGCCGCGCAGTTCCGGGTACACCATCACCAGCGCGATCGACCACAGCAGCCCGGCCAGTGCGGCATTGATCTCCATCGCGCTGCGTGCGCGCCGCAGGTCACCCGGGGGCACGTGGGCCTGGCCGGCATAGCGCCGGGCGATCTGCCAGCGCCACAGGCCCACCACCGGGCCCAGCACACCGATCAGCAGGCTGACCCAAGGCTCGGCCACGCGCAGGCTCAGGTACAGCAGGTAGAACGAGGCCAGCAGCTGCATCGGCACCGTGCGCACGGCGTTGTGCAGGCTCAGGCGCAGCAACTCCTGCTGCAGCTGGTGCTCGGCGTTCTGGCGGGTGCTCTGGCTGGCACTCATCGCCGAGCAGGGGTGGGCCCGGCGCGCAGCATTCAGCTGCCCGTGCGTGCTGCGGCCGGCCGGGCGCGGTAGACCTTGATCGGCGCCGCGGCGGCCTGCTGCAGCACGTTGCGCTTGATGCGGCCGACCACGTGCATCTCGCAGGGCTTGCAATCGAAGCGCAGCGTCAGCGTTTCGTCGCCATGGCGGATGGTCAGCGGCTCGGCGCGCACGGTGCCCTGCACACCCGTCACGCCCTTGGCCTGCTTGGGGCACAGGCTCAAGGAATAGCGCACGCAGTGCTTGGTGATCATCAGGCTGGCTTCGCCCAGCACCTCGTGGCTTTCGTAGGCCGCTTCGATGACCTTGACGCCGTGGCGCGCGTAGAAGTCGCGCGCCGGGTGGTTGTAGACGTTGGCCAGGTAGCTCAAGCTGTCTTCAGGGAAAGGCACCGGTGGCTCGACCGGCTGCGCGCGCGGTGGACGCACATGCGCCTTGGCGCGGGCGAGCTCGAGCGCGGCCACCGCATCGCGGCGCAGCGCATTCACCGCGCCGGCCGGCAGGAACCAGGGCTGGCTCAACGCCAGCTCGACGCCGCGGGCCGAGAAGATCGTGCTGCCCAGCTTGCCGATGTGCTCGCGCAGGCTTTGTTCGGCGCGCTCGCTGTTCTGCGCGGGCTGGTGGGCCTGCGCCAGCGTGGCCTGGCCGACGTGGCCGTCTTCGTCGTTCAAGGTCAGCAGGAAACCGTCCGGCGTTTCGTCGAGGCGGAGGTCGACGGCGATGCGGCGCTCGGCCGACTTCTTGTCGAGCTGCCGGTCCCAGGCCATGTCACGGTTGCGGTGCAATGCCGTGTGGGCGCGCAGGTCCTTCAGATCGGCCATCGGCTCGTTGGGGAACACGCGCCAGCGCCGGCCCGCGTCGTCGAGCGGCCGCGCGACATTGATCTGCGCGCCGCACAGCTCCTGCTGCAGGTCCCACCAGGTCAGGCCGTCGCCGTTGTTCACCGGGCTGGCACCGTCGGCCAGTTCGAGGTCGAAGTGGTCGGGGCCGGTGCGCAGCACGTGGCCCAGCGGCAGGCCGGCATGCTTGGGGCTGTCGAAGGCGCCGATGTCTTCCTTGCGGCCGTTGACGAAGTAGTCGGTGGCGCTGCGGTTGAAGTTGCGGTCGGGGTCGGGCGTGAACAGGAAGTGGCAACGCCCGGAAGACGAGCGGCGGTAGCGGCCATCGCCTTCGAGCAGCGCATCGAACAGCTGGCGGTAGTGGGCGGTGACGTTCTTGACGTAGCCCATGTCCTTGTAGCGGCCCTCGATCTTGAAGCTGCGGATGCCGGCCTCCACCAGCGCGCGCAGGTTCTCGCTCTGGTTGTTGTCCTTCACCGACAGCACATGCTTTTCATGCGCAACGATGCGGCCCTGCGCGTCGGTCACGGTGTAGGGCAGCCGGCATTCCTGCGAGCAGTTGCCGCGGTTGGCGCTGCGGCCGGTGTGGGCGTGGCTGATGAAGCACTGGCCCGAGTAGGCCACGCACAGCGCGCCGTGGATGAAGAATTCCAGCGTGGCCAGCTGCACCTGGGCCGCGATGGCCTGGATCTGCGGCAGCGTGAGTTCGCGCGCCAGCACCATCTGAGAGAAGCCCACGTCCTGCAGGAAGCGGGCTTTCTCGGGCGTGCGGATGTCGGTCTGCGTGCTGGCGTGCAGCTGGATCGGCGGCAGGTCCAGCTCCAGCAGGCCCATGTCCTGCACGATCAGCGCATCGGCGCCGGCTTCGTAAAGTTGCCAGGTGAGCCGGCGCGCGGCCTCGAGTTCGTCGTCGCGCAGGATGGTGTTCAGCGTGACGAAGATCTTCGCGTTGTAGCGGTGCGCGTGTTGCGCCAGGCGCGCGATGTCGGCCACCGTGTTGCCGGCATTGGCGCGCGCGCCGAAGTCCGGGCCGCCGATGTACACCGCATCGGCGCCATGGTCGATGGCGGCGATGCCGATGTCGGCATCCCGGGCGGGGGCGAGCAACTCGAGTTCGTGGCCGCCGCGCGAGGTGCTGGTTCGGGGGCCGAGGCTGTGGCGCGGATAAGGCATGGCGCCTCCGGTGATCAACCGGCGATTTTAGGGGCCGGCGCCCTTTGGTTCAGCGCTGCAACAATTGCATTGCGGCACCGTCGATGGCCGCCTTCAGTTCGGCATAGCTGCGGTTCACCGGGTACTGCGGAAACTGCGCGATGATGGATTCGGGCGGATGGATGAAGAAACCGGCATCGGCCGCGCCGAGCATGCCGGTGTCGTTGTACGAGTCGCCGGCCGCGATGACCTGAAAATTCAGCGACTTCAACGCGTTCACCGCGTGGCGCTTCTGGTCGGGCTGGCGCAGGGTGTAGTCGCGCACCACGCCGGCCTCGTCGACCACCAGCTTGTGGCAGAACAGCGTCGGCCGGCCGAGTTGCTGGATCAGCGGATCGGCGAATTCGTAGAAGGTGTCCGACAGGATGATGACCTGGTAGCGGCAGCGCAGGTCGTCGAGGAAGGCTTTGGCGCCTTCCATTGGCGCCATGCCGCCGATGACCTGCTGGATGTCGGCCAGCTTCAGGCCATGCTGGGCCAGCAGCGCGATGCGGTAGCGCATCAGCTTGTCGTAGTCGGGCTCCTCGCGGGTGGTGCGGCGGAATTCGGCGATGCCGGTGCGTTCGGCGAACGCGATCCAGATCTCGGGGATCAATACACCTTCGAGATCGAGGCAGACGACTTGCATGGGGCGGCGGGGACAGCGGGAAGGGGCCGCCATCGTAACGCAGGGGGCGCAGGAATCAGGTGACTCTCAGCTCAGACCGCCGCCACGGTGACGGCCACGCCCGACAACACCGCATTGCCCGACAGCGGGTCGATCACGGCATCGTCCAGGATGGCGTTCAGGCTGGCGCCCGGGCGCTGGGCGGCCACCGAGAGCCGGGCACCGGCCAGGTCGTGGCCCCAGCCATGCGGCAGGCTGACGACGCCCGGCATCACCGATTCGCTGCACTGCAGCGGCGCCTGGATGGCACGCCCGTCGCGCTGGATGGCGACCGTTGCGCCATCGGCCAGGCCGCGCGAGGCCGCGTCTTGCGGGTGCATCAGCAGCGTGCAGCGCTGCGGGCCCTTGGCCAGCAGCGGCAGGTTGTGCATCCAGCTGTTGTTCGAGCGCACGTCCCGCCGGCCGATGATCAGCAGCGGCTCGGCCGCGCTGTCGAGGTCGGCCACCGCATGTGGCACGTCGGCCAGCAGCGAGGGCGGCGCCAGCTCGATCCGGCCGCTGGCCGTGCGCAGCAGTTCGGGCAGGCGCGGTTGCAGCTCGCCCAGGTCGATGCCGCCGGGCGCGTCGGCCAGCTTCGCGAGGTTCAGGCCCTCGGGCTGGGCGCCGAACTGGTCGCCATACGGACCGCTGCGCAGAGCCAGGTCGAGCAGGCGCTCGGGGCCGGTCCAGCGCGAGACGGCTTGCAGCACCGCGGCGCTCGCGTCGCCGGCCTGGCGGCGAACGTCGTCGGCGATCAGTTCATCGTCCAGCGCTTGCAGGTCGGCATCGGCGCCACGGCCTTTCAGGATCGCGATCAGGCGCAGCAGGCTCTGCCATTCGGCCGGCTGGCCGGCCGGCGCAGGGAACACCGCCGTGCTGTAGCGCGCCTGGTTGCGCCAGCTCAGCTGCGGGAAGGCGATGTCGTAGTGGCTGTCTTCCAGCGGCGACAGGCCGGGCAGGATGACGTCGGCATGGCGCGTGGTCTCGTTCAGGTAGATGTCCAGGCTGACCATGAAGTCCAGCGTGTCCAGCGCCGCGGCGATGCGCGGGCCGTTGGGCGCCGACAGCACCGGGTTGCTGCCGACGGTGATCAGCGCCCGCACCTGGCCCGGGCCGGCGGTTTCGATCTCCTCGGCCAACCGGACCATGGGCAGCTCGCCGAAGACCTCCGGCGCGCCGCTGACGCGGCTGCGGTGTCGCCCGGTCACCACGCCGCGGCCGCTGCCGGGCCGGCCGCTGGTGTTGCCGGCGAAGGCCGGGGCCTTGGCGAACAGCATGCCGCCGGGTTCGTCGAGGTGGCCGGTGAGCGTGTTCAGCGCGTCAACGAACCATTGCGTCAGCGTGCCGAAGCGCTGGGTGCAGGTGCCCAGCCGGGCGTAGACGCAGGCCCGCTCGGCGCCGGCCAGCTGGCGCGCGAGCACGCGGAGGGTGTCGGCCGGGATGCCGCAGCGTGCCGCGGCGCGCTCGGGCGTGAAGGCCGCGACGGCATTGCGCAGTTCATCGACACCGTTGATCAGCGCCGTCAAACGGCCCAGCCGGACCAGGTTTTCAGCGAACAGCGTGTGCAGCATCGCGCCGAGCAGGTGCACATCGGTGCCAGGGCGGATGAAGTGGTGCGCATCGGCGACCTCGGCAGTTTCGGTGCGGCGCGGGTCGATCACCACCAGCCGGCCGCCGCGGGCGCGCAGCGCACGGGCCTTGCCGCGGAAATCCGGCACCGTCCACATGCTGCCGTTGCTGGCCATCGGGTTGGCGCCCAGCACCAGCATGAAGTCGGTGCGCGTGATGTCGGGCAGCGCAATCGACAGAAAGTTGCCGAACATCAGACCCGATTGCAGTTGCTTGGGCATCTGGTCCAGCGTGCTGGCCGAGAACACGTTCTTCGTGCCGGCTGCACGGACCAAGCGCGCGAAGTACAGCAGCAAGCCCATCTTGTGCGCCGCCGGGTTGCCCACCGACAGCGCCAGCGCGTCGCGTCCTTGCGCGGCCAGCAGCGGCGGCAGGCGGCGTTCGATCTCGGCGAAGGCTTCGTCCCAGCTCACCGCCACATGCTGGCCGTTGCGCTTGAGCAGCGGCTGGCGCAGCCGATCGGGGTCTTCATGCAGGTCCTTCAGCGCCACTGCCTTGGGGCAGATGTAGCCGCGGCTCAGCACGTCGCTGTCCATGCCGCGGATGCTGAGCACCTTGTCGGCTTCGGTCCGGATTTCCAGGCCGCAACAGGCTTCGCAGAGCGGGCAGATGCGGTAGTGCGTGGCGGTGGCGGCGGGTGTGGGCATGGTGTCGGTCCTGGGTGGAGACAGACCTTATCGCCGGTCCGGTACCGCTTTGTCCGTCACACAGGCGACGGTAGACGACGCAGGCTGCCTTGACGATGACCTGGCAGGTCAAGCGGGAACAAGCAACAAGCAGGCAACGGGCAACGGGCAACGGGCCGGACGAGCCTATTCGGCCGCCGACAGCTGCGCGCTGAGCTTGCGGCTGCGGCCGCTGCGCCAGGCCGTGACGCTGATGCGGTCGCCGGGCTGGTGCTTTTCCAGCGCCGTCAGCATGTCGTCGAGGTTCTTCACCGGTTCGTCGTTGATCGCGGTGATCACGTCGCCGGGCTGGATGCTGCCATCGGCGGCGCGCATGAAGGGTTGCAGCCCGGCCTTGGCCGCGGGGCTGGCCGGCTGCACCTGCAGCAGCGCCACGCCATCGGGCAGGCGCAGCGCCCGGTGCACCTGCTCCGGGGCCGACGAAATGCCCAGCGCCGGCCGCGTGATGCGGCCGTCGCGGATCAGCCGCGGCACGATGCGGTTGACCTCGTCCACCGGAATCGCGAAGCCGATGCCGGCACTCGCGCCCGAAGGGCTGTAGATCGCGGTGTTCACGCCGATCAGCCGGCCCGCGGAGTCCAGCAGCGGCCCGCCGGAGTTGCCCGGGTTGATGGCCGCATCGGTCTGGATCACGCCGCGGATCGTGCGCTGGTTGACCGAATCGATCTCGCGGTTCAGCGCGCTGACGATGCCGGCGGTCAGCGTCTGGTCCAGGCCGAAGGGGTTGCCGATGGCATAGACCTTCTGGCCGACCTGCAGGTCGCGGCTGGTGCCCATCGGGATCGGCGCGAGTTTGTCGCGCGGCAGCTCGATCTTCAGCACCGCGAGGTCGCGGTCCGGGTAGGCACCGACCAAGGTGGCGCGGTGCGTGCTCTGGTCGGCCAGCGTCACGCGGGCGCCGTCGCCGCCCTGGATGACGTGGAAGTTGGTCACCACATGGCCCTGGGTGTCCCAGACGAAGCCGGTGCCGGTGCCGCGCGGCACCTGCTGCATGCTGCGCGAGAAGAAGTCGCGCGTCATCTCCAGCGTCGTGATGTGCACCACCGAGGGCGACACGCGCTTGAAGACCTCGATGTTGGCCAGCTCGTCCGCGGCCAGCGCGCCGCGCGGTGTGATGGGGCGCGCCGGTGCTTCGCCGCGCTGGGCCAGCGCAGGGGAGACGAGGGCCGACATGCCCAGGGCCAACAGCAGCAAGACGGGCGGGCGCATGCTCAGCTCACGATGTAGGCTGCGGCCGCCGTGGCGATCAGCGTGCCGTCGTTGTTGACCAGGCGCATCTGCGTCGACCCCACGCGCCCGCCCAGGCGCGTGACCTCGGCGCTGGCGACGAAGTGTTCACCCATGCCCTGGCGCAGGAAGTCGACGCGCAGGTCGATGGTTCCCATCTTCAGGAAGCGGTGCATCACCTGCTCCGTGCTCTCGTGGCCGTGCTTGTCGGCAATCGCCAGCATCAGCGCGCAGCCACCCATTGCATCCAGTGCGGCAGAAATCACGCCGCCGTGCAGCCGGCCGTAGTGGTAGTGCCCCACCAGCTCGGGCCGCATGTCGAAACGCACGCGGAAGTCCGGCCGCAGCTGCAGCACCTTCAGGCCCAGCATCTGGTTGAACGTGATCTTGTGCTCGACCAGGTCGATCAACTCGGCATCGAGGCGGGCCTGTTCGGTGGCGCTGCGCTGGGGCGGGGTGGTGGACATCGCCGCGAAGCATAGCGCCCAGGATGGCACGGATCCGCGCGCCGGATCTCCGTACTGGCTCAAGCTTGCCGCCGTCCTGCCGAAAGCAGCAGGATGAATCGCCTGTCCACCCTTGTGACGCTGATTGCGCTGGCCGGCATCGGCTGGGCCTGCGCCTTTGCCGTGATCGGCTTGGCCCTCTTCGCCCGCGTGCCTGACAACGGACCGCTGGCTGTCGTGTTTGGCGCTTTTGGCTTTGTCGCCGGGGCGGCCTGCACGGTGCTGCGGCTGGCCTTCGAGCAGCAATTGCCGCGTGAACTGGTCGCCGGCTTGCGCAGGCCAGCGCAGGCCAGCGAAGCGGCGGATGCGGCACCGGGCGCGCGCGCCAGCGTGTTCGGCGCATGAGCTCAGAGAAACTTCAAGAGGAGCCGACGATGATCCAGGTGCAGATCGCCTCGACGCTGGACGCCGCCGGCGTGACCGGCGTGCGCTGGGTGCTGATCGACCCGAGCGAGGCCGTGGCCACGCCGTCGGTGGCGCCGATGCAGCGCGCCGAACCCGCTGCGCCACAACCGTCGCTGCCCGGCACGCGCGTCAAGCGCACCTCGTTGACCTTGCATGTCATCAGCGCTGCGCTGCTGCTGGGTGCCCTGGTCGGCGCCTGGTGGGCTGCCAGCTTGATGCTGGAATCACGTGGCGCGACGACGCCGCAGGCCGCCGCCACCCAGGCCCGGCCAAGCTGAACGACACACGCCCGAGGAGGACCGCATGGACACCGAACCCCTGCGCTGGGATGACGAACAATTGCTGCTGGGTGTGCGCGTGCGCGCCCATTTTTTTGACCCCGACGCGGTGGCTGGCCAGGACGACTGGGTGGCGCGGCTGCTGCCGGTGCTGCCCCATCCCGGCCATGCCAGTCCGAAGTCGCTGCACCATGACGGCGAGCGCGGCAGCTACGTGGTGGGCGACCTGTTGGCCTGCCCCGACGCCGTGTTCGAACATGGCAACGGGCTGATCTGCCTGACGCATCGCAACGCCGACAAGCTTTCACACGACCCGCAGCGCTGGCCGCGCCAGCTGCGCATCGACGCGATGCTGCAAAGCATCGTCAGCGCGATGGCAGTGTCCGGCCAGCGCCAGCAGCCCACCGCGGCGCTGCTGCGCTGCCACAACGTGCTGTACCAGTTCGACCCCAGCCCGCCGGTGCTGGAATGCCTGGCCACCCACATCGGGGCGGCCAAGCGTTACTGCGGCGAGCCGGCGCAAATCAGCGTGCAGCAACTGGCGGCGTACTGCGAGCCGCGGCTGCGCGCCTTGCCGGCGCCGCCGGGCAGCGACGCGCCACCGGATCAGTGCGACATCGCCTTTGCCGACACCACGCCGTCGGCAGCAGCCATGCACGACGCCTGACCGGCCGTCTCCAACGCCCAGCCCTCGGTGGCACGGCTGCTGTTCAGCCACTGCTTGCCGGCGCCCATCAGGCCGCGCCGGGCGGCGCGCTGCAGCAGTTGTTCACAGTCCGCCGAGGTCAGCAGCAGCGCCAGGCGTTGCCAGCGGCGCTGCACCAGCGCATCGGCCCAGGCGGTTTCCATCGCGCGGCGTGCCGCCGCACCATCGAGCACCGGTCCGGCGGACAAGCGGCGGGCCAGCAGCGTGTGCATGAAGACCTGGAAGGCCTGGCGGGCTTCGCTCGAGGGCATCAGCACCGCCAGCGCGACCAGGCGGCGCGCATAACCGGCCTCGCAGAACTGCAGCGTCAGCATCACCTGCAGCGCCTGCACCGGGTTCAGCACACGCACGCGGTTCGGCGGCAGCACCCACAGCGGCAGCGTGGCCGCCTGGGCATGGGCCAGCGGCGTGACCAGGCTGATCAGCAGCGCCAGGCGAGCCCATTCGATGGCATTCAGGCCATCGATCTCGGTGCATTCGCCGGCTTCGATGCGGCGGGCGTTGGCCAGCGCGCTGTCCCAGCGGTGATCGGCCTTGGCGGTGAGCGCGGCCTGGCTCAGCATCACCAGGTTGCCGGCCGCGACGCCGGCGGCGGTGTTCAGGCGGGTGATCGTGGGTTCGGTGCCGTCGCTGGCGGCCAGCGGTGTGCGGGTGACCGGGCATTCGTCGGCCTGCAACTGGGTCAGGTAGTTCGGCACGACCTGCACGGCTTCGAAAGCCAGGCCATGCTGCCAGGCCGCCAGGCGCAGTTGCAGCCACTGGCGCACGGCACGGCTGGGCTTCAGCGTGCGGGCGCCAAACACCGCACGGCCGGCGCTCCAGCCCTGGCGCACCGGGTTCTCGGCGTGCAGGTGCGCCACTGGCGGCGTCAGGCGGTAGTGCGCGAGGTCCCAGCCGATCTCGAAGCCGCTGCCGTCGCGGCCCTGCGGGCGGGCGCCATGGCTGGTTGCGAAGGGGGTGGCTGTGCTGCCGCCCGTGGCGGCGGGACTGGTGGAGTCACCACCTGTGGCGGCGACGACGGGGGTGTCGAACGTGAAGGCGGCTTGTGCCATGGTCGGGCTCCTGGAGCTGGGCGCCGAGACGTCCTCGGCAAAACCAGTCTCCCGGCTGGGTGGCTCAAATAGTGAGCCACCCCAGGAAGAATATTTTTCTGCTGTCGCGATAGGGTGGCTCACTATTTGAGCCAGTGGGCTGCTAGGCGCTACAGTCGGCGCATGTCCAAGACCGCCCGCCACTACAAGATCGAGATGCTGATCCGCCAGCGTGGCCACATCAGCTTTGCCGACCTGCAGCAGGAGCTGGAGGTGTCCCGCGCCACGCTGAAGCGCGACCTCGAATACCTGCGCGACCAGCTCGGCGCGCCGATCGAATACGACCGCGACACGAATGGTTATCGCTTCGGCCGCGAGTACCGCGGCCAGAAGCATGAGCTGCCCGGCCTGTGGTTCAACGAACGCGAGCTGTACTCGCTGCTGATGGCGCACCAGCTGCTGAGCGGCCTGGACAGCGAAGGCCTGCTGAGCCGTCACCTCCAGCCGCTGCTCGACCGCATCCACGACTTGCTGGGCCCCGGCGGCGACAGCGAGACGCGGGCCTTGCGAAAGCGCGTGAAGATCATCAGTGCGCTGCGCCGCCCGGTGGCGAGTGAGTTCTTCGAACGTGTCGGCGAAGCGCTGATCCGCCGCCGCCGGCTGCACATGCGCTACCTGACGCGTGGCCGCGGCAGCACCAGCGAACGTGATGTGTCGCCGCAGCGCCTGGTGCACTACAAGAACACCTGGTACCTGGATGCCTGGTGCCACAGCCGCGAGAAGCTGCTGCGTTTTGCGCTCGACGCGATGCAGCAAGCCAGCGTGCTGGACGTGCGCGCCAAGGACGTCGCGATGAAGCAGGTGGAGGCCGAGATGGACGCGGGTTACGGCATCTACGCCGGTGGCACGCGGCAATGGGCCACCGTGCGCTTCAGCCCGCAGGCCGCGCCCTGGATCAGCCGTGAAGAATGGCATCCGGAGCAGGAAGGCCGCTGGCTCGACGACGGCAGTTACGAGCTGAAGCTGCCCTATGTCGACGAGACCGAACTGGTGATGGATGTGCTGCGCCAGGGGGAGCAGGCGCGGGTGCTCAGCCCGGCCTCGCTGGCGCAGGCCGTGCGCCAGCGGCTGGAGGCCGGTGCCCGCCAATACACCGAAACCGAGCTGGCACGATGACGCACGACATGACGCACTACACCATCGACCCCGATGTCACCACCGCCGGTACGCTGGACGCGTCGTTCTACCGTGACGAGGCGGCCTACGCACTGGCCCGCGAGCGCATCTTTGCGCGCAGCTGGCAATGGATCGGCGACACGGCCGATGTGGCGGAGCCGGGCAGCCTGTCGCCGCGCGAACTGGTCGCCGGCGGCCTGGATGAGCCGCTGTTGCTGGCCCGCGACGGCGCGGGTGTGCTGCGCTGCCTGTCCAACGTCTGCACCCACCGCGGCAACCTGCTGGTGCCCGCGCCGTGCCGCAGCGAGCAGATCCGCTGCGGCTACCACTCGCGGCGCTTCGACCTGCAGGGGCGGATGCTGTTCATGCCCGAGTTCCAGCAGGCGAAGAACTTTCCGTCGCCGAACGACAACCTGCCCGAAGTGCCCTTGGCCTTGTTCCATGACCAGGCCTTCGCCGCCGTGCAGCCGGTGGCGCCGCTGGCCGCCTTTCTCGGCGACATCGAGGCCCGGCTGCAGGGGCTGCCTTGGGACCGGCTGCAGCCCGATCCGTCGCGCAGCCGCGACTACAGCTTCGATGCGCATTGGGCGCTGTACGTCGAGAACTACCTCGAAGGCCTGCACATCCCGTTCCTGCATGCCGGGCTGATGGAGACGCTGGATTTCGGCCAGTACAGCTACGAGTTGCACCGCTACGCCAACCTGCAGCTGGCGCTGGCCAAGGACGGGGAGCCGGCGTTCGACCTGCCGCACGGTTCACCGGACCAGGGCCGGCGCATTGCCGCCTACTACTACTGGGTGTTCCCGAACCTGATGCTGAACTTCTACCCCTGGGGGCTGTCGGTGAACCTGGTGCAGCCGCTGGGGCCGATGCGCACGCGCGTGCTGTTCAGGAGTTATGTGCTGGACGCTTCGCAGCTGGGTCGCGGCGCCGGCGGCGACCTGCACCGTGTCGAGATGGAAGACGAAGCGGTGGTGCTGACGGTGCAGCGCGGCGTGCGTTCCCGCTTCTACCGCGGCGGCCGCTATTCACCGACGCGGGAGCAGGGCGTGCATCACTTCCACCGGCTGATCGCCGAGTTCATGGGCTCGGCCCCTCCAGCATGCGCCGCGCCTTGATGCGCTTGCCCTTGACCTTGCCGTTGTTCAGCGCGGCCAGCGCCTGGTCGGCAATGCCGCGCGCCACTGCCACGTAGGTCGAGAAATCGTTGACGTTGATCTTGCCGATCTGCGCACCGGGCAGCCCGGCGTCCTTGGTCAGCGCGCCCAGCACATCGCCGGGGCGGATCTTTTCCTTGCGGCCGCCGAGGATCTGCAGGCTCACCATCGGTGGCTGCAAGCGGCCGCTGTCTTTGGGTGTCAGCTCGTCGAGTGGGTGCCAGACGCTTTCCTGGCCCTGCATCTCTTCGATGCGGCCGACCCGGCCCATCTCGTCCATGCTGGCCAGGCTGAAGGCCCAGCCGTCGTCGTCGGCGCGGCCGGTGCGGCCGATGCGGTGGGTGTGGATCTCGATGTCGGGTGTGATGTCGACATTGATCACCGCTTCCAGCCCTTCGATGTCCAGGCCGCGCGCTGCGACATCGGTGGCCACCAGCACCGAGCAGCTGCGGTTGGCGAACTGGATCAGCACCTGATCGCGCTCGCGCTGTTCCAGGTCGCCGTGCAGTTCCTGCGCAACGATGCCTTGCGCGCGCAGCACCGCCACCAGGTCGCGGCATTGCTGCTTGGTGTTGCAGAAGGCCAGCGTGCTGACCGGGCGGTAATGGTTCAGCAGCAGCCCCACCGCGTGCAGGCGCTGCGCTTCGGTGACTTCGTAGAAACGCTGGCGGATCTTGTGCGCGGCATGCTGCTCGGTCAGCTTGACTTCGGCCGGGTCACGCAACAGTTTCTTCGCGAGCTGCGCGATGCCTTCCGGGTAGGTGGCCGAGAACAGCAGCGTCTGGCGCTGCGCCGGGCATTGGCGGGCGACTTGCGCGATGTCCTCGGCAAAGCCCATGTCCAGCATGCGGTCGGCTTCGTCGAGCACCAGCGTTTGCAGCGTCGACAGGTCCAGGCTCTGGCGTTCCAGGTGGTCGAGGATGCGGCCCGGCGTGCCGACCACCACATGCGCGCCGTGCGCCAGGCTGGCCAGCTGCGGCCGCATCGTGGCGCCGCCGCAGAGCGTCAGCGTCTTGATGTTGTCTTCGGCGCGGGCCAGACGGCGGATCTCCTGCGTCACCTGGTCGGCCAGTTCGCGGGTCGGGCACAGCACCAGGGCCTGCACCGCGTATTGCCGTACGTCCAGCTTGGCCAGCAAGGCCAGCGCAAACGCAGCGGTCTTGCCGCTGCCGGTCTTGGCTTGGGCGATCAGGTCGCGGCCGGCCAGCGCCAGCGGCAGGCTGGCGGCCTGGATCGGCGTCATCGTGGTGTAGCCCAGTTGCTGCAGGTTGGCCTGCATCGCGGGCGCCAGCGGCAGCTGGTCGAAGGAAAGGCTTGTCATGCCGGATTGTCGGTGATCACCGCGGCCGGTCTATGCTTGCAGCGATGAAGACGCTGTTGATCGTCTACCACACGATGACCGGTGGCACGCGCCAGATGGCCGAGGCCGCGGCGGCAGGCGCTGCTGAGGAGCAGGGCGTCACCGTGCGCTTGCAGCCGGCGGTGGAGACGCAGCCGGATGAGGTGCTGGCGGCCGATGGCTACCTGTTCGCGACGCCCGAGAACCTGGCCGCGATGTCCGGGCTGATGAAGGACTTCTTCGATCGCTGCTACTACGCGGCGCTGGACCGCATCAACGGCCGGCCCTATGCCGCGCTGGTCTGCGCCGGCAGTGATGGCAGCAATGCGGTCCGGCAGATCGAGCGCATCTGCACCGGCTGGCGGCTGAAGGCCGTGGCGCCGGCAATCATCGTCAACACCGATGCGCAGACGCCCGAGCGCATCCTGGCGCCCAAGCTGATCGCGGCGGCCGAACTGGCGCGCTGTCACGAGTTGGGCGCAGCGCTGGCCGCTGGTCTGTCGCTCGGTGTGTTTTGAATGCGCCGATCAGGCGGCTCGCCGGGCCGCCAGCAGCGTTTCCAGGCAATGCTCGCGGATGCCGTAAAAGGCCTTGACCTCGGCAATCTGCTGCAGCACCGGTTCGGCCGGCTTGGGTTGCCGGCGCTTGACGGCCAGGATCATCTTGTTCTTGTTGGTGTGTTCCAGCGAGATGAACTCGAACACCTGGGTGTCGTAGCCGCTCGCTTCGAGCAATAGCGCGCGCAGGCCGTCGGTCAGCATCTCGGCTTCCTGGCCCAGGTGCACGCCGTGCTGGAGGATGGCCCGCAAGGGGTGCGGCTGCAGCAGCTGCGGGCGGATCTGCTTGTGGCAGCAGGGCGAGCACAGGATGATGTCGGCGCCGCCGCGCAGGCCCAGGTCGATGGCGTAGTCGGTGGCCGTGTCGCAGGCGTGCAGCGCGATCATCACGTTCAGCGCCTGCGGCGTCCAGCTGCGCACGTCGCCTTGTTCGATGCGCAAGCCGTTGAGCGCCAGCTTGTCGATTGCCGCGCTGCACAGCTGGACCATGTCCGGCCGCAGCTCGACGCCGGTGACCTGGGCTTCGATGCCGCGCGCATGGCGCAGCCAGTCGTGGATCGCGAAGGTCAGGTAGCCCTTGCCGCTGCCGAAATCGACGAGGTTCAGCTGCCGGGCCTCGGCCAGCGGCGAGGCCGCCAGCGCATGGGCAAAGACCTCGATGAACTTGTTGATCTGCTTCCACTTGCGCGCCATCGCCGGTACCAGCGTGTGCAGCGCGGTGGTCACGCCCAGCTCGGCCAGGAAGGGCCGGTCCAGCGTCAACCAGCGCTGCTTTTCGCGGTTGTGGGATTGCGGCGCGCTGTCGGTCGGCGCGGTGGTGGGGGCGCTGCCGCTGCGTCGCAGCGTGGTCTGGCCGCGTTCGGAGATCATCAGCTCGGCCTGCCCGTCGTGCGTCTGCAACTGGGCGTGGCGAAAGGCCTGTGCGCCGAGCAGACTCTGCAGCAGTGCCGGGGCTTCGGCGAGCGGGTGGTTCTTCGTGATGTCCTTGGTGGCATGCCGGTAGACCAGCTGCAGGTGCGGTTCGCCGCGCAGCGGCACGCTGCGCAGTTGCACACGCTGCAGGTCAGTCTCCGGCCCGCGGTACTTGGCCAGCGTGGCCTTGACGAAGCGGCCTTCGGCCAAGCTGCTGCACAGCAGGTCGACGAAGTCGCTCAGGGCATCGGTCCGGGAGGTCATGGCGCTGCGGCTCGGGGCATGCGCCGGATTGTCGCCGGCCTCGCTACAGCACGCCGCCGATCACCCAGGCCAGCGGTGGCAGCAGGGCGCCGAGCAGCAGGAAGACCAGCGGTCCGATCGACGCCTGCGGCACCAGGAAGCCCTTGTCGGGGTGCGCCGGGTCGACATACGCGACGATGCTGGCCCCCAGCGGGTAGGCGGCCAGCAGCTCTTCGGCCGAGGCGTGGCTGGGATGGCCTTGCACGATGATCGTCGGGTGCAGCATCTCGCTCTCGTAGGCGCGGCCCTGGCAGTGGTAGCGAAAGCGCAGCTCGGGCCGGTGCGTGACGCTGTCGTCGCTGTCGCTCGGCGTGCCGCTGTGCACCTCGGAGCGCACGATGCGCGCGGGCACAGGCACGGCATGGCGCATCAGGCGGCGTTGCAGCCGCCACTGTGTGCAGCCGACGTAGAGCAGCATGAAGCCCATGCCGCCGAAGATCAGAAAGATGATGAGCTGTTGCATGGCCGGCATCGTCACAAGGAAATGTGGCTCTGCCACCTTGCTTGACCCCCTCGGGGGGCCTGACGCGAAGTGGCAGGTTTGGGGGTGCTCATGAAGCGAGCGGGCGGCCGCGCTGGTAACGGCGTTGCGCATCATGGGCGTCGGCGTCGCCGGTGGATGAGGGCAGCAGGCTGAAGCTGGCAGAGTCGGCGCCGGGCACGGGCTCGCCCTCCCAGTAGACCCGGCCGGCATCGACCGCGTAGCCGCGTTCCAGCACCTTGAACGTGGCCAGTTCCGCACCGGTCAGGCGTCGCGTGCGCACGCGCGCCGGGCCGCTGCGGCGGTAGTCCAGGTCGGCAAAGAAGGCGTGCCTGGCGTCCTTGGCGTAGTGCGGCGCCAGCACTTCGAAGCGCGACCCGTCGCTGTCGCGCACCGGTGCACGCAGGTAGTAGCCGCTGTGCTGATCGCGGGCGAAGCCGTGCTCCAGCACTTCGAAACTGGCGACGTCTCGCACGGCGAATGCTTGACCGTCGAAATACAGGTGGTGCGCGTCGCGCGCGTAGCCCTGCTCCAGCAGCCGGAAGCTCGCGGGGTCGGCGTCGGCCAGCACCTTCAGCCGGATGCGCTGGGTCGTGAAGTAGTCCTGCGAGTCGCGGTAGGTGTCGGCGTGGTAGACGCGGTGGCGGTCGCGCGCATGGTGTTCGTCCAGCGCTTCGAAGCTGGCGGCGTCGGCCTCGTCGATCGGCGCGTGGCGGTAGAAGGCCTGCGTTGCTGTCTTCGCGAAGCGGCGGTTCAGCACGCTGAGCTGGTCGACGCGGCCATCGCCCAGCGGGCGGTCCTCGAAGGCCCAGTGGCCGTCCTTGCGCTGATACGGCTCACGGCTGTCGCAGCCGCAGAGCCAGGCCAGGCCGCTCAACAGCATCAGGCCAGCAGCAAAGCGCAGCATGGGCATGCTCCCTGGGCTCAGCCGCGGGGCCACCAGCGCAGCGCCGCGGCGGCGACCAGCGCCAGCGGCGGCAGCACCACCAGCGGGACCGTTTGCTGCGCCAGCGCGCCGCGGCCGATCAGGTAGGCCAGCGCACTGACGGCGAGCAGCACGCCCGCGGCCTGCAGCGAGCGGTGCTGCGTCAGGCCATCGAAGGCCCCGGCCAGCAGGCTGGCGCCGAACACCACCAGCAGGCACAGCCACAAGGGCAGGGTCAGCAGCGCCAGCAGCACGCGCATGCTGCCGGCATTGACCTCGTGAGCCAGCACGGGCGTCGCGGCGCAGCAGATCAACGCCGCGGCGACCGCGGCTGCCAGGGACAGGCAGGGCAGTGCCATGGCCTTCAGCGTGGCTTCGGTCTCGGCCACCAGGGCGGGGCGGTTCAGCAAGCTGGGTGCGGTGTTCATGGCCGGTATCGTCTGCAGCAGCGGTTTCACCCGGGCTTCACGCACCGGGGCGCTCGGGTTTCATTGGTTGCGAGATCGGTGCACTACCATCGCGCCGAAGCGCCACCGACAACAATGAACCCTGCTCGATTCGACCGCCTGGATGCCCTGCGCGGTGCCGCCATCGTCTGGATGGCGCTGTTCCATTTCTGCTTCGATCTGAATCACTTCGGCTTGGTCAGGCCCTGGCAGAACTTCCATGCCGACCCGTTCTGGACGGTGCAGCGCACCTGCATCGTCACCTTGTTCCTGTTCTGTGCCGGCCTGGGCCAGGCGGCGGCCTTGCATGCCGGCCAGGCCTGGGGCCGCTTCTGGAAGCGCTGGCTGCAGATCTTCGATTGCGCGGTGCTGGTCTCGGCCGCTTCGGCGCTGATGTTCCCGAAGAGCTGGATCAGCTTCGGCGTGCTGCACGGCATCATCGTGATGCTGGTGCTGGTGCGGCTGATGGCGCCGCTGGGCCGCGGGCTGTGGTTCGTCGGCCTGGTGGCCTTGCTGCTGCCGCTGTTCATCGCGCATCCGTTCTTCGACAGCCGCCTGAGCAACTGGGTCGGGCTGGTGACGAAGAAGCCGATCACCGAAGACTTCGTGCCGGTGCTGCCCTGGCTGGGCGTGATGTGCTGGGGCCTGGCCAGCGGGCGCTGGCTGTTGACGCACAAGCCGGCGGCGTTGTCCGGCCGCCTGCCCGGGCCCTTGAAGCCGCTGGCGCTGTTGGGCCGCTGGTCCTTGAGTTTCTACATGGTCCATCAGCCGGTGCTGATCGGCCTGATCCTGGCCTACGTACACTGGATCGCATGAGCTCCAAGATCCTCTTCGGCTTCCACGCCGTGACCGTGCGGCTGAAGACCGCGCCCGAATCGATCGTCGACATCCAGGTCGATGCCACGCGGCGCGATGCCCGCATGCGGCAGTTCGCCGAGCGGGCCCAGGCCGCCGGCGCACGCCTGGTCGACAGCGACGATGGCCGCCTGACGCAGCTGTGCGGCAGCCCGCGCCACCAGGGCGTGGTGGCCCGCGTGAACCCGCTGCCGGCCCGCCATTCGCTCGACGACGTGCTCGACGAGGTGGAAGGTCCGCCGCTGCTGCTGGTGCTGGACGGCGTGACCGATCCGCACAACCTGGGCGCCTGCCTGCGCGTGGCCGATGGCGCCGGCACCCATGCGGTGGTCGCGCCCAAGGACCACGCGGTGGGGCTGAACGCCACGGTGGCCAAGGTGGCCAGCGGCGCGGCCGAGACCGTGCCCTACCTGATGGTGACCAACCTGGCGCGCACGCTGAATGAGCTGAAGGAGCGCGACATCCGCATCATCGGCCTGAGCGACGATGCCGAGCACACGCTGTACGACGTGGACCTGCGCGGCCCCGTGGCACTGGTGCTGGGCGCCGAGGGCCCGGGCATGCGCCAGCTGACGCGCAAGACCTGCGACGAACTGGTGCGCATCCCGATGCAGGGCGCGGTCGAGAGCCTGAACGTTTCGGTGGCCGCTGGCGTGTGCCTGTACGAGGTGCTGCGCCAACGCAAGGGATGACCCGGCACTCTTCCCAGGCCTCGATATGAGCGTGGATGCCGCCGCCCTGCAGCACGCCATTGAGCGCCTGCGGGCCGCCTCGTCGATTTGCGTGCTGAGCGGCGCCGGCATGAGTGCCGAGAGTGGCATCGCAACGTTCAGGGACGCCCTCAGCGGCCTCTGGGCGCGCTTCGACCCCGCGCAACTGGCGAGCCCGGAAGGCTTCCGCGCCGACCCGTCGCTGGTCTGGCGCTGGTACGCCGAACGCCGTGCTGCCGTGCGGGCCGCGCAGCCGAATGCCGGTCACCACGCGCTGGCAGCCTTCGCGAAACGCCACCCCGGCCGCTTGACGCTGGTCAGCCAGAACGTCGACGACCTGCACCAGCGCGCCGGCAACGTCGACACGATCCGCCTGCACGGCGACATGCTCGAAGACCAGTGGCTCGACGCCTGTCCACGCGCGATGAGCTGCGACACGGCATGGGCTGCACCGACTGTGCCGCCGCGCTGCGAGGCGTGCGGCAACCTGGTGCGTCCTGGTGTCGTGTGGTTCGGAGAGGCCTTGCCCTTTGTTGCGCTGCAGGCCGCAGAGCAGGCGGCGCGCAGCTGCCAGGCGATGCTGGTGGTCGGCACCTCAGGCGTCGTCTGGCCGGCCGCCGGCCTGGCCGCCCAGGCGCGCCGGGCCGGCGCCTTCGTGATCATCGTGAACCCGGACGCCAGCGACATCGACGGCGATGCGCAACTGCATCTGCCGGACACGGCGGCCCGGTTGCTGCCGCTGCTGCTGGACTCGCTGTAGCGGCGGTCATCACCGGCGGCGGGCCGCTGGCTACACTGGCATGCATCGCTGCCGACTGAGACCACCATGCCCGTCATCGCCGTGTCCCACCCGCTGGTTCGCCACAAGATCGGCCTGCTGCGCGAGGACCAGATCTCGACCAAGAAGTTTCGCGAGCTGACGCATGAGCTGGCCCGCCTGCTGGCCTACGAAGCCACCGCCGATTTCCCGATCGAGACGACGACGATCCAGTGCTGGAGCGGACCGGTCGAGATCGAGCAGATCGCCGGCCGCAAGGTGACCATCGTGCCAATCCTGCGTGCCGGCCTGGGCATGCTGGACGGCGTGCTGGACCTGGTGCCCAACGCCAAGATCAGCGTCGTCGGCCTGTCGCGCGACCATGAAACCCTGCAGCCGGTGCACTACTTCGAAAAGTTCGTCGGCCACCTCGAGGAACGCACCGCGATCATCGTCGACCCGATGCTGGCCACCGCCGGCTCGCTGATCGCCACCGTCGACCTGCTGAAGAAGCGTGGCTGCCAGGACATCCGTGCGCTGGTGCTAGTGGCCGCGCCCGAAGGCATTGCCGCACTCGAAAAGGCCCATCCCGACGTGCGCTGCTGGACCGCGGCGATCGACAGCCACCTGAACGAGATTGGCTACATCATCCCGGGCCTCGGCGACGCCGGTGACAAGATTTTTGGAACGAAGGAAGACTGACGATCCAGGCGGCCTCAGGCCGCGAGCAGCCGCGCAATTTCGCCGGCGGCGGCCTGCAGCTTCGGCAGCAACTGCTCGCGCATCATCGCCGGCGGCGTGCGGTTGGCCTGGCCGCTGATGTTCAGCGCCGCTACCGCGCGGCCGCTGCGGTCGCGGATGGCCACCGCCATCGACACCAAGCCTTCTTCGAGTTCCTGGTCGACCAGGCTGTAACCCTCGCGCCGCACGGCGTCGATGCTGGCGGCAATGGCCTGGGCATCGGTCAGCGTGTGCGAGGTCAGCGCTTGCGGCGGGCGCAGCGCCAGACGGCGTTCGCGCTCTTCTTGCCCCAGGTCGGCCAGCAGCACGCGGCCCATCGAGGTGCAGTAGGCCGGCAGCCGGCTGCCGATGCCGAGGTTGATGCTCATGATCTTGTGGGTCGGCACGCGCAGCACGTAGACGATGTCCGGCCCATCCAGCACCGCGGCCGAGCAGGACTCGTGCACCTCGGCCACCAGCGCCTGCATCACCGGCTCGGCACGCTGCCACAGCGGCAGCGAGGACAGATAGGCGAACCCCAGGTCCAGGATCTTTGGCGTCAGCCGGAACAGCCGGCCTTCGGATTCGACATAGCCCAGCGTCTGCAGCGTCAGCAGGATGCGGCGCGCGCCGGCGCGCGTGAGGCCGGCGCGCTGTGCCACCTCGCTCAGCGTCTGCGCCGGCGCTTCGGCGCTGAAGCTGCGGATCACCGCCAGGCCCCGCGCGAAGGACTGCACGTAGCCGTCGCCGGGCGGGATGGAGGGGGCGGGCAGGGGGGTGGGGTTCATCGGCGCGGCGATTATCGATTCCGACGACGACGTCCCGCTGCGCCGGCGGATTCGGTACCATCGCGGCCGTTTTCATTGCGCAGATCACAGGAGCGTCGTCATCATGGCCATGGATGTGGTGGACTATCAAATCAAGGGCTCGGAAATGCAGTTCGTCGAGGTCGAGCTCGACCCCGGCGAGGCGGCAGTCGGCGAGGCCGGCAGCCTGTTCTTCATGGATGCCGGCGTCGGCATGGACACGGTGTTCGGCGATGGCTCGGCCAGTCAGGGCGGCTTCTTCGGCAAGATCCTGGGCGCCGGCAAGCGCCTGATCACCGGCGAATCGCTGTTCACCACGGTCTACACCAACAACGCCAGCCAGAAGCAGACCGTCGCCTTCGGTGCGCCGTACCCCGGCAAGATCCTGCCGATGGACCTGCGCCAGCTGGGCGGCATGCTGATCTGCCAGAAGGACGCCTTCCTCTGCGCGGCACGCGGCGTTTCACTGGGCATCGCGCTGCAGCGCAAGCTGTCGGTCGGCTTCTTCGGCGGCGAAGGCTTCATCATGCAAAAGCTCGAAGGCGACGGCCTGGCCTTCGTGCATGCTGGCGGCACCTGCGTCAAGCGCGAGTTGCTGCCCGGCCAGACGCTGATGGTCGACACCGGCTGCGTGGTGGCCTACACGCCCAACGTCAATTTCGAGATCCAGTACGTCGGCAAGATCAAGACGGCGCTGTTCGGCGGCGAAGGCCTGTTCTTCGCCAAGATGACCGGGCCGGGCACGATCTGGCTGCAGAGCCTGCCGTTCTCTCGCCTGGCCAGCCGGATCTTCGCCGCGGCGCCACAGGGCGGCGGTGGCGGCAAGGAAGAGGGCTCGATCCTCGGCGGCGTGGTCGGCGGCGGCTTGTTGGGCGGCATCCTCGGCGGCGGCGACGACGATTGAGCGGCCGCAAGGCCATGCCCTCGACAGCCGGGGCAGGGCACCTACACTAGCAGGTTGCCCCGCCCCCTGTCCGCCTCGCCTGGTTCCGTGCCGATGTTTCCACTTGCTCCGCGGCGCCGTGCCGCCGTCCTGGCGCTGACCGCCGCGCTGTTGCCTGCCCTGATGCTGGTGCCCGGCGCCGCGCAGGCCAACCCGCCGCCGCGCCCGATCTTCGTGCTGAATTCGCTCGATGCCAGCATCAGCGTGATCGACCCGGTGAGCTTCACCGAGCGCAAGCGCATCGCCACCGGCAAGGAGCCGCACCACCTGTACCTGACGCCGGATGAAAAAAGCCTGCTGGTGGCCAATGCGCTGAGCGATTCGCTGACCTTCATTGATCCGGTCACCGCCGAGGTGCAGCGCACGCTGTACGACATCGCCGACCCCTACCACTTGCGCTTCTCGCCGGACATGAAGTGGTTTGTCACGGCGGCCAATCGGCTGGACCATGTCGATCTGTACCGCTGGCAGCCGCAGGATCCGGCCACGCCGATGAAGCTGGTCAAGCGCATCCCGGCGCCCAAGACGCCCAGCCACCTGTACATCGACACCAAGAGCACGGTGGTCTATGTCTCGCTGCAGGACAGCGACGAACTGATGGCCATCGACCTGGTCACCCAGGCGCCGCGCTGGAAGATCAAGGTCGGCAAGCTGCCGGCCGATGTCTATGTGACGCCGGACGACAAGCGCCTGTTCGTCGGCCTCACCGGCGACAAGTACGTCGAGGTCTACGACGTCTCCGGCGCCCAGCCGCACCTGCTGCAGCGCATCCTCACCGGCGACGGCGCGCATGCCTTCCGCGGCAAGGGCGACGGTAGGCAGCTGTTCGTCAGCAACCGGGTGGCCAACACCATCAGCGTGATCGACACGCAGACGCTGGCCGTGACCGCGCAGCTGCCGGGCCCGGGCGGGCCGGACTGCATGGACTTGCTGGCCGACGGCAAGACGCTGCTGGTGACCTCGCGCTGGGCGCGCAAGCTGAGCTTCGTCGACATCGACAGCCGCAAGCTGCTGCGCCAGGTTCCCGTGGGCCGCTCGCCGCATGGCGTGTGGACGCTGGATCATGCGCCGCGTCGTTAGCCTGTTAGCCGGCATTGTGCTGGCCGGCCTGTCTGCGGTGCAGGCCGCGGGTTCCTGCGATCAACCCGTCTACCTCAGCTTTGACACCGGCCACATGGGCGTGGCGCCGCTGGTGGCCGAGGTGCTGAAGCGCCAGCAGGTCAAGGTCACCTTCTTCCTGGCCAACGAACGCACGCTGGAGGGTGGCGACAGCCTCGATGAACACTGGGCGCCGTGGTGGCGCGAGCGAGCTGCCGAAGGCCATGCCTTCGGCTCGCACACCTGGGATCACGCGCAGTGGCTGGCCGATCGCGCCGACGGCAGCTTCGCACTGCGGCCCTCGATGGGCGCGCAGGCCGGCAAGACGATAACGATGACGGCAGCGCAGTACTGCGCCGACCTTCAGCGCCCGGCCGATCGCTTCAAGGCGATGACCGGGCAGGCCATGCTGCCGCTCTTTCGCGCCCCGGGCGGCAAGACCTCGCCGGCGCTGCTGAAGGCGGCGCAAGCCTGCGGCTGGACGCATGTGGGCTGGTCCGCTGCGGGCTTCCTCGGCGACGAATTGCCGAGTGAGCGCTTCCCGAGTCAGCAACTGCTGGAGAAGGCGCTGACCAGCATCCGCCGCGGCGACATCCTGCTGGCGCACCTGGGCATCTGGTCGCGCCACGACCCCTGGGCGCCGGCCGTGCTGGAGCCCTTGATCGCCGGCCTGAAGGCCAAGGGCTTCTGTTTCGCGACGCTGCGTGAGCATCCGCAGTACGGTGTGCGAGTGGGCGCCTTGCGATGAGTCTTTCCCCGCTGGACTGGTTCGGCGACCTGCAGCAGGCGCTGTTCGAAGGCGTCGTGCAGCCGGTGATGTTCGAGACCGGCCTGGGCAACCTGCTGGAAGACGGCTTCGATGCCACTGGTTGGCTGCTGGTCGGCCTGATCCAGATCGCCGTGATGCTGACGCTGATGCGGGCGCTCGAGCGCTGGCGGCCGGCCGAGGCGGTGACCGATCGCGCCGCGGTGCGCACCGATGTGCTGTACACGCTGATCCACCGGCTGGGCCTGTTCCGCGTGCTGCTGTTCTTCAGCATCGACCCGCTCTGGGACGCGCTGGTCGGCCAGGCCCGGCTGCAGGGCTGGTCGGGCCTGGACCTCGACCGCCTGTGGCCCGGTGTCACCGACATCGCCGTGCTGAGCTTCGTGCTGTACCTGCTGCTGTTCGACTTGGTCGACTACGGCTTCCACCGCGCCCAGCACCACTTCCACTGGTGGTGGCAGCTGCATGCACTGCACCACAGCCAGCGCCAGATGACGCTGTGGTCCGACAACCGCAACCACCTGCTCGACGACCTGCTGCGCGACAGCCTGTTCGTGCTGGTCGCGCAGCTGATCGGCGTGCCGCCAGGACAGTTTGTCGCGCTGGTGGCGGTGACGCAGTTGATCGAGAGTCTGTCGCATGCCAACGTGAAGCTGGATTTCGGACGCTTGGGCAGCCGGCTGCTGGTCAGCCCGCGCTACCACCGGCTGCACCATGGCATCGGCGTGGGGCATGAATCGCAAGGGCAGGGCACGCTGGGCGGCCACAACTTCGCGGTGCTGTTCCCGGTGTGGGACCTGCTGTTCGGCACGGCGCGCTACGACGGGCTGGACCACCCCACCGGCATCCGCGATCAGTTGCCCGACCAAGGCGGGCGCGACTACGGGCGCGGCTTCTGGTCGCAGCAGTGGCTGGGCCTGAAGCGTCTGGCGCGCCGGGCCTGACGTATTCTTCGGCCGATATGAAACCCCTGCTCGACGCCTTTTGGCGTGCCGCGGCCTACTGCCTGCATCCCAAGGTGATCGGCCTGTCCTTGTTGCCGCTGGCGCTGAGCGCCGGTCTGCTGTTCGGCCTGGGCTGGTTCTTCTGGGAGCCGGCCATCGATGCCGTGCGTGCCGGGCTGGAGAACACGCAGTACGTGGATGCGGCGCTGCGCTGGGCCGAAGACATCGTCGGCGCCCGCCTGCGCGTGGTGGTCGTGCCACTGATCGTGCTGCTGGTGACGGTGCCGCTGACCATCGTGCTGTCGCTGCTGCTGGTGGCGTTGCTGATGACGCCGGCGATGGTGACGCTGGTCGCCACACGCCGTTTCCCGACGCTGGAACGCAAGCACGGCGCCGGCCTGCTGCGCGGCCTGCTGTGGTCGCTGGCCTGCACGGGGGCAGCGCTGGTGGCTTTGCTGATCAGCCTGCCGCTGTGGTTCATCCCGCCGCTGGCGCTGCTGCTGCCGCCGCTGATCTGGGGCTGGCTGACCTACCGCGTGATGAGCTTCGACGTCTGGGCCGAACATGCCAGCGGCACCGAGCGCCGCACGCTGATGCAGCGCCACCGCGGCCAGTTGCTGGCCATCGGCATCGTCACCGGCTACCTGGGCGCGGCGCCGACGCTGCTGTTCGCCTTCAGCGCCTTCACGCTGGTGATGCTGCCCTTCCTGGCGCCGATCGCGGTGTGGCTCTACACGCTGATCTTCGCGTTCAGCTCGCTGTGGTTCACCCACTACTGCCTGTCGGCGCTGGCGGTGCTGCGAGCCGAGAGCGCCGCCGCGGCGGTGCCGCCGATGGGCGAGGTGATCGAGGCCCTGCCGCCGCCGGAAACCGGCCTGACGCCGCTGCCACGGGGCCCCATCGCATGAAGCACTTCGGCCTGATCATCATCGGCGACGAGATCCTGTCCGGCAAGCGCCAGGACAAGCACATGGCCAAGGTCATCGAGCTGCTGGCCGCGCGCGGCCTGGCGCTGGCCTGGGCGCGATACGTCGGCGATCGGCGCGACCACATCACCGCGGCGCTGCGCGACGCCTTCAGCGGCGACGACATCGTCTTCAGCTGCGGCGGCATTGGCGCCACGCCCGACGACCACACCCGGCAGTGTGCTGCCGCCGCGCTGCAGCGGCCGCTGGTGCTGCATCCGCTGGCGCGCGAGCTGATCCTGGAACGCATGCGGGACGTGGCGCGTGAGCAAGGCAAGCCCTACGAGCCCGAACGTGCCGACAACCAGCATCGCCTGAACATGGGCATGTTCCCGCAGGGCGCCGAGCTGATTGCCAACCCGTACAACAAGATCCCCGGCTTTTCGGTCGGCGACGTGCACTTCGTGCCGGGCTTCCCGGTGATGGCCCATCCGATGATCGAAGCGCTGCTCGACGGCCGCTATGCAGCCCTGCACGGCAGCCACCGGCAGGCCGAGCACTCGGTGATCGTGATGGGCTCGATGGAGGCCAGCTTGACGCCGCTGATGGAGGCCATCGAAGCCGACCATCCCGGCGTGCGCGTGTTCAGCCTGCCCAGCGTGGACCATCCGGTCTACGGCCGGCACATCGAACTGGGCGTCAAGGGCGCGCCGGACGTGATGCCGGCCGCCTTCGAGGCGCTGCGCCGCGGCCTGTCGGTCTTGGGGGTGGCGTTGGGCCCTGAAGTGGTGCGCTAGAACCGCTCCAAAGTGGGGCCTGACGCGGCATCATGTTGGTGCGTTGCCTGGTCCGGGCAGGCGCTGCCGCGGGGTCGGCGGCCTGCCAGAACTGGGCATGCTTTCTGCTACATTCCAGTGCGCTTTCGAGGGGGTCCCACCTCTCAAGAACAAAGCCTGCGCACTCCCCATCCACCCACCCCAGTTACACGCGTCCTGCTAGGAGATTCTTGATGGCCAAGACCGTCGCCGACGTGATGTCGATGGTGAAGGAAAACGAAGTCAAGTTCGTTGACTTCCGTTTCACCGACACCCGCGGCAAGGAACAACATGTGTCCGTGCCCGTTTCCCATTTCGATGAAGACAAGTTCACGTCAGGTCATGCCTTCGACGGTTCTTCGATTGCCGGCTGGAAGGGCATCGAAGCTTCGGACATGCAGCTCATGCCCGACCCCAACACCGCCAACATCGACCCGTTCTTCGAAGAACCCACACTGATCCTGACCTGCGACGTGGTCGAGCCCTCGGACGGCAAGCCGTATGAGCGCGACCCGCGCTCGCTGGCCAAGCGTGCCGAGGCCTACATGAAGGCTTCGGGCCTGGGCGACACGGCCTTTTTCGGTCCCGAGCCGGAATTCTTCGTGTTCGACAGCGTGCGCTGGGGCAACGACATGTCCGGCTGCTTCTCGAAGATCGAGTCCGAGGAAGCTGCCTGGAACACCGGCAAGGAATACGAGCACGGCAATTCCGGCTACCGCCCGAGCGTCAAGGGTGGCTACTTCCCGACGCCGCCGGTCGACAGCTTCCAGGACATGCGCTCGGAGATGTGCCTGATCCTCGAATCGCTGGGCATTCCCTGCGAAGTGCATCACCACGAGGTCGCCAACGCCGGCCAGATGGAGATCGGCACCAAGTTCAGCACGCTGCTGCAGCGCGCCGACTGGGTCCAACTGCAGAAGTACGTGATCCAGAACGTCGCCCATGCCTATGGCAAGACGGCGACCTTCATGCCCAAGCCCATCGTTGGCGACAACGGCTCGGGCATGCACGTGCACCAGTCGGTCTGGAAGGACGGCAAGAACCTGTTCGCC
>NZ_DATILJ010000136.1:0-6163 GCF_035476535.1 Aquabacterium sp.
CTGCAGCGTCGGCCACTGCTGCTCCAGCCAGCGGGTGTGCACGGTGTTGTGGTGCAGCGCCTCATGCGCGGCCAGCGTGCGCAACAGCGGCAGGTTGGTGGCCAGGCCGGTGATGCGGCATTCGGCCAGTGCCCGCTGCGAGCGGCGCAGCACCTCGTCGTAGCGCGGGCTGCTGTGGTGGACGATCAGTTTGGCCAGTAGCGAGTCGTAGTGCGGCGAGGGCGCCAGGCCTTGCCGTGCCTGGCTGTCCACGCGCACGCCGGGGCCTTGCGCCAGATCGCACTGCGTCAGCGTGCCGCTGGAGGGCCGCGCCTGGCCTTGGGCATCCAGGGTCTCGGCATTGATGCGCCACTGCACCGCAAAGCCGCGCGGCGCCGGCGGATGCGCAGGGTCCAGGCCCAGCGCGGCCAGCGGCTGGCCGGCGGCAATGGCGATCTGCAACTGCACCAGGTCCAGCCCGGTGACCTGCTCGGTGATGGTGTGCTCGACCTGCAGCCTGGGGTTGGCTTCGATGAAGACGAAGGGCAGGTCGGCCGAGTCCTCGTCGACCAGGAACTCGACCGTGCCCAGGCTCCGGTAGCCTGTGGCGCGGGCCAGGGTCAGCGCGGCCTGGGTCAGCTGTTCGCGCAGCGCGGGCGTCAGCGTCGGGCTGGGCGCGATCTCCACCAGCTTCTGGAAGCGGCGCTGCAGCGTGCATTCACGCTCGCCCAGCGCCATCACCTGCCGGCCGTCGCCGATGATCTGGATCTCGATGTGCCGCGCGTGCTTGATCAGCCGCTCGGCATAGACGCTGCCAACACCGAAAGCGGCCTGCGCCTCGGCGCTGCAGCGGGCGAAGGCCTCGGGCAGCTGTGCGGGGTCGTCGACCGCGCGCATGCCGCGGCCGCCGCCGCCGGCCACGGCCTTCAGCATCACGCCGCCATTTGGGTTGCGAGCGCGTTGGGCCGCGAAGAAGTCCTGCAACTCGCTCAGCCCGGCCGCGCCGGTGCCGGGCAGCAGCGGCACGCCATGGTCCGCCGCCAGCGCGCGGGCGCGGGCCTTGTCGCCGAACAGCGCCAGCTGCGCAGGCGTTGGGCCGATGAAGACCAGGCCGGCGTCGGCACAGGCCTGCGCGAAATCGGCACGTTCGCTGAGGAAACCGTAGCCCGGATGCACCGCATCGCAGCCCAAACGCCGGGCGATGGCGATCAGCGCGGCGATGTCCAGGTAGGCGGCCGGGCCGGTGGCGTCGAGTGCCACCGCCTCGCCGGCCAGTGCACGATGCAGGGCTTGCGCATCGTCTCGGGCGAACACCGCGACGGTGGCCACGCCCAGGTCGTGCGCGGCGCGCAGGATGCGCACGGCGATCTCACCGCGGTTGGCGATCAGCAGCTTCTTGAACATCAGGGCAGGTCCTTCAAAAGACGACGCAGCACTTTGCCGGCGCCGGTGGCCGGCAGTGCGTCGATAACACGCATGCTGCGCGGAGCCTTGTAGCTGGCCATGTTGTCGCGCGACCAGGCGATCAGCGCTTCCTCGGTGAGTGTCTGGCCCGGCTCGAGCACGACGAAGGCGCGCACCACTTCGCCCTTGTCGGCATCGGGTAGGGCGATCACCGCGGCCTGGGCGACCGCCGGATGCTTGATCAGGATCGTCTCCACCTCCTCGGGGAACACGCTGTAGCCCGAGACCTTGATCATTTCCTTGAAGCGGCCGATGAAAGTGAGATAGCCATCGGCGTCCAGCCGGCCCATGTCGCCGGTGTGGACCCAGCCATCGCGCAAGGTCTTCGCGCTGGCCTCGGGCTTGTTCCAATAGCCTTGGAAAGTGCCGCGGCTTTTCAGCACGATCTCGCCGACTTCGCCGACGGGCCGCTCGGCGCCGCTGTCGGGATCGAGGATGCGCAAGCGCACGCCCGGCACCGGCCTGCCATGCGCGCCCCAACGGATCGCGTCGTGGGGCATGTAGGTGTCGCAGGTGTGGGTTTCCGACAGACCGTAGGCCGCCTCGAAGCTGCAGCAGTTCGGCGCGGCGCTGCGCCACTGCAATGCCAGGCTTTCGGTGAACGTGATGCCGAAACTGGTGACCGGATTGAAGCGCAGGCTGCTCAGGTCGAATTCGCGCGCGCCAGGCACTGCCATGCAGGCCACGTTCATCGGCGCGATGCTGTACCACCAGTTGACGCGGTGGCGGGCGATGGCCTGCAACGCGGCCAGCGGGTCGAAGCGGTACAGCAGCACCGTGGTGCCGCCGGTGAACAGCGTGACGTTGATGCCCATCAGCATGCCGGCGATGTGGTACAGCGGCGCGATGGCCAGCAGCACCGCATCGGCGTCGACGCCGTTGCAGCCCGCCGCCGCGGCGGTCTTGAACAGCGCGTTGTCGTAGCTCAGCATGGCGCCCTTGGGCAGGCCGGTGGTGCCCGAGGTGTAGGTCATCAGCGCCACGTCGTCCATTGCCAGCGCGACCTGCGGCGCCGGGGCGTCACCCTGTGTCGCAGCCAGGAAGTCCAGGCAAGCGGCCGGCGTGATGCGCGGCGCTTCGCGCATCCGCTGCAGCTCGGCGGGCACATCGATGTCGGGTGTGCCCGATAGCGGATCAGCCAGCGGATCAGGCAGCAGGTCGGCGTAGTGCACGACGAACACATGCGCGAGCGCTGTCCGTGCGCGCACCTGGTCCACCACCGGCAGCAGCGGCGCCGCGGCGACGATCACGCGCGCCTGCAGGTCGTCGAGCTGGTATTGCAGCTCGTGCGCCTTGTACAGCGGCCCGCAGGGGCAGACGATAGCGCCCAGCTTCTGGATGCCCAGGTGCGCCATCACGTACTGCGGGCAGTTGCCCATGAACAGCGCCACCGGCTCGCCCTTGGCCACGCCCAGCGCGGCCAGGGATGCGGCGAAGGCGTCGCTGGCGCGGTCGAGTTCGGCGTAGCTGATCTCGCGGCCGTACCAGATGAAGGCCGGCTTGCCGGGCTGGCGCCGGGCATGGGCACGCAAGTAGTCGTGCAGAGGCAGGTTCATCGGGATCGACGGGGCGGTGCTGTCCATGGGGCCTTCCAGATTGGGCGATAGGGCGACGGGGCAGGGTAGGGCGGGAAGTCGTTCGGCAAGTCGGTCGCGATCGGTGATCAGGGTTTCCGAGCGCACGCTGGCGCTTGCCAGTTTCTACCGTTCAGTAGAACAATGCTACTCAACGGTAGAAAGTTTGACACCCCGTGAATTCCCCTGTCTCCAAGCCCCGCCAGCGGGCGCCCACCGCGGGCACCGACCAGAAGCGCGAGGCCATCCTGCGTGCGGCCGAAGTGCTGTTCCACACGCAAGGCTACGAGCGCACGACGATCGAGCAGATCGTTGCTGCACTTGGGGTCACCAAGCCCTATGTCTACTATTACTTCCACAACAAGCAGGAGATCTTCGAGACCCTGTCGTGGCTGCCGACGGTGGAATGCTTCACCGTGTTCGACGGCGACGAAGATGCGCACCTGCCGCCGCATGAACGCGCGGCGCGCGGCCTGGAGCGCCTGATCCGCGCCACCGTGTTGCACTATCCGGCGGCCTTTTTCGCCTACCGCGAACCGCAGGCCTTCCGGCCCGAATTCAAGCTGGCGCAAAAGAAGATCGCCAACCATTTCTACGACAGGTTCTGTGAGCTGCTCGAAGCCGGCCGCCGCAGCGGCCACCTGCAGTTCAACGAGACCCGCATCACCGCGTTGGCGGCCTGCAGCCTGCCCGGCTTCCTCTACAGCTGGTACCAGCCCGATGGCCGGTTGCCGGCCGAGGCGATGGTGCAGGAACTGACTTCGCTGGCCTGGCGCGTGATCGGCCTGCAGCCGGCCAGTCCGCCCCCCTCCACTCCCCGTTCCGCCAGGAGATCCTCATGACATCACTCAGCATCGCCGCTGTCTTGGCCGTCGGTTTGGCCGCCGGTTTGGCCACGACACCGGCATCGGCCCAGCAGTCCTTCAAGATTGCCTACATCGACCCTCTGTCGGGCCCGTTCGCGGCAGTCGGCGAGCTGATGCTGTCGCATGTGCAGTACGGTGTCGACGAGGTCAATGCCAAGGGCGGCGTCGGCAAGGGCGTGAAGATGCAGCTGCTGCAGTTCGACAGCAAACTCTCGGCGCAGGAAAGCCAGAGCGCCTTGCAATCGGCGATCGACCAGGGCGTGCGCGTGGTGTTGACCGGCGGCTCGGGCTCCACCGTGGTGGCCGCGCTGGTGGACGCTGCAGCCAAGCACAACGAACGCAATCCGGATCGGGCGGTGATCATCGTCAACCACTCGTCGATCGACCCCGATCTGACCGGCAAGCGCTGCAACTTCTGGCACTTCCAGCTGGAGGCCAACTCGGCGATGAAGATGAAGGCGCTGGCCAACTACATCAAGCGCCAGCCCGACATCCACAACGTCTACCTGCTGAACCAGGACTATGCCCATGGCCGGCAGTGGGCGAAGTACGGCCAGGAACTGGTGGGGCTGGCGCGCCCCGACATCAAGTTCGTCGGCAACGAGTTCCATGCCATCGGCCGCGTCAAGGATTTTGCGCCTTATGTTTCGAAGCTCAAGAGTGCCGGTGCCGACAGCGTGATCACCGGCAACTGGGGGCCGGACATGACCTTGCTGCTGCGCGCGGCCGGCGACACCGGCACCCACCTGCGCTACTTCAACCACAGCGCTGGTGCGGTGCCGGGCACGGTGACGGCCGTCTCACTGGCCAAGATGGGCCAGCTGACCTGGGTCGCCGAATGGCACCCCGGCCAGGCCGATGTACCCAGGGTCGACGCGCTGGCCAAGGCCTACCAGGCCAAGACCGGCAAGGGCTTCCTGTCGCCGCGCATCGCGGGGGCACCGGGCTTCGTCGCGGCCGCCGTCATCAAGGCCCAATCGACCGAGCCGCTGGCCATCGCCCGGGCGATGGAAGACCTGAAGCTGGATTCGGTGATCGGCCCGTTGCACATGCGCGCCGAAGACCATCAACTGCTGCTGCCGCAGGTGGTCAACACCATCGCGCCGGTCGACGGCAAGACCGTGAAAGTGGGGCACGAAGGCACGAACTACGGCTTCCGTACCGACGCGCTGTACACCGGCAATGAATTGGCGCAGGGCACGGAGTGCAAGATGCAGCGACCTTGATCGCTCAGGCGCCGCGCACGGCCTGACGCATCAAGGCCTTCAGCTCGAACCAGTAGGGGTGCCAGAAGCCCATCTGGCGCTGCGTCATCGCCAGGCCGGCCATGTTGTCCTGCGGCGAGATCCACCAATGCGTGCCGGCGATGCCGCCCCATTGCAGGTCGCCCACGGCGTCCGACGGGTCGGCGGCCCAGGGCACCCTCGTCAGCGCGCCGCCGAGGCTGTAGCCGCGGCCCGGTATCGGGCCGGACATCGAGAAGCGGATACCGACACCGTCGGCCAGCTGGTTCGTGAACAGCAGCTTCAGGGTCTCGGGCTTCAGCAGCGTCGGCCCGCCGGGCAGCAGGCTGCGCAGCAGAGCGACCATGTCCGGCAGCGTCGAGGCCAGACCGGCGCCGCCGGATTGTTTGGGCATCACCGTGCGGTAGGCGCCGGGGTGGGGGTAGTCGTCCGTGCGGGTCAGGCCGGGCTTCAGCGGATCCATGACGTCGGCGCCGGCATAGACGGCAGTCAGGCGATGCTGCTGCGCCGGCGGCAGCACGAAGCCGGTGTCGACCATGCCCAGCGGCCGCAGGATCTGCGCATCGATGTAGTCGCCGAAGGATTGACCGCTGATCACCTCGACCAGCCGCGACACCACATCGGTGGCCACCGAGTATTCCCACGCCGTGCCGGGGTGGTAGGACAAGGGCAGCGTGCCGAGCTTGTCCACCATCTCGGCCAGCGTGTCGCGCGGACTCAGCAGCTTGCGTTCGGTGTAAGCCGCGAACATCGTGCTGCCGGGGTCCAGCAGACCGTAGCTCAGGCCCGAACTGTGGCTGAGCAAGTGGCGGATGGTGATCGGCGCGCGCGCCGGTTCGGTGTCGTCGATGCGGGTCGCGCCGGGTCGCAACACGTGGCGCTTGGCCAGTGCCGGGATGTACTCGTCCACCGGGTCATCGAGCCCGAAGCGGCCCTGCTCCCACAGCAGCAGCGCGGCGCACGAGGTGATCAGCTTGGTGTTGGAGAAGACGCGGAAGATGTGGTCTCGCGTCAGTGCCACGCGGTTCTCGCGGTC
>NZ_DATILJ010000137.1:0-7688 GCF_035476535.1 Aquabacterium sp.
CGGTGCGGTAGTCGCCGTGGCACAGCACGAGTTCGCCGCGCAGCGGGGCCTGACGCTCGAGCCAGCGCAGACCCCATTCGAGTGCGGGATGCGCCGTGGGCAGCGCGTCGAGGTCGCGGCGCAGGCGGCGGATGGCGTGCAGTGCCGGCGGCTCTTCGTTGACGGGCAGAAAGGCCAGATCGGCGCGGGGCGGGCGGATCGAATGGATCAGCGCCAGCTCGTGCCCGAGCCGCATCGCGAGCTGCTCGCGGTCGCTGACCGGACCGCCGTCGCGCGTCAGCACATGGCCTGCTGCCGTGCCGGCTACGCAGCGCATGATGAAGAACGGACGGCCGATGACGGCGCGGTCCTCGCACAGCCACAGCGGCTGCGGCACCGTGACGCCGGCCTGCGCAGCGGCGCTGAGCAGCGCGTATTCCTGGGCCCGGCCATGGCTGGCCGACACGGCCGAGGGCGCATCGGTGCGCAGCACCCACAGCGCCTCGCCGGCATGGGCGCCGCCTTCGACGCGTGCACTCAAGCGCCAGTTCTGCTGGATCGCCCCGCCGGACAGCAGCGCGGCATCGTGGATCGTGACCTGCTGCGCCGCGGCCGCCCGCGCGACGAAGCCTTCGATCGCGGCGCGCTGCGCGTCGTTCATGTCGCGCCACCTTTGAAGATGCGCTTGGCCAGGCTCCAGCGGTGCACCTCCGAGGGGCCGTCGTAGATGCGGAAGGCGCGCACGTCGGCAAAGATGCGCGCAACCACGGTCTCGCCGGTGACGCCCTGGCCGCCGAGGAACTGCACGCTGCGGTCGACGACGCGCCAGATCGCCTCCGAGGCGATCACCTTGCACATGCTGGATTCGGCCGTGCCCAGGTGGCCTTGGTCGAGCACCCAGGCGGTATGCCAGACCGACAGCCGCGTGATGTGCATATCCATCTCGTTGTCGGCCAGGCCGAAGCCGACGCCTTCATGCTCGGCCAGCGGCTTGCCGAAGGCGTGGCGCCGGCGGGCGTAGGCCACGGCCGTGTCGTGCGCACGCCGCGCGGCGCCGAGCCAGCGCATGCAGTGCGTCAGCCGCGCCGGCGACAGGCGCACCTGGGCGTACTTGAAACCCTCGCCCGGCGCGCCGAGCACATCGGCCGCCGGCACGCGCAGCGCGTCGAATCGCACCACGCCATGGCCGCCCGGGAAGCAGCTGTCCAGCGTGTCCATCGAGCGCTCGACGGTGATGCCCGGCTGGTCCATGTCGGCCAGGAACATCGTCGCGCGGCCGTCCTCGAGCCGGGCCATGATGATCGCGAATGCGGCGCCGTCCGCACCGGTGATGAACCACTTGCGCCCGGTGATCAGGTAGTCGTCGCCGTCGCGTACCGCCTGGGTCTGCAGCATGCCGGGGTCGGAGCCGGCGCCGGGGTCGGGTTCGGTCATGCAGAAGCACGATCGTGTGCGGCCGGCTGCCAGCGGGCGCAACCAGCGTTCTTGCTGGGCCGGCGTGGCCACCGCCTCCAGCAGGTGCATATTGCCCTCGTCGGGCGCCATGATGTTCAGCGCCACCGGGCCCAGCGGCGAGTAGCCGGCTTCTTCGAAGACGATGGCCTTGCCGCGGTGGTCCAACCCCAGGCCGCCGAACTGGCCGCTCACATGCGGCGCCAGCAGCCCGGCCGCCGCGGCGCGAGCGATCAGCTCCGCGCGCAAGGACTCGCTCGGGCCGTGGGGGGTGCAGCGCGCATCGTTCTCCAGCGGGATCACCTCGTCGGCGATGAACCGGCGGGTGCGTTGCTGCAACTCGCGCAGGGGCGCGGGGATGTCGAAGTTCATGGGCGATCCGGGTTCAGATGCGCTCGAAGATCGCCGCGATGCCTTGGCCGCCGCCGATGCACATCGTCACCAGCGCATAACGGCCGCCGATGCGCTGCAGCTCATGCAGCGCCTTGACGGTGATGATCGCGCCGGTGGCGCCCACCGGGTGCCCGAGCGAGATGCCCGAACCGTTCGGGTTGACCTTGGCCGGGTCGAGGTCGAGTTCCTGCATCACCGCGCAGGCTTGCGCCGCGAAGGCTTCGTTGGCCTCGATCACGTCCATCTGGTGCGCGCGCAGCCCGGCGCGCTGCAGCGCCAGACGCGTGGCCGGTACCGGGCCGATGCCCATCAGCTCGGGCTCGACGCCGGCGTGGGCGTAGGCCACCAGCCGCGCCAGCGGCTTCAGCCCCTGGGCCTGCGCCGTCGCCGCTTCGGCCAGCAGCACCGCGGCGGCGCCGTCGTTGATGCCGGATGAGTTGCCCGGCGTGACCATGCCGCCGTCCTTCTTGAAGGCCGGCTTCATCGCGGCGAGCTGTTCCATCGTCAACGTGCCGCGCACGTGCTCGTCGGTGTCGAAGTGGGCAGGCGGCCCCTTGCGGGTCGGCAGCTCGACCGGAACGATCTGCGCCTTGAATCGCCCCTGGTCGATGGCGCGTGCGGCGCGCTGCTGGCTTTCCAGCGCCAGTTCGTCCTGCATCTGGCGCGTGATGCCATAGCGCGCGGCGACGTTCTCGGCGGTGACGCCCATGTGGAACTTCTGCCATGGGTCGTGCAGGATGCCGGTCATCGCGTCCAGCAGCTGCGAGTCGCCCATGCGGATGCCCCAGCGGCCTGCCGTCATCAGGTAGGGGCCGCGGCTCATCGATTCGGCGCCGGCGCCGATGGCGATGTCGGTGTCGCCCAGCGCGATGGCCTGGGCCGCGCAGACGATGGCCTGCAGGCCCGAGCCGCACAGCCGGTTGACGTTGTAGGCCGGGGTTTCCGTCGGGATGCCGGCGTCGACGGCCGCCACGCGGCTGAGGTAGGCGTCGGCCGGTTCGGTGGGGATGACATTGCCCATCACCACCTGGCCCACTTGGGCCGCCGCCGCGCCGCTGTGTTGCAGCGCGCCGCGCACGGCCGTGGTCGCGAGCTGGCGCAGCGGCACGTCCTTCAGTGCGCCGCCGAAGGAGCCGATCGCGGTGCGCGTGGCAGCAACGACCAGGATGTCGCGTCGAGTCATGGCAGATTCCGGGCAGTGTTGTGAGGGGAGCGCTATCCTATTTTAAAACAAACAAGATTGTTCGTTTATTGAGCATGAGGGAAACCCGGATGGCGGAGGCTGCGTGATCGCGGCTGCACGCCCAAGCACGCCATGGGCCGTGTGCCGGGGCGTGTCGCGTCACTTTCCTCGGCTCAAACCCCGAGGCATGGCGCGTGCTGCGCACCCTAGAATCTCGTTTCGCCTCGAAATGGGCCGGCCACAAGCCAGTTCGGTCGAGGCGCCACTATTTTCGGCAACCGTTTTTTCGGCAACCGTTCGGGGCCTATCCGGCCCCGGCAGGTGCATGCACCAGGAGTGCCCGCATGCGCGGAACAAGCCTTATTCGCCGCCTGGCCCTGGGTCTGGCGGTTTTCACCGCGTTGATCGCGGCTGGCTGCAACAACAGTCCGCATCCCTTCGGCGCGGAGCGCACGAACACCTTGTTCTATGCGTTCGAGGAGCGCTCGCCGCGCTACCTGGACCCAACGGCGTCCTACGCCAACAACGAGACGGCCTATACCTTTCAGATTTACGAACCGCCCTATGGTTACCACTACCTGAAGCGGCCGTACACGCTGATCCCCAAAGCCGCCGCCGCGGTGGCCCGGCCGCACTACGTCGACAAGGACGGCAAGCCCTTGCCAGACGACGCGCCACCCGAGCTGATTGCCGAGAGCGTGTACGACGTGCACATCCGGCCCGGCATCAAGTACCAGCCGCACCCGGCTTTTGCGCTGGATGAACGCGGCACGCACCGCTACCACAAGCTGACGCGCCAGCAGCTTGGCGACAAGCGCTCGCCCTGGGACTTCGAGCACCAGGGCACACGCGAACTGGTGGCAGACGACTTCGTCTATGCGCTCAAGCGCCATGCCACGCCGCGCATCGAGGCGCCGCTGTACGCGATCTTCGCGGAGTACGTGATCGGCCTGAAGGACTACGCGGAGCAGATGAAGCGCGAAGACGCCAAGCTGCTGAAAGGCCTGCCCGAAGACATCCGCGACAAACCCTTCCTCGACTTTCGCCAGTTCCCGCTGGCCGGCAGTTCGGCCGTCGACAAATACACCTGGCGCATCCGGCTCAAGGGCAAGTACCCGCAATGGAGCTACTGGATGGCGATGCCCTTCCTGGCGCCGGTGCCATGGGAAGCCGATGCCTTCTACGCCCAGCAGGGCATGAACGAAAACGGCCTGTCGCTGAACCAGTGGCCGGTGGGCACCGGCCCGTTCATGATGGCCGAGTTCATCCGTGACCGCCGCCATGTGATGAAGCGCAACCCCAACTACCACGGCGAGACCTACCCCTGCGAGGGCATGCCCGAGGACAAGGCGGCCGGCCTGCTGGACGATTGCGGCAAGGCCTTGCCCTTCATCGACACCTTGTACGTGACGATGGACAAGGAGAAGGTGGCGCGCAAAGAGAAGTTCAAACAGGGCTTCTACGATGTGCCCGAGATCGAGCGTCAAGAGTACGGCGTCGACTTCCGCAACGACGCCGACGATTCCGACGACGTGAAGCGGCAGTTCGACGAACGCGGCTTCAAGTTCCCGTTGATGACCGACATCAGCAACTGGTACTTCGGCTTCAACATGCTGGACCCGGTGGTCGGCAAGGGCGACACGCCTGCGCAGCAGGAGAAGAACCGCAAGCTGCGCCAGGCCATCGCCATCGCCATCGACTACGAAGAAGGCTATGGCCGCATCTTCAAGCACAAGGGCGGCGAGGCCGCGCACGGGCCGGTGCCGCCGGGCCTGTTCGGCTCGCGCGAGGGCCAGCCGGGCTACTTCAACTCGGTGACGCACAAGCAGGTCGACGGCAAGATCGTGCGCCGGCCGATCGAGGACGCGAAAACGCTGCTGGCCGAGGCCGGCTACCCCGATGGTCGCGACGCGAACGGCAAGCCGCTGGTGCTGAACTACGACTTCCAGCGCGCGGTGACGCCCGAGTTCAAGAGCGAGAACGACTGGATGGCCAAGCAGTTCGCCAAGCTCGGCATCCAGCTCGAGATCCGCGCCACCGACTTCAACCAGTACCAGGACAAGACGCTCAAGGGCAAGCACCAGATCTACTGGGCCGGCTGGCTTGCCGACTACCCGGATGCCGAGAACTTCCTGTTCCTGCTGTACGGCCCGAACTCGAAGTCCAAGGCCAACGGCGAGAACATCTCCAACTACGAGAACCCCGAGTACGACAAGCTTTATCGCCAGTTGCAGACGCTGGACGATGGTCCGAAGAAGCAGGAGGTGATCGACAAGATGGTCGACATCCTGCGCCACGACACGCCCTGGTGCTTCGGCTACATCCCCTGGGGCGGGCTGGCCTTCCAGCAATGGGTCTACAACGGCAAGCCCAGCATCGTGATCCGCGACATGGCCAAGTACTACCGCGTCGACCCGGCGCTGCGCGCGCAGAAACAGGCCGAGTGGAACCACCCGATCGCCTGGCCGATGGCGCTGCTGGCGCTGGGCGCGCTGGCGCTGGTGTGGATCGCGCGGCGCAGCTTCAGGCAGCGTGAAACCGCCACCGCGCGCGGCACGGCCACCGCCGCAACCGAGGCCTCCTGACCATGGGCAGTTTCATCGTCAGACGCCTGGGCTACGGCATCCTGATCCTGATCGGCGTCAACCTGCTGACCTTCTTCCTGTTCTTCACCGTCAACACGCCGGACGACATGGCGCGGCTGAACATCGGCGGCAAGCGCGTGACGCAGGAGCAGATCGACAAATGGAAGTCCGAACGCGGCTACGACCGGCCGCTGTACTGGAACGACAAGGAATCCGGCCCGGCCAAGCTGACGCGCACGGTGCTGTGGGAACGCTCGATCTCGCTGATGGTGCTGGATTTCGGCCGCAGCGACTCGGCGCGTTCCACCGACATCGGCCATGAGGTGGCCACCCGCATGGGCGTGAGCCTGCAGCTGGCGGTGCCGCTGTTCATCCTGCAACTGATCGTCAGCGTGTCCTTCTCGCTGATGCTGGTGTTCTTCCGGCACTCCCGCATCGACTTCTGGGGCGTCGTGCTGTGCGTGCTGATGCTGTCGATCTCCAGCCTGTTCTACATCATCGTCGGCCAGTTCCTGTTTTCGCGCGTGCTGCGGCTGGTGCCGATCTCGGGTTATGCGCCGGGGCTGGATGCGGTGCGCTTCCTGGTGCTGCCGGTGATGCTGTCGCTGCTGTCCCGCCTGGGCGGCGAGGCGCGGCTCTACCGTGCGATGTTCCTGGAGGAGGTCGGCAAGGACTACGTGCGCACCGCACGGGCCAAGGGCCTGTCGGAGCAGGTGGTGCTGTTCCGCCATGTGCTGCGCAATGCGCTGATCCCGATCATCACCAGCGCCGGTTCCTACCTGCCGTATGTCTTTCTCGGCAGCCTGGTGTTCGAAAGCTTCTTCGGCATTCCGGGCCTGGGCGCCTTCGTCATCGAGGCCATCAGCGGCCAGGACTTCGCCATCGTGCGCACGATGGTGTTCCTGGGCTCGCTGCTGTACATCGCGACCAATGTGCTGATCGACATCGCCTACACCTGGGTCGATCCGCGCGTGCGGCTGTCCTGAACGAGAAAAACCCATGTCCTTCAAGTTCGTCTTGTTGTGGACCGACGCCGCGCTGTGGGCGCTGTTCGTCGCGTTGATCGTCTATGCCGTGCGCATCGTGCGCCACGAGCAGCTGCGCGCCACCTGGACCAAGGTGCTGCGCGATCCGGCCGCGCTGTGTTCGGCGATGGTGCTGCTGCTGTTCCTGGGGGTTACCGCGCTGGACAGCGTGCACTTCCGCCGCGCGCTGGCGCCCACCGCGGGCCAGGCCGCGGCGCAGGTGTACTTCGATACCCGTGCCGAATCGCTGCTGGACCTGGCCTTGTCGCGCCAGATCGCCATGCGCGAGACCACCTACTCCGGACCGCTGGCCTACCTGGCCTACACCAAGCAGCCGGTGGAACGCGATGGCCAGATCACGCGGGAGCTGCCGCGCCTGCTGCATGGCGGCGCGCACCTGAAGAACCCGGCGCAAGAGTGGGTGGGCGACGTGCGCGGCCGCGTCATCGGCGGCGTGGTGCTCGGCCTGGCGCTGGCGGCGCTGTGCAGCGTCGCCGCGGCCTGGCTGCTGCGCCGCGCGCATGGCGGCACGCTGCAGGCCTGGCAAGACATTGCCGCCGACCGCACCCACCTGCCGGTGCGCGCGGTATTGGTGATGCTGGCGGTGATCTGCGTGTTCGGCGGCGTCGTGGCCGCGCTGATGGGCCACTACCATGTCTTCGGCACCGACCGCACCGGCAACGACGTGCTGGTGCAGACGCTCAAGAGCGTGCGCACCGCCTTCGTGATCGGCTCGCTGTCGACGCTGGCCACACTGCCCATCGCCATCTCGCTGGGCATTTTGGCCGGCTACTTCAGGGGTTGGGTCGACGAGGTGGTGCAGTATCTCTACACCACGTTGTCCTCGGTGCCCAGCGTGCTGCTGATCGCCGCCTGCGTGCTGATGGTGCAGGTCGGGCTGGACAAGCACCCGGAGTGGTTCGAAACCGGCGTCGAGCGCTCGGACCTGAAGGTCTTCATGCTCTGCGCCATCCTCGGCCTCACCGGCTGGGCCACGCTGTGCCGGCTGGTGCGCGCCGAAACCCTGAAGCTGCGCGAGCTGGATTTCGTGCAGGCCGCCACCGCCTTCGG
>NZ_DATILJ010000138.1:0-15540 GCF_035476535.1 Aquabacterium sp.
ACGACGTGCAGAATGGGCGATAGCGGTCCGTAGTGCTCCGGCATGCGGATCACGTGCACGCCGGGGCCGGAGGTGATGTGGGTGTCGCTGTCGGCGAAGACGAACAGCTCGCCACCGCGGGCCCGCACTTCCTGCAGATTGCTCTTCAGCTTTTCCAGCAGCGCATCGTTCGGTGCCACCGTCACCACCGGCATCGCCGCGGTCACCAGCGCCAGCGGGCCGTGTTTCAGCTCACCGGCCGGGTAGGCCTCGGCGTGGATGTAGCTGATCTCCTTGAGCTTCAGCGCGCCTTCCAGCGCCACCGGGTAGTGCAGGCCGCGGCCGAGGAACAGCGCGTTTTCCTTGCGTGCAAACTGCTCGGCCCAGGCCACCACCTGCGGCTCCAGCGCCAGCACCGCCTGCACCGCGCTGGGCAGGTGGCGCAGCGCCTTCAGGTGATCGGCCTCCTGCTGCTCGTTCAGCCGGCCCCGGGTCTGCGCCAGCGCCAGCGTCAGCAGGAACAGCGCCACCAGCTGCGTCGTGAAGGCCTTGGTCGAGGCAACGCCGATCTCCACGCCCGCGCGCGTGACGAAGGCATGCGCACATTCGCGCACCATCGCGCTGGTGCTGACGTTGCAGATCGTCAGCGTGTGCGGCATGCCTTGGGCGCGGGCGTGCTTCAGCGCGGCGATGGTGTCGGCCGTTTCGCCACTTTGACTGATGGTGACCACCAGCGTCTTCGGGTTCGGCACGCTGTCGCGGTAGCGGTATTCGCTGGCCACCTCCACGCTGGTGGGGATGCCGGCGATCGATTCCAGCCAATACTTTGCCGTGCTGCCCGAGTAGTAGCTGGTGCCGCAGGCCAGGATCAGCACCTGCTCGACGTCCTTGAAGACCTTGAAGGCCTTGTCGCCGAACAACTCCGGCGAGATGCCGCCCACGCCTTCCAGCGTGTCGGCGATGGCGCGCGGCTGCTCGAAGATCTCCTTCTGCATGTAGTGGCGGTAGGGCCCCAGCTCGGCGGCGCCGGAGTGGGCGTGCACGGTGCGCACTTCACGCTGCACCGGCTTGTGCGTGCCATCGGGCTGGCGCGCGACGATCCAGTGCTTGCCCAGTTGCAGGTCGACGATGTCGCCCTCGTCCAGGTAGGCGATCTGGTCGGTGACACCGGCCAGCGCCATTGCGTCCGAGGCCAGGAAGGTCTCGCCCTTGCCGACGCCCAGCACCAGCGGCGAGCCTTCGCGGGCACCGACCACGCGCTGCGGCTCGTCGCGGCAGAACACGGCGATGGCGTAGGCACCCTTCAGCCGCCGCGTGGCGCGCTGCACCGCGTCGAACAGGTCCCCGTCGTAGAGGTGGTTCACCAGGTGGGCGATGACCTCGGTGTCGGTCTGGCTCTCGAACACGAAGCCCTTGGCTTCCAGTTCGGCGCGCAACTCGTCGTGGTTCTCGATGATGCCGTTGTGCACCAGTGCCACCCGCGCCGTGCCATTCGGTCCGGTGGAGAAATGCGGGTGGGCGTTGTGCACCGCCGGGGCGCCGTGCGTGGCCCAGCGGGTGTGGGCAATGCCGGTGCCGGCGCTGACACCTTCCTGTGACACCTGCGCATCGAGCTCTGCCACGCGCGAGGTGCTGCGGGCGCGACGCAAGGCACCGTCCTGATGCACGGCGACGCCGCAGCTGTCATAGCCGCGGTACTCCAGGCGCTTCAGGCCTTCAACCAGGATCGGAACGATGTTGCGTGCGCTGACCGCGCCGACGATGCCACACATCTGGGAAGCTCCTGCGGGATGGACGATGGGAGCGCATGCTAGGCGGCCACTGAAGAAACAGGCGTGCAAATTTCTCTCGTTTATGAAATCCTCATGCACCCATCAATCCGGATGACGAATAATTTCAAACCGCAGTCAATCATCAGGCTGAAATTTCATGATCGAACTGGATGCCCTGGACCTCAGGCTGCTGGATTTGCTGCAGACCGACGCTGCGCGCGCCAACCAGGCGCTGGCCGAAGCCGCGCATGCCTCGCCGGCCACCACGCTGCGTCGTGTGCGCCGGCTGATCGACAGCGGGGTGATCGAGCGCCAGGTGGCCATCGTCTCGCCGCAGCAGGTGGCTGGGTTGACGGCGCTGGTGGAGGTGTCACTCGACGCGCAGGGCGCCGAGCATCTGCAGGCCTTCGAGCAGCGTGCGGTGGCCGAGGCGCCGGTGCAGCAGTGCTACCGGGTCTCGCCGGGGCCGGACTTCATGCTGGTGGTGTGGGCGCCGGACATGGCGGCGTACCACGCGCTGGTGCAGCGCCTGTTCACGCAGGACGCCAACGTGCGCAACGTGAAGGCGTTCTTCAGCGTGCACCGGGCCAAGTTCGAGCCCCGCGTGGTGCTGCCGGCCGCGGCCGGTGGGTGAGGGCTCAGGCACGGCGCGATGGACGATGGTTCAGCTGCGGATCAGCGCCAGCCCCTTGAGGTATTCACCCTCGGGGAAGTTGATCGTCGTCGGGTGGTCCGGCGCCGCTTCGAGCCGCTGCACGATGGCCGCGTCGACGCCGGCATCATGACCTGCGCCGGCAACGATCTTGTGGAACAGATCGGCACTGATGCCGCCGGAGCAGGAAAACGTCAACAGCAGGCCTCCCGGCGACAGCAGTTTCAAGGCCAGGCGGTTGATGTCCTTGTAGGCGCGCGCAGCGCGTTCGGCATGCGCCGCACTGGCCGCGAACTTGGGCGGGTCGAGCACGATGGCGTCGAAACTCGTGCCTTCGGCCAGGGCCTGGCGCAGGTACTGGTTCACGTCGGCATCGGCGAAGCCGTGGGGGCCAGGGTCGAAGCCATTGCGTTGCAGGTTCCGGCGCGCCTGCTCCAGCGCCGGGCCGGAGGAATCGACACTGGTGACCTGTCGGGCGCCACCGGCCAGCGCCGCGACGCTGAATCCCCCCGTGTAGCTGTAGCAGTTCAGCACGCGCTGGCAACCCAGCTGGCGCACCAGCGCGGCAAAGCGCTGGCGGTTGTCCCGCTGGTCCAGGTAGTAGCCGGTCTTGTGGCCCAGCGCGACGTCCAGACCCAGGCTGAGGCCGTGCTCGGTGATGGCCAGCTCGGTGGCGCCCTCGCCGGCCAGCCAGCCGGTGCGCTGGTCCAGGCCTTCGAGCTTGCGCACGCTGGTGTCCGAGCGCTCGTAGAGCCGGCTCAGGCCCGTGGCCGCCAGCAACTGGCGCACGATGAGCTCGCGCCAGCGCTCGCTGCCGGTGGACAGGAACTGCACGCTCAAGGTGTCGCCGTAGCGGTCGACCACCAGGCCCGGCAGGCCATCGGCCTCGCCATGCACCAGGCGCATCGCGTCGCTGACGATGCCCAGGCGCGCGCGCAAGGCGACGGCACGCTGCAGGCGCCGCGCGAAGAAGGCTTCGTCGATGCGCTCGGCCTCGTCGAAACTCCAGGCCCGCACGCGGATTTGCGAATGGGGGCTGAACGCGGCCCAGGCCAGGAACTGGCCGTCATGGGCTTCGACGCGCACCGTTTCGCCGGCATCGCCGCCGCCTTTGGCGATGCTGCCCTCGAACACCCAGGGGTGGCGGCGCAGCAATGAACGTTCCTTGCCTTCACGCAGGCGGATGGTTTTCATGGGTCGAATTCGGATCGGGAGTTCAGCGCCGCTTCGCGCGGGGATGGGCCGCGTCGTAGACCTTGGCCAGGTGCTGGAAGTCCAGCTTGGTGTAGATCTGCGTGGTCGCGATGTTGGCGTGGCCCAGCAGTTCCTGCACCGCGCGCAGGTCGCCGCTGGACTGCAGCAGGTGGGACGCAAAACTGTGCCGCAGCATGTGCGGATGCACGCCGGTCGGCAGACCGGCCGCGAGCGCCATGGCCTTCAGCCGCGAGCGCACCTGGCTGGGCGACAGCCGCGTGCCGCGCTGGCTGACGAACAGCGCCGCCTCGCCGCCGTGCGCCAGCAGCCCGCGGCAGGCCAGCCAGGCCGCCAGCGCCTGCAGGGCCGGCTCGCCCACCGGCAGGCTGCGGCGCTTGCTGCCCTTGCCCAGCACATGCGCGCTGGCATCGGCGGCATCGATCCAGCCGGCCGCCTGCGGCCCGGCATGGTGGTCCAGGCCGACCAGTTCACCAACGCGCAGCCCGCAGCCGTAGAGCAACTCGACGATGCAGTGGTCACGCGCGGCCAGCGCCGCCGACACCGCGCCGGACTCGGCCGCCGCCGGCGCCTGCATCAGCGCGACGGCCTGATCCACCGGCAAGGCCTTGGGCAGGGATTGCGGCGCTTTCGGTGGCCGCAGCCCGTCCACCGGGTTGTTCGGCACCAGGCGTTCACGGCCCCAGTAACGGTACAGCCCCCGCCAGGCGGCCAGCGTGATCGCGATGCTGCGTGGGCCCAGCCCGCGTTCGCGCAGGCGCGCGACCCAGCGGCGCAGGTGGTGCGGCTGTGCCGAGGGCAACTCGACACCGTCTTCGGCGGCGCGCGCCTGCAGATCGGCCAGTGCCGCGGTGTACAGGGTCAGTGAGCGCGCCGCCAGACGGCGCTCGACACGCAGGTGCTGGACGAAGCGCTCGATCTCCGCGCTCAGCACCGGCGCGGACACGGCTCTCAGCCCTGCGGCAGCAGGCGCGACAAGCCGGCGCCTGCGATCTCGCCGATGCGCTGCAGGAACTCGGTGCCCATCTCGGCGGTGTAGCGCGTCGGGTCGGGTGAACCCAGCACCAGCAGGCCGAAGGCCTCGTCCTGCGACGGCCGGTACAGCGGGATCAGCGCGACCGACATCGCCGGCGCACTGTCACCCAGCCAGGACGACGCTTCGAAGCCCGAGTTGACGCCGCAGTACGGCAGCACCAGGCTGGACGCGAAACTGCGCGTGTCGTCCGCCACGCCCTGCGCAAAGGGCAGTGCCGCGAACGCTGCGTCCACCCCCCACAGCCGCAGCGCGGCCAGCGGGATCAGGAACTCATGCTTGAGCGTGCTGACCAGCACATCGGGCAAGGCCGCCGCACTGGGTGTCAGCAGGATGGCGCGGATCCAGCGCTGCAGCCGGTCGGCAATGGCCACGTTCTCCTGGCCATGGCGGATCATCTCCATGATCTTCTGCTCGAGGCCCTTGACCTTCTCACGCATCATTTCCATCTGCCGCTCCTGCAGCGAAACGGCGCGGTGGCCATGCGGGCTGGTGAGCTGGATGGTCGACAGCAACTCGGCATGGCGCTCGAAGAAGCCCGGCGTGTTGGCCAGGTAGTTCGCGATGTCGGTCTCGGTGATGGCGCCTTGCAATGTCATAACGTGATCTCCCCCTCGTACACGGTTTCTGCAGGCCCGGTCATCAGCACCGAAGCCTCGTCATCGGCCCATTCAACGGTCAGCTCGCCGCCGCGGGCCTGCACGTCCACCCGCCGGTCCAGCCAGCCCAACCGGATGCCGGCCACCACCGCGGCACAGGCGCCGGTGCCGCAGGCCAGGGTTTCGCCGGCATCGCGCTCGAACACGCGCAGCGCGATCTGCTGGCGCGACACCACCTGCATGAAGCCGGCGTTGACCTTGCGCGCAAAGCGCACGTGGGCTTCGATGCGCGCGCCGAGTTCCAGCACCGGCGCCTCGCGCACATCAGTCACCCGCTGCACCGCATGCGGGTTGCCCATCGACAGCACCGCCACTTCGACCCGCCGGCCCTCGCCGACATCCAGCGGCCACAGCTCGAAACCGCCTTCGCGCCGCGGCGTCAGGCCGCTGGCATCGAAGGGCAGACGCTCGTGATCGAAGATCGGCCGGTTCATGTCGACGGTGACGCGGCCATCGTCCTGCAGCTGCAGTTCGAGCAGGTTGTTCACCGTCTCGACGCGGATGCGCTTGCGGTCGGTGAGGCCGCGATCATGCACATAGCGCACGAAGCAGCGCGCGCCGTTGCCGCAATGCTCGACCTCGTCGCCGGTGTTGTTGAAGATGCGGTAACGGAAGTCGACCCCCGGCGTCTGGCTGGGCTCGACCATCAGGATCTGGTCGGCGCCGACGCCGAAGCGCCTGTCGCCGAGCCGCCGCAGCTGCTCGGGCTGCAGCGTGATCGGCGCGCGCGTGGCGTCAAGCACGACGAAGTCGTTGCCCGCGCCATGCATCTTGGTGAATCTCAGGTTCATGGGCCGGGATTATCGGCCCCGGCCGCAGCATGCTAGTAGAGGGGGGGCATGCCTTCGGGCCGGGTCTTGAAGCGGCGGTGCACCCACAGGTACTGCGCCGGGTTGCGCCGCACTTCTTCTTCGATCCAGCGGTTCATGCGGGCGGCAGCGGCTTCGTCGCTGTCGTCGCCGGGGAAATGCTCCAGCGGCGGCAGGAAGCGCACGCGGTAGCCCTGCCCGCCCGGCAGCAGTTCGGCCAGCACCGGCTGCACGATCATGCCGAGCGAGCGGGCCAAACGCGCCGGCGCCAGCAGCGTGGCCGCGGGCACGCCGCAAAAGGGCACGAAGGCGGCGTCCTTGGTGCCGAAGTCCATGTCCGGCAGGTTGAAGAACACATGGCCACGCCGCACCGCACGCACCAGCGGCAGCGCGGTCTCATGGCGCGAGAACACCTGGCCCTGGTTGTAGCGCAGGCGGCCCTTGCGCATCGCCGCATCGAACACCTTGTTGCTCTGCGCCTGGTAGATCGAGGCCACCTGCTTGCGCTGGAACAGCTGTGTTGCGGCGCCCGCCACATCCAGCGCCACGAAGTGCGGCACCAGCCACATCACCGGCTTGGCGCTGCGCTCGGCCAGGCCGATGTCGCCTTCGACATGGATCAATCGCTTCAGCCGCTCGGGCCGCGCATACCAGAGCAGGCCACGCTCGACCAGGCTGCGGCCCAGCCAGCCGAAATGCTCGCGCACCAGCGCCTCGCGCGCCGCGGCATCCAGCGCCGGCAGGCACAGCTCGACATTGCGCAAGGCCACCTTGCGGCGCGAGCCGGCCAGCGCATACAGCAGCCGGCCGATGCCGCGTCCGATGGCGGCTTGCAGGCCCAATGGCAACAGCTGGATCAGCCACAACATGCCCAGCAGCAGGCGCGCCAACCCATTTTTCACGGGGCCGCTACCTCGACGCCGGACAGGTCGGCCTTGCGCGGCTGCTTGTAGCGGTTGTAGCCCCACAGGTACTGGTGCGGAGCCTGGCGGATCAGCCGCTCCATGTTGCGGTTGATGGCCTCGGCGCAGGCCAGCTGCAAGGCCTCGGCACTGGCCGCTTCGGTGGGCAGCGGCTGTTCAGGGGCGCTGACGCGCAGCACATAACCGGCGCCGTGGGGCAGGCGCTCAGCCCAGATCAGTAGCAGCGCGGCGCCGGTCTGCTGCACCAGCCGCGCGGCCAGCGTCATCGTGTACGCGGGCTGGCCGAAGAACGGCGCCCACACGCCCATGCCCTGCGGCGGCACCTGGTCCGGCAGCAAGCCCACCGATTCACCGCGGCGCAGCGCGCGGATCATCTGCCGCACACCGGCCAGCGCGGCCGGCGCGGTGTCCAGCCCGGGGCGGCGGCGCGCGGTTTCTTCAAGCGAGCGCAACCAGGCCTGGCGCGCCGGGCGGTACATCGCCGTCAAGCGCGTGCGGCTGCCGAAGCGCTCGACGATGGCCTGCGCGCAGACCTCGAAGCAGCCCAGGTGCGGCGTCAGCAGCACCAGGCCACGGCCGGCATCCAGCGCGGCATCGATCAACTCGCCCCCTTGCCAGCGCACCAGCGCACCCAGCGGCCGCTCGACGGGGCGCAGCCACAGCCAGGGCAGCTCGGCCACCATGCGGCCGGTTTCGGCCACCGAACGCCGGCGCTCGGCCGGGCTCAGGCCAGCCAGCGCGGCATGCGCCCGCAGGCGCTGCCGATAGCCGGCCGACAACCCATACGCCAGCCAGCCCAGAAAAGCGCCCCAAGTGTGCAAGCGTGCCGGCGATCGGCGCGCCAGCCATTGCATCAAGGTCAACATGCGTTCGTATAATTCCGACGTCGCCGAGTTAAAGGACAACTTGCGGGGCGATACGCGGGACCCGGTCTCGCGTTCGGGCTGGTTTCACAGCCTGTCAAATACCGCTAAAGCGTTCGCCGCATACACCCCCAGGGCCCGGCGAGCGGGTTTCAACTGCATAGGAGTGTATTGAAGTGGCGAACGACTTTCTTTTCACGTCGGAATCGGTCTCCGAAGGTCACCCGGACAAGGTGGCCGACCAGATCTCCGATGCCATCCTCGACGCGATCTTTGCGCAGGACCCGCGGTCCCGCGTGGCAGCCGAAACGCTGTGCAATACCGGTCTCGTGGTGCTGGCCGGCGAGATCACGACCAACGCGCATGTGGATTACATCCAGGTCGCGCGCGACACCATCAAGCGCATCGGCTACGACAACACCGAGTACGGCATCGACTACAAGGGCTGCGCCGTGCTGGTGGCCTACGACAAGCAGAGCAACGACATCGCGCAAGGCGTCGACCAGGCCTCCGACGACCACCTGAACACCGGTGCCGGCGACCAGGGCCTGATGTTCGGCTACGCCTGCGATGAAACGCCCGAGCTGATGCCCGCGCCGATCTACTACGCACACCGCCTGGTCGAGCGCCAGGCGCAGTTGCGCAAGGACGGCCGCCTGCCCTTCCTGCGGCCGGACGCGAAGAGCCAGGTGACGATGCGTTATGTGGATGGCAAGCCGCATTCCATCGACACGGTGGTGCTGTCCAGCCAGCACGCGCCGGAAATGAGCGACGGCAAGAAGATGCTGCCGGCGTTCACCGAGGCGGTGATCGAAGAGATCATCAAGCCGGTGCTGCCCAAGGAGTGGCTGAAGGACACGCGCTACCTGGTGAACCCCACCGGCCGCTTCGTCATCGGCGGCCCGCAGGGTGATTGCGGCCTGACCGGCCGCAAGATCATCGTCGACACCTACGGCGGCGCCTGCCCGCACGGCGGCGGCGCGTTCTCCGGCAAGGACCCGACCAAGGTCGACCGCTCGGCCGCGTATGCCGCGCGCTATGTCGCGAAGAACATCGTGGCCGCCGGGCTGGCCAAGCAGTGCCAGATCCAGGTGGCCTATGCCATCGGCGTGGCCAAGCCGATGAACGTGACCGTCTACACCGAAGGCACCGGCGTGATCCCCGACGAGCGCATCGCGGCGATCGTCAACGAGGTCTTCGACCTGCGTCCGAAGGGCATCATCCAGATGCTGGACCTGCTACGCCCGATCTACCAGAAGACCGCCGCCTATGGCCACTTCGGCCGCGAAGAGCCGGAGTTCAGCTGGGAAGCACGGGACAAGATCGACGTGCTGCGCGATTTGGCAGGCCGCAAGGCCTGACGAAACGTGCAGCAGAGCCGGGCCGAAGGCCCGGCCGCCGCGAAGCGGCGCGTCGACCTTGCGGCGCAGGCTAACTTCGCGCAGCGAAGTTAAGGGGCGCCAGCCCCGGCCGAAGCCACAAGAATGCCCGGCGAAGCCGCTGACCAGATGGGCGACGAAAGTCGCCCATCGTGGTTTTCAATAGGCTCAACCTATTCCGCCCGCTCCACCCGCACCACCGCCCGGTACTGCGCCAGCGGCACCGGCACCGCCGCTCGCGGCGCTGGATCCAGCCCCTGCAGCGAGAAGCGAAAGCCGCGGTAGGTCGCCTCGCCCGGCAGCTTCATCTCCGCCGGCGCCGGCAAGCCGATCTGCAGCGTCTCACCGGCATGGCCGGCCTGGACCACCTGCACCGCCACGCTGGCATGGCCTTCCCAGATGCAAAGCGCATCGATCGGGCAGCGGCTGTCGTGTACGTCGGTCAATTGCAGCGTCAAGGCTTCCTGCGTGATGAGCGACGGCTCGCCGCTGCGCAGCGTCACGGTGTAGGAACCGCGGGCCGGGCCGTTGGGCGCAGACACCGAATCGTCACCGCCGCCACAGGCCGCGATGAACAGGGAAACAAGAGCAGGGGCGAGAAAGCGCATCGTCGATCAGCTCCGAGTCGACCAGATCGGTTGAAGATCTTAGGGCGCTGCCCGGCCTCGCGCCACCCCGATGCGACGAACGGCGGATCACGACGGCGCGCCGGCATCCGCAGTTCAAGGGACATGGACACACGGCCCGGCTGAGACAATCCGGCCCCTACAACACCAGGGAGGATTCGATGATTCGCACACTGGCACTGACCGTGGCTTCGGCCCTGGCGCTGATGCTGCCGCTGGGCAGTCAGGCCGCCGCGCCGGCTTCCGCGCCGCACAAGGGACCCGACGCCTTTGCCGAGGCCGAGAAGGCCGCGCGCAAGGGCCCGGCCGACATCGAACTGGCCGGCCAGGCCGTGCTGCACCTGCCCGCCGGCCACCAATGGATTCCCCAGCCGCAGGCCACGCAGCTGCTGCAGGCCATGGGCAACCCCGGCAAGGACACGCGGCTGCAGGGCCTGGTGTTTCCGACCGATGGCCAGCAGTGGTTCATGCCGGTGCGCTTCGAGGCCGCGGGCTACGTGAAGGACGACGACGCCCGCGACTGGAAGGCCGACGAACTGCTGAAGAGCTACCGCGAAGGCACCGAAGCCTCGAACGAAGAGCGCGTGAAGCTGGGCGTAACGCCGATCGAGGTGATCGGCTGGGTCGAACAACCGGCTTACGACGCCGGCGCCCATCGGCTGGTGTGGGCGATGTCCTCGCGCGAGAAGAATGCGCCAGCCGATGCCAGCCAGGGCGTCAACTACAACACCTATGCGCTGGGCCGCGAGGGCTACTTCAGCCTGAACCTGGTGACCGGCCTGAGCGAGCTGCCGCAACACAAGCCGGCGGCACAGGCGATGCTGGCCGCGCTGGAGTACAAGGACGGCAAGCGCTATGCCGATTTCGATGCCAAGACCGACCATGTCGCCGAATACGGGCTGGCCGCGCTGGTGCTGGGCGGTGTCGCGGCCAAGAAGCTGGGATTCCTGGCGCTGGCCGGCGTGTTCTTCGCCAAGTTCGCGAAAGTCATCCTGCTCGGGCTGGCGGTGGTCGGCGGCTTGGGCGTGAAGCTGTTCAAGCGCAAGCGCGCGGCGTGAACCGGCGGCGGTGGCACCATCGGTGCCCCGCCCCGAAGCTCTTGCGCCTGATGCCGACCCGCGCCATCACCCTCGATGACCTGCGCCGCTATGCGGTGGCGCGCACGTTGTTCGCGCCGACCACGCTGCCCAAGGCCATCTCGCGGCTGGGCTTCGTGCAGGCCGACCCGCTGCGCGCGCCGGCCCGCGCGCAGGACCTGACGCTGCGCCACCGCGTCACCGACTACCGCGCCGGTGAGTTGGAGCGCCGCTACCCGCGCTTGGGGCTGGAGGAAGACTACTTCGTCAACTACGGCTTCCTGCCGCGCGAGACGCAGGCGCTGATGCACCCGCGCGAGGCCCGCACCGTGTGGCCGGCCGAACGCCGCCAACAGGCCGCGGCGGTGCTGGACTTCGTGCGCGAACAGGGCCGCGTGCACCCGCGCGACGTGGACGCGCACTTTGCGCATGGCAAGGTGCGCAACTGGTTCGGGGGTTCGGGCAACGCCAGTACGCAGCTGCTCGATGCCATGCATTACCGCGGCCTGCTGCGCATTGCCGGCCGCGAAGGCGGCGTGCGGCTGTACGCGGCGCGCGAAGCGCCGGCACCGGCGTGTTCGCCCGAGCAGGCGCTGGACGCGCTGGTCGAGGTGATCGTGCGCAAGTACGCCCCGCTGCCCTCGGCCTCGCTGGGCCAACTGGTGGGCCTGCTGAAGGATGGCGTGCCGCAATGGTTTCACAACCGCGCCGCGGCGCTGCAGCGCGCCCGTGAGCGGCTGGCGCGGGTGCGCATTGACGGCGTCGATTGGCTGTGGCCTGCCGACGAGCGCGCCCGCTCGGCACGCCACGAGCCCGGCGACACGGTGCGCCTGCTGGCCCCCTTCGACCCCGTGGTCTGGGACCGCCGCCGCTTCGAGCTGCTGTGGGGCTGGGCCTACCGCTTCGAGGCCTACACGCCGGCGGCGAAGCGCCTGCGTGGCCATTACGCGCTGCCGCTGCTGTGGCGCGACCAGGTCATCGGCTGGGCCAACCTGGCGCTGCGCGACGGCGTGCTCGGCGCCGAGTTCGGCTACGTCGCCGGCAAGCCGCCGCGCGAGGCGGCATTTCGTGCAGCGCTGGACGACGAACTGCAGCGCATGGCCCGCTTTCTCGACGCCAGGGTCACGCGCTGAGCCGCGGCTTCTGGCACCAGGCCCATCGCTTCATCGGCCGGCGCGTGCGGCCAGCAGCGCGGCGGCCAGTTCGGCAAAACCTGCGCCGCGCTCGGCCGCGGTCACCCAGGCCGGCCAGCACACAAGCTGCGGCACGAAGCGCGCGATGTTGGCCACACCCACCGTGAACGGCAGGCGCTCGAACATCAGCTGGTCGTTGGTGGAGTCGCCGACATAGAGCCAGCGGGCTGGATCGAAGGCCTGGCCCACCACGGTCTCCACCGCCCAGAGCGCCGCCGTCCATTTGTTGTGATCGCCGATCCAGCCGTTGACGTGGATCGAGCTGACCGTGGCGGTCAGCCCATGGCGGCGCATCACCGCCACCACCTGGGCGATGCGCCCGGCATCCAGCGTGCAGAACTCGCTGTGGTCCACCGCGATGTCGGTCAGCCGGCCCGGGCTGTCCTGCGCCAGCGTGGTGCCGGGCACTTCTGCCAGCACCGCGGCGGCGCAGGCCTGCAGGCGGCAGAACTGCTCGGCACGGGTGCGGTCGTCGACCGTGAAACTGCACCGCGCGCGCGGGGCCGCGCCGTGACCCTCACGCCGCAACATCACGCCGCCGTTCTCCGCGACGATGGCGCGCACCGGCCAGGCCAGTGCAAACGGCTCGCTCCAGCCGGCCGGTCGCCCGGTGATCGCGATCACCGGCACGCCGGCGGCCTCCAGTGCGCGCAGCGCGTCCAGCGCGGCCGGCTCGATCGCACCGTCGCGCGTCAGCGTGTCGTCGATGTCGGTCAGCACGCCATGCAGCGAGGCCAGCACCGCGGCGGGCAACTCGCGCAGCGGCCGCATGCGGCCCGCGGCCGCCAGGGGCTGCCGGCTGGCTTCGGCCGACGCATTGGGCGAGAACTGCTGGGCAGACATCGCATCAGTCTCCCACAGCGCCTTGCCACGGCCGGCGGCGAAATGGCTAGAATTCGCGCCTGTTTCGAGGAGCGTTGCAAGGCCACCCTGGCCCCAGGCTCGAAACCACATCTGTGCAACGGCGCTCACCCGCAAGGTCGGTCGTGGGTGGGCTTGAAGAACGTCCCCTCTCATGGTCGCCGCCGCGGGTCCACCCGCCAACGGAGCTTCCTGACCATGAATGCTGTGCTGAAACCCCTCCCCGCCGATCACTACGCGATCGCCGACCTGTCGCTGGCCGCCTGGGGCCGCAAGGAACTGAACATCGCCGAGAGCGAGATGCCCGCGCTGATGGCCATCCGCTCGGAATACGCGAAGACCCAGCCGCTGAAAGGCGCGCGCATCACCGGCAGCCTGCACATGACGATCCAGACCGCCGTGCTGGTCGAGACGCTGCAGGCGCTGGGCGCCGAAGTGCGCTGGGCCTCGTGCAATATCTTCTCGACGCAGGACCATGCCGCCGCGGCGCTGGTCGCTCAAGGCACGCCGGTCTTCGCCTACAAGGGCGAATCGCTGAAGGACTACTGGGACTACACCCACCGCATCTTCGAGTTCGGCGCCAAGGGATCGGACGGCGAAGGCCCGAACATGATCCTCGACGACGGCGGCGACGCCACGCTGCTGATGCACCTGGGCCAGCGCGCCGAGAAGGATGCTTCGCTGCTGGCCAACCCGGGCAGCGAAGAAGAGCGTGAACTGTTCGCCGCGATCAAGGCCAAGCTCGCCGTCGACGCCACCTGGTACACACGCAAGAGCGCGCAGATCATCGGCGTCACCGAAGAGACGACCACCGGCGTGCACCGCCTGAACGAGATGTCGGCCAAGGGCACGCTGCTGTTCCGCGCCATCAATGTCAACGACTCGGTCACCAAGAGCAAGTTCGACAACCTCTACGGCTGCCGCGAAAGCCTGGTCGACGGCATCAAGCGCGCCACCGACGTGATGATCGCCGGCAAGATCGCCGTCGTCGCCGGTTATGGCGATGTGGGCAAGGGCTCGGCGCAGGCGCTGCGCGCGCTGTCGGCGCAGGTCTGGGTCACCGAGATCGACCCGATCAACGCGCTGCAGGCAGCAATGGAAGGCTACCGTGTCGTGACCATGGACTGGGCGGCCGACAAGGCCGACATCTTCGTCACCGCCACCGGCAACAAGTCCGTCATCACGCACGAGCACATGGCCGCGATGAAGCACAACGCCATCGTCTGCAACATCGGCCACTTCGACAACGAGATCGACATCGCATCGGTCGAGAAGTACGAATGGGAAGAGATCAAGCCGCAGGTCGACCACATCATCTTCCCGGGCGTGGATGGCCAACCGGGCAAGCGCATCATCATGCTGGCCAAGGGGCGCCTGGTGAACCTGGGCTGCGGCACCGGCCACCCGAGCTATGTGATGAGTTCGTCCTTCGCGAACCAGACCATCGCGCAGATCGAGCTGTATTCGCGCCAGGATGCCTATACCGTCGGCAAGGTCTATGTGCTGCCCAAGCATCTTGACGAGAAGGTGGCGCGGCTGCAGTTGAAGACGCTGAACGCCCAGCTGACCGAGTTGAGCGAGGAGCAGGCGGCCTACATCGGTGTCGCTAAAACCGGCCCGTACAAGCCCGATTCGTACCGCTATTGAGGCAGGCGACCAGCATGGGCACCCCCCACACCCTGCCGGTCAGCGTCGAGTTCTTTCCCCCGAACACCCCCGTCGGCAGCGAGAAGCTGAAGACGGTGGTGCAGGAACTCGCCGCGATCCGGCCCGAGTACTTCAGCGTCACCTACGGCGCCGGTGGCTCCACGCGCGAGAAGACACTGGCCACCGTGCGCGACATCGCGACGGCCGGCTTCGAAGCCGCGCCGCACCTGTCCTGCGTCGGCTCCACGCGCGAGGGCATCGCCGAGATCCTGGCCACCTACCGTGCGCAAGGCATCCGCCGCCTCGTCGCGCTGCGCGGCGACCTGCCCAGCGGCACCGCGGTGGCCGGCGAGTTCCGCTATGCCAGCGAGCTGATCCGCTTCATCCGCGAAACGCAAGGCGCCGACTGGATCATCGAGGTCGCGGCCTATCCGGAGTACCACCCGGAGCAGCGCTATTCGCGGCGCGACCTGCAGCACTTTGCTGACAAGGTCAAGGCTGGTGCGAATGCCGCGATCACGCAGTTCTTCTTCAACCCCGACGCGTACTTCCACTTCGTCGATGAGGTGCGTGCACTGGGCGTCACCGTGCCCATCGTGCCGGGCATCATGCCCTTCCACAACTACGCCCGCGTGGCGCAGTTCGCGCAACGGGACGGCATCGAGATCCCGCGCTGGGTGGCGTTGAAGATGGAAGGCTACATGGACGACGCCGCATCGATCCGCGCCTTCGGGCTGGACGTGGTGAGCAAGCTGTGCGAACGGCTGATCGCCGGCGGCGTGCCGGGCATCCACTTCTACGCGCTGAACCAGTCGGGGCTGACGCTGGAAATCTGCAAGCGGCTGGGGCGCTGAGC
>NZ_DATILJ010000139.1:0-36967 GCF_035476535.1 Aquabacterium sp.
AGCCAGGCCACGGCCATTCTCGGCACCGCCGATGTCCTGTGAAAGGAGTAGCGCACGATGATCCGCGATACCGAGACCCTGAACGCGCTGCTCGACAGCGTCAGCCGCTTCGTGCGCGAGCGCCTGGTGCCGGCCGAGAACGAAGTCGCCGAGACTGACGAGATCCCGTCGTCCCTCGTCGAGGACATGAAGCAACTGGGCCTGTTCGGCCTGACCATCCCCGAGGCCTACGGCGGCCTGCAGCTGACGATGGAGGAAGAGGCCCGCGTGATGATCGAGCTGGGCCAGACCTCGCCGGCCTTCCGTTCGGTGATCGGCACCACCGTGGGCATCGGCTCGCAAGGCATCCTGATGGACGGCACCGAGGCGCAGAAGGCGCAGTACCTGCCGCGCCTGGCCACCGGTGAACTCACCGCGTCGTTTGCGCTGACCGAGCCTGAGTCAGGCTCCGATTCGGCTTCGCTGCGCACGACGGCGATCCGGGGAACAGACGGAGCCGGCGACCACTACATCGTCAACGGCAGCAAGCGTTTCATCACCAATGCGCCGCAGGCCGGCATCTTCACCTTGATGGCGCGCACCGATCCAGCCAACAAGGGCGCCAGCGGCATCTCGGCCTTCATCGTCGACGCCAAGTCGCCCGGCATCAGCCTGGGCAAGCGCGACAAGAAGATGGGGCAGAAGGGCGCGCACACCTGCGACGTTATTTTCGAGAACTGCCGTGTGCCGGCGGCCAACTTGATCGGCGGCAAGGAAGGCAAGGGCTTCTACACCGCGATGAAGGTGCTGGACAAGGGCCGCATCCACATTGCGGCGGTCTGCGTCGGCGTGGCCAGGCGCATCCTCGCCGATGCCTTGCGCTACGCGATGGAGCGCAAGCAGTTCGGCCAGCCCATCGCCGAATTCCAGCTGGTGCAGGCGATGCTGGCCGACAGCCAGACCGAGCTCTATGCCGCCGAGTGCATGGTCATCGATGCCGCGCGCCGTCGCGACGACGGACTGCCGCATGCGACGGAAGCCTCGTGCTGCAAGCTGTTTGCCTCCGAGATGGTCGGCCGTGTCGCCGACCGCGGTGTGCAGATCCTCGGCGGCTCGGGCTACATCGCCGAGCATGCGATGGAGCGCTTCTACCGCGACGTGCGGCTGTTCCGGTTGTACGAAGGCACCAGCCAGATCCAGCAGATCGTGATCGCGCGCAACATGATCAAGGCGGCCTCGTGAGCGGGCCGCGCGCTCGCCGGCTCGGGAATCGGCGGATGAACGCATCGGACAATGGCCGCCATGACTGCCATGACCACCATGACCGCGCAAACGCCGATTGACCACATCCCGTTCCTCAAGCTGCTGGGCGTGCAGCAGCGAGAGTCTGCCCCCGGGACGTCCCTGCTGAGCCTGCCCGAGCTGCGCGAAGACCTGTGCAACCTGCTGCCCGCCGCGCACGGCGGCGTGCTGATGACGCTGCTGGACGTGGCCATGGCGCGCGCCGCCACCTCGCACCCGCGGGCCGCCTCGTCCACCGTGGTGACGGTGGAGATGTCCACCCGCTTCGTCAAGCCCGGGCGAGGACCGCTGACGGCCGAAGGACGCGTGCTCAACGCCGGTGGTTCGCTCTGCACCACCGAGGCCCATGTGCGCAACACCGCCGGTGAACTGGTGGCCAGCGCGATGGGCACCTTCAAGTACTGGCGGGCCCCGCTGGGCGGCGTGGAATAGCGCGCCGGCGGCGGAGTATGCTGGCCCTCCGCTGGAGGGTCACCACCATGCCACGCTTCGAGGATCCGCTGGGCACCGCGGCCATGGACCTGCCGGCCGGCTGGGTGTTCGACGCCCCCGCGTCCAGCCTGACGCGGCTGGTCTTCGTGCATTGGGCCCTGGCCGGCAGCTCGCTGCGGCTGTCGCTGGTGCCGCCCCGCGTGCCGGCCGAAGCGCCTGATGCCGTGTGGCGCGAAGAGCTGGCGGGCGGTCTGCCGACCGGCACGGCGCTGAGCCGGCTGGCCTGCGCCGAAGGGGATGCGCTGATGGCCGACCTGCCGGGTCCGCAGCGCCTGCGCGTGGCCTTCGTGCGCGGCCTGCGCCTGGCCGCGACACTGGAACATGGCGGCGTGGCCGACGATGCCGAGTCGATGGCGCTGTTGCCGCGCGTGCTGGCCACGCTGCTGCTGCCGCCGAACCGCGCGGCCACACCGGACCAGCCGCTGAGCGCGGTGCAAGCACTGCAGAACACCGCCAGCGCCGCAGCGGTGGCCGCCGACGCCATCGCCGCGCTGCGCCAGGGCCTGGACATCGCTCGCGGCCACTGGCTGGCCAGCCTGGTGGCGGCCGGACGCAGCCCGAACCTCCCGGCCGTCGAAACCTGCGTCAGCCTGTGGGCCGGCATGGCCTTCTTCTGCGGCGTGCCGACCTGGGCGCGCCAGGCCGACCAGACCGCGCTGCGCGCGCGCCGGACCCTGGCCGGGCTGCCGATGCACGACGCGCTGCGCCAGCCCATCGATCAGCACTGGCAGCTGCTGCGCAGCAAGGTGGTGCAGCTGCAAGCCGGCCAGTTGCAGCTCAAGGACCCCGCGCCGCCGCTGCTGACCTTGCTGGAAGCGCGCGGCCGCTGGCTGCTGCAGCAAGGCATCGCATCGGCCGGCCGCAAGGACCTGGCGCTGGCCGCGCTGCAGGGCGAAGCGGCGCTGGACGACCTGCTGCTGAAGCTGGCCCAGCTGGCGCAGCAGCAGACCGAGCCGCGCAGCCAGGCGCTGGTGGCCGTGGCCGGCCAGCCCGGCGTCACGAGGGCCGCGCTGATTGAAGCTTATCGGCGCGCGCTGGCCCCCGATGCGGCAGCCGCCGCGCAGCTGGGCTACCGCCATGCGATGGACCGCCAGGACGCACGCGCCGCCCGCGACGCGGCAACGCTGCTGTGCCAGCTGACGGCGCTGACTATGCAGGACGGGCAGGCCGATCCCGCCAGCCGCCGCGCCCACGCACTGGCGCTGATGTCGCTGGCCGGCGCGCTGCTGTTTGCCGCCGACCCGGCCGCGCTCGACGAAGCCGATCGCCGCTTGGTCGAGGCCACCGCCCTCGTCGAGGCGCTGCCGGACGACCCGTCGCTGATCGCCGAGCTGTGCCGCGACCATGCCTGGGTCAAGCACTACCAGCACCAGGCCGAGGCCGGCGCCGCACTGTGCGCCACCGGCCTGGCGGCGCTGGACCGGCTGCCGCAGGCCGAGCGCACGGACGACGACCAGCGCATGCGCCGCGCGATCGCCTCGCTGCATTCGCAGTTCCTGATGAACCAGGGCGATCTGGTCCAGGCCCTGGCCCAGGCCCGCGCGGCGGTGGACGCTGTCGAACAGCCGATCTCGTCGAACCTGCTGAACCTGGCGCTGGTGCTGGACAAGTCCGGCCGGCGCGGCGAAGCGCTGCTGGCGCTGCGCCGCGGCTTCGAGCAGGCGCTGCCGGACAACCCGCTGGGCCAGGATGTGCTGCGCCTGCTGTTCGTGGCCTCCAGCTTTCTCGAGCCCGACGACCCGGCCGCGGCGCTGGCGCTGCACGCCGCGGCCGCCAGCCTGCGCGATGTGCAGCGCCTGCAGTTCGCGCAGTCCGACCACCAACTGGCCTTCGAAGAAGAAGCGCACCACCTGGAGGTGTCGCAGACGCTGGTCGGCCGGCTGTTGGACAGCAACGAACTCGGCGCGGCGCTGGTGGCCGCGGACAGCAGCCGCGCGCGCGTGCTGGTCGAATTGCTGGGCCCCGATGCCCTGCGCCAGGCCGCACCGCCGCTGCCGCCGGCGCCGCAGCTGCCGGCTGATGCGGCCACGGCATTGCCGATGGCCGGGGCCTTCGTGCGCGACTGCGCGGCGTGCTGGCTCGCCGCCCACGGCGCGCCGATGCCGCTGGACGTGGCCGGCCTGGTCGACACCGTGGCCGCCGCCGGCCGGCCGGCGCTGCTGATCCAGCCCGAGCGCGGGCGCGTGCACCTGTTCTGCATCCTGCCGGAGGCCGGGGTGCTGGTGGCGCAGTCGCCGCTGCCGATGGCGCAGGTCGTCGAGGCCATGCACGCGGCGCAGGCGGGCCTGGGCGTGTTCGCCACCGCGCGTTCGCGCAGCGGGGGCCAGCTGGTGCTGGCCGATGTCGACGAAGATGCGGTGCCGGCACTGGACGCCGCGCTGGCCACCTTGTCGCAAGCGCTGATTTACCCCTTGCTGGCCTTGCTGTCGGATAACCCGTTATCGGCGCGTGTTCTGGGACCGCGCGGCCTGATCATCGTGCCCTACCGCGAGCTGGCGCTGGTGCCCTATGGCCTGCTGCGCGCGCCCGATGGGCGGCAGCTGCTGGAGCACGGGCCGGTGCTGCAGGTGCCGTCGCTGGCCGCATTGGCCGCGCTGCAGCAGCGCCCGCACCGCGCCGGCGATGGCTGCGCGGTGTTCGGTGAGCCGGCGCTCGCGGCCAGCCACCGGCTGGAGGCCTTGCCCGCCGCCGCAGCCGAAGCGCAGGCGGTGGCCGCGCTGCTGGCACAGGCCGGCGTGCCGGCAACGCGCATCACGCTGCGCCTGGGCGATCAGGCCACCGAGGCGGCCTACCGCCACGACGCCGCCGATGCGATGCTGGTGCACCTGAGCTGCCATGCCGCGGTGCGCGAGCCGGCCAGCCAATCGGCGCTGTACCTGAGCCCGACACCGCAGCACGACGGCCTCCTGGTGCCGCACGAGATTGCCGACGTGGCGCTGGCCGATGCGCTGGTATTCCTGTCGGCCTGCCAGACGGGGCTGGGCCGGCCCACGGCCGACGGCGTGATCGGCCTGGGCCGCGCCTTCCTCGAAGCCGGTGCGCGGGCGGTGGTGCTGTCGCTGTGGCGCGTGGTCGACGCCGTGGCGCAGCCCATGGCCGGGCACTTCTACCGCGCGCTGCTGGGGCTGGACGGTGACCCGGTGGATGCGGCCACCGCGCTGCAGCAGGCCATGCTGGCGACACGCGCGGACCTGCGCGCCGGGCGCATCCGCAGCGAGGCCGGTGAACTGCTGGACGATCACCCGGCGCACTGGGCGCCGTTCATGCTGGTCGGCGACGGCGCGCTGCGCCTGGCGCTGCCGCAAAGACAGGCTGGCGATGATGCTTGAACTCGAGGCCTTGCCGGCCGACGAAGGCGACTGCCTGCTGCTGACCTGCCACACCGCGGCCGGCCCACGCAGCGTGCTGGTCGACGGCGGCACCGCGCGCACGGCGCCGCGGCTGCTGCAGCGCCTGCAGCAGTTGCCGGGCCGTCGCCTGGAACTGCTGGTGGTGACGCACATCGACGCCGATCACATCGCCGGCATGGTGCGCCTGCTGCGCGACCCGGCGTTACAGCTGGACATCGGCGACGCCTGGTTCAATGGCCTCCGCCATTGCCCGCAGCCGCCGGGCGCGCAGCGCGGCCCGGCCGACGGCGAACGCCTGACCGATCTGCTGACCGGTGAAGTGAGCGGCCGAACGATGCCGTGGAACCTGGCCTTCGGCGGCGGGGCGGTGCAGCGCAACAACGACGACCCGAAGACCGGCGAAACCACGGCCGAGCTGCCGGTGGTCACGCTGCCCTGGGGGCTGCGCATCACGCTGCTGTCGCCCACGCCGCGGCGGCTGGCGGCGCTGCGGCCCGGCTGGGACCGCTACCTGGCGCAGTTGCACCGCGAAGAGTCCAGCGAGCCGGCCCCCGCGCCGGCCGCGCTGCGCGGCGACCCGTCGCTCGAGGAACTGGCCACCACCGCGACAGCCAACGACGGCGCGGCGCCGAATGGATCGAGCATCGCCTTTCTGGCCGAGTTCGGCGGCCGCAGCGTGCTGTTCGGCGCCGACGCCTTTCCGACCGTGCTGTACCCGGCGCTGCTGCGCCTGGCCCGCCAGCGCGCCGGCCTGCCGCCGGACACCGACCCGGCGCAGGTGCCGCCGCTGCTGGTGGATGTGTTCAAGCTGCCCCACCACGGCAGCCGCGCCAACGTGGCGCTGCCGCTGTTCGACCTGCTGCGCGCCGACCACTACCTGGTCTCGACCAGCGGCCATCGCTTCAGGCACCCCGATGCCGAGGCGATGGCCCGGGTCATCACGCGCGGTCGCCCGGCCGATGGGCGGCGCCACACGCTGTGGTTCAACCATGTCTCGGCGACCACGCGGCGCTGGCAGGACCCGCTGCTGGCGCAGGCACACGACTATGCGGTGGACGGTGCCCGCAGCGAGGCCGAGCCCGGCGCGCTGATTCGTCTGTGAACGGTCCGGAAGCGGCGTTCAGGCGGCGTCGCCGCGCTCTGCCCGGGCGCGGTCTTCGACCAGCAGATCGACCAGCGCGCGCGCAAAAGCCGGCAGCGCATCGAAGCTGCGCACGCAGATCTGCATCGCGCGGATGGCCCAGGGGTCGGTCAGCGTGACGATGGAAATGGCCATGGTCTGCGCATGCCGGCGCGCCGCCGATTCCGGCAGGATGGCCACGCCGACGGTGGCTTCGATCATGCGGCAGGCGGCTTCGAAATTGCCGACCTGGATGCGCAGCTTCAACGGCTTGTGCAACTGGTCGCAGACCTGGCGCAGGAAGCCATGGATCGCGCTGGTGTCCTGCAGCCCGACATGGTCGTACTCCAGCGTGTCGGCGAAATCGATGCTGCTGCGTCCCGCCAGCGCATGCCCGCGCGGCAGCACCAGCACCAGCCGGTCGCTGCGGTAGGGCAGGGTCTCCAGGCTCTCGGTGCGCACCAGCCCGGCGACGATGCCGATGTCGGTCTGCCCGTCGGATACCGCGCGGATGATGTCGTTGGACAGCCTTTCACGCAGGTCGATGTTCACGTCCGGGTGGGCCCGCAGGTAGCTGCGCAGCACTGGCGGCAGGAACTCGCCCAGCGCGGTGGTATTGGCAAACACCCGCAGGTGGCCCTTGATGCCCTTGGCGTATTCCTGCAGGTCGCTGCGCAGGTGCTCGATCTGGCCCAGCACCGTGCGCGCATGGTGCACGAAGGCCTGGCCCGGCGGCGTCAAGGTCACGCCCTGGCTGGTGCGGTAGAGCAGCTTGGTGCCGATGCTCTCTTCGAGGTTCTTGATGCGCGTGCTGGCTGCCGGCAGCGAGATGTGGGAGGCCTCGGCACCGCGCGTCAGGCTGTTGGCTTCGGCGATGTGCACCATCAGGCGCAGATCGACCAGGTCGAAGTGCATGGACATGGGGGGAGATTCTCGCGCGGCGAAGGGTCTTGCGCGGATCAGGCATGCTGCGCGGCTGTCCCCCGCTTTTCGACCGATGACCGTCCTGTCCCTTCGGGCCACCCTCAGCCGCCGTGCCGCGCGCTGGAGCCCCACCACCCGCGGCCTGCTGTGGACCAGCGCCGCGGGGCTGCTGTTCAGCATGCTGAACGCGCTGATGCGCTCGCTGACGCTGCACATCGACCCCTTCCAGTCGCAGTTCCTGCGCTATGCGTTCGGCCTGCTGGTGCTGCTGCCGCTGGTCTGGCACCAGGGCTTGGCGGCCTACAAGCCGCAGAACCTGGTCGGCCAGTTCACGCGCGGCGCGGCGCACACCGTGGGCCTGTGCCTGTGGTTCACCGCGCTGCCGCGGATTGCGCTGGCCGACATGACGGCGATCGGCTTCACCACGCCGATCTTCATCATGATCGGCGCCTACATCTTCTTCCGTGAGCCGATGCGCTGGGAGCGCTGGCTGGCCACTGGCATCGGCTTCGGCGGCGTGCTGATCGTCGTCGGGCCAGCCTTGTCGGGCAGCGGCGGCGGCTACCACCTGCTGATGCTGCTGTCGGCACCGGTGTTCGCGGTGTCCTTCCTGCTGACCAAGGCCTTGACGCGCTACGAAAAGACCGGGGTGATCCTGCTCTGGCAATCGATCAGCGTCGCGCTGTTCAGCCTGCCGCTGGCGCTGTGGCACTGGCAGTGGCTGAGCGCCTGGCAGTGGATCGGCTTTGCGGTCTGCGGCGTGCTGGGCAGCGCCGGGCACTACTGCCTGACACGCTCGTTCAAGGCCGCCGACATCTCGTCCACGCAATCGGCCAAGTTCCTGGACCTGGTGTGGTCGGCGCTGATGGGCTGGCTGCTCTTCAGCGACATGCCGAGCCAGTCGACGCTGCTCGGCGGCACGGTGATCTGCGCGGCCACGCTGTGGGTGGCCCGGCGTGAATCACCGGGCAAGGGCAGCGACAGGGCGCGAGCAGCCGATGAGATTCAATAGGTCTTGTAGGGCAGGAACTTGCCCGACAGCACCACCTGCACGCGGTCGCCCTTGGGGTCGGGTTCGCGCACTTTGCTATCATTGATAGCAGAATTTGCCGCGAATTTCCCCTAGGAGCACTGCATGGCCAACCTTCTGGTGCGTGGTGTCGAAGACACGATCGTTCAACGCCTTCGAGAGCGGGCTGCGGCACATGGGCACAGCGCGGAAGCCGAGCATCGGGCCATTCTGATCGCCGCCTTGCGCGGTCCCAAGAAACGCAGCTTTGCCGAGTTCCTGAGCACCATGCCCAACATCGGACGGGATGACGATTTCGCCCGGCAACAGGAATCAGGCGAGCCCTAGCATGTATTTGATTGACACCAATGTCGTCAGCGAAGCGAGGAAAGGCAAGTCTGCGAACCAAGGCGTGCTGGCCTTCTTCAAGGACGCAGCCACTCACTCAACCGAGATCTACCTGTCCGTCATCACCATCGGCGAGTTGCGCCGGGGCGTCGAAGTGATTCGGCACCGCGGTGACCTGCCCCAATCTGACAAGCTGGAGGCATGGCTCGTCAAGCTGCTGACGACGTATGCCGCATGGATCCTGCCCCTGGATCAAGACATTGCGCAGCTCTGGGGACGACTTCGCGTGCCTCACCACGAAAGTGCCATCGACAAGCAGATCGCGGCCACCGCCCTGATCCACGACCTGACCCTGGTCACGCGCAACAGGCAGGACTTTGCCGGCATGGGCGTTCGACTGATCAACCCCTTCTCGGCAGCCTAGTTCCGCCGCGATGGGGTGTGCCGGCGGCCGGCCGAGTGGGCCGCCAGGCGGATCAAGAACAGCGGGCGCGCAGAATGAAGCGTTGTCTCCTGCACCGAAAGCGAAGCCATGAACACGCCAGTAACCTTCGAAAGACGCGGCCGCATCGGCCTGCTTCGCATCAACAACCCGCCGGTCAACGCCTTGTCGCTGGCCACCGTGACCGGCCTGATCGAGGCCTTCGACGCCTTCGAGGCCGATGCCTCGCTGGGTGCGCTGCTGGTGCATTGCGATGGCCGCACCTTCGTCGCCGGCGGTGACATCAGTTCCTTCGACGCCCACGATTTCAGCGCCGCGCCCTACAACACGCTGTTGGCGCGCCTGGAAGCCTCGGCGCGGCCGGTGGTGGCCGCGCTGCACGGCACGGCGCTGGGCGGCGGGCTGGAGCTGGCGCTGGCCTGCCATTACCGCGTGGCCGTGCCGGGGACCCGCGTCGGCGTGCCGGAGGTCAAGCTCGGGCTGCTGCCGGGCTCGCTGGGCACCCAGCGCCTGCCGCGCCTGGCCGGCGTGGCGCTGGCGCTGGACATGATGCAGTCGGGCCGCATGCTGGATGCGCGGCAGGCACTCGAGGCCGGCATCGTCGACACGGTGCGCGAAGGCGATGCGCTGAGTGTCGGGCTGGCCTATGCGGAATCGCTGGTGGGCGATGAGGTTGGGCCGCGTCGCGCCAGCCTAATGCAGGCCTCGATGGCCGGCCTGGCGCCCGGCTTCTTCGACAAGGCGATGCTCGACGCGCGCAAGAAGCCGGGCTATCCGGCGCTCGAAGCCATCGTGCGCTGCGTGCAGGCGGCGGTGCGGCTGCCCTTCGCGCAAGGCGAACAGGTCGAGGCTGAAGAGTTCGAGCACCTGCGCCAATCGACCACCTCGCGCGGGCTGCGCCACCTGTTCTTCGCCGAGCGCCAGGCCGCCAAGATCCCCGGCCTGGCCCAGGATGTGGCGCTGCGCACGGTGGCCTCGGTGGGCGTGGTCGGTGCGGGCACGATGGGCGGCGGCATTGCGATGAGCTTTGCCAATGCCGGCATCCCGGTGACCCTGGTCGAGGCCAGCGAGGAAGCGCTCAAGCGCGGGCTGGCGCTGGTGCGCAAGCACTACGAGGCCAGTGCCGCCAAGGGCAAGCTGAAGCCCGAGCAACTGGCCCAGCGCATGGCGCTGCTGAGCGGCTCGCTGGACTATGCGGCGTTGGCCGGCTGCGACCTGGTGATCGAGGCGGTGTTCGAGGACATGGACCTGAAGGCGCAGGTCTGTGCGCGGCTCGGTGCGGTGTGCAAGCCGGGCGCGATCATCGCCACCAACACCTCGACGCTGGATGTGAATGCGCTGGCCGCCGCCACCGGCCGGCCGGCGGACGTGGTGGGCCTGCATTTCTTCAGCCCGGCCCACGTGATGCGGCTGCTCGAGGTGGTGCGCGGCGAGAAGACCGCGCCCGAGGTGTTGGCCACGGTGATGAAGCTGGCCGGCCGCCTCAAGAAGGTGGCGGTGGTGTCGGGCGTGTGCTACGGCTTCATCGGCAACCGCATGGCCGAGGCCTACCTGCGCGAAGCCGAGTTCCTGCTGCTCGAAGGCGCCGAGCCGCAGCAGATCGACAGCGCGGCCGAAGCGCTGGGCATGGCCATGGGCCCCTGCCGCATGCTGGACATGGCCGGCATCGACGTCGGCGCCAAGACGGTGATCGAACGCGCCAAGGCCGGCGGCCTGCCGGCCGATCCGAGCTACCGCGTGCTGGTGCGCAGGCTGTTCGAACTGGGCCGCCTGGGCCAGAAGAGTGGCGCCGGCTACTACCGCTACGACGGCCGCAAGCCGCTGCCGGACCCCGAACTGCGCAACATCTGCGAGGCGCTGGCCGCCGAGCACGGCATCGCCCGCCGCAGCGACATCAACGACGGCGAGATTGTCGAGCGCCTGATGTACCCGCTGGTCAACGAAGGCGCGCGCATCCTCGAAGAAGGCATCGCCTACCGGCCCGGCGATGTCGACATGGTCTGGGTCGCCGGCTACGGTTTCCCGGATTTCCGCGGTGGCCCGCTGTTCATGGCCGACCAGATCGGGCTGGAAACCATTGTCGAGCGCATGGCGGACTACGGTATCGGGCGCGGCAATGCCTTCGGCTACTGGACGCCCAGCGAACTGCTGGTCCGGCTCGCCGCCGAAGGCAAGCACTTCAGTACCTGGCGGCCGCATTGAGGCGGCGGGGCCTGGCGTGAATCGCCGGGCCGGAAGCGACCGGCTTCCTGGCTGGTTGATGGCTGGGTCATTGGCTGGGACATTGGCGGCTCATACGTCGCTCATGGGTGGCTCATCGGTGGCCTGTGCTTGGTTCGCGGGCGCCGGCCAAGCGCGCGTCAGGCGCTCTTCCTGGGCAGTTTCCGGTAGAGGGTGGCGCGGCCGATGCCCAGCAATGCGGCGGCCGCCGTCACGTTGCCGCCGGTGCGTTTCAGGGCCGCGGCGATGGCTTGTTGCTGCGTGTGCTGCCACCCCAGGTGGCTGTCCTGCTCGCCGGGGTCCGGGTTGGCAGGGGCGGGGGCCGCGCCAGCCGCTTCGGACGCTTCGGCCGGGAAATGGTCCAGGCCGAAGGGTTGGCGATCGTCGGCCAGTGCCGCGGCGAGCCGCAGCATGCTGCGCAGCTGACGCACATTGCCGGGCCATGGCCTGGATTTCAAGACCTCGCGCACCGCTGAACCCACGCGTTCGGGCGGGCAGCCTTGTTGCGCGAGCAAGGCATCGAGCACGGCGTCGAAGTCGCTGCGGGCGCGCAAAGGCGGCAGATGCAGCGTGAAGGCGGCAATCCGGTAGTAGAGGTCTTCGCGAAACCGCCCTTCGGCGACCAGCGCGCGCAGGTCGCGATGGGTCGCGCAGATGAAGCGAACGTCCGCGCGTTGGGCCCGGGTGGCGCCCACGCGCACGACTTCGCCGCTGTCCAGCACACGCAGCAGGCCGACCTGCAGTTCGAGCGGCATGTCGCCGATCTCGTCGAGCAGCAGGCTGCCGCCCTGGGCCGCTTCGATGCGGCCGGCACTGCCGCCGCGGCGCGCGCCGGTGTAGGCGCCCTCGACATGGCCGAACAGGTCCGCGGCCATCAGTTGTGGCGCGATGGCGCCGCAGTTGAGGGCCACGAAGGGCCCCTCGCTGCGCCCGCTGGCATCGTGCAAGGCGCGCGCGGCCACTTCCTTGCCCACGCCGGTCTCGCCGGTCACCAGCACCGGCAGGTCGGCCTCGAAGGCCCGCAGCGCGCGGTCGAAGCTGGCATCGAAGGCTGCGTCGCCGAAGGCCGGCCGCGCGGGCTGGCGATGGTCGTTCCGGATGGGCGCGGCGAGCGACCGCGTCAAAGCGCCGGTGCACACGGCCCTTGCGCGCAAGCGCACGCCGCCGCGCAGGTGCAGCTCTTGCGGCGCGTCACGGCGGGCCGCTTGCAGCACGGCCTCGAATCGGTCATCGAAGAGCTCGCCGAAGCTGGCGCCCGCCGGCACGCCGGGCAGGTCCAGCAGGTGCAGCGCAGCCGGTGTGGCCGCCAGCAGAACAGCGTCGCGGTCGAAGGCGAGCCAGGCGTCGTCGCTGGCGTCGGGGGTCTCCAGGTTCAGCCGCATGAACGCCGGCAGCGCATCGAAGAGCTGGCGCTCGATGCGCCGCGCGCAGCGCTGCGTGAGCGCCAGCGCGCCGGCGGCCAGCCCGGGCATGTCACGCGAGACATCGACCGCGCCCACGACGCGTCCCTGCGGGTCGAACACCGGTGCCGCGCAGCAGTGGAAGATCTGGTTGTCGGCAAAGAAGTGTTCCGGTCCGAGCACGCGCACCGAGCGTTGCTCGGCGATGGCCGACGACATCGCGTTGGTGCCGATCATGTTCTCCGACAGATCCACCCCCGGCCGAAACGCTTGCCGTAGCGGAACGCTGCGCCGATCGAGGCCGCCGTCCACGGCGAGGGCCCGGCCGCGGGCGTCGGTCAGCAGCACCGCGTAGCCGGCGTCCGCCACGGCGCCGGCGAGCGCGGACAGCGCCGGCCGCGCCGCCGCCAGCAGCGAGCGCTGGTCGTCCAGCAGGCGGACCAGGGCGCCGCGCTCCACCGCATCGAACTCGACCGCCTCGCTCGCGCGCCGGCCTTGGTCGAGGCAGCGCCGCCACGAACGCAGCACCGGCGCGTCGACGAGGCCCTCAGGCGCGATGCCGTCGTCGAAAAACGCGTGGCGCGCCTGCCAGATCTGCTCGGGCAGGTAATGCGGGCTGCTCACTGTCATCAGGGATGGCTGCACGGGACGGCTCCAGGGCGGTGGGGACCAGGCCTTAGACGTGTGAAGCGTCTCGAATCGAGACGCGCCGTCTCAGGCCTGGACGATGGGATTGCCATCGCCGTGCACTTTAGTGCATCAAACCAAGCGGGCGCACCGCGGATTTCCCGGAGAACACCCGGTACGAACGCACTTCATTGCACGTGTGGCACGTCCATTGCGCTCAGCAGCATCGCCGGAGGTGGTCGCGCCCACTGCGACATCCAGGCGAGCGAATAACTGCATCGAACCGGAGACGAACCCATGAATGCCCTTCTTCAAGCCTCACGCAGCGACCATCCCTGGGCGGGCAAGATCTACAGCGGTGGCTGGATCGAGAGCCAAGGCGGCACCGCCCCCATCGTCGAGCCGGCCACGGGCGAGACGCTCGGCGTGATCGGGGTGGCCTCGGCAGCGGATGTCGACGCAGCCGCGCGCAGTGCCCAGGCCGCCCGTGCAGCGTGGGCCGCGACGCCTTTCGACCGCCGCGCGGCCGTGATGCGCGAGGCCGCACGGCTGCTGATGGCGCGGGCCAGCGAGGTCAACCTGTGGAACGTGCGCGAATGCGGCTCCATCGGCCCGAAGGCCGACTGGGAACTGGCCGCCACGCATGAACAGATGCTGATGGCCGCCGCCCTGCCGATGCAGGCCAATGGGCAGACCTTCCCTTCGGCCATGCCGGGGCGAACCAACCTGTGGCGCCGTGTGCCCGTGGGCACGGTGGGGGTGATCGCGCCATGGAACTTCCCGCTGTTGCTGGCGATGCGCTCGGTGGCCCCGGCGCTGGCGCTGGGTAACGCGGTGCTGCTCAAGCCCGATGCCCAGACCGCCGTCACCGGTGGCGCGCTGATCGCCCAGGTCTTCGCCGACGCCGGCTTGCCCGAAGGCGTGTTGCACGTGCTGCCGGGCGGACCTGCCACCGGCGACGCCGTGGTGCGGCACCCGGCGGTCGAGATGATCTCTTTCACCGGTTCCACCGCGGTCGGCCGACGCATCGGCGAAATCTGTGGCGGCCTGCTGAAAAAGGTCGCGCTGGAGTTGGGCGGCAACAATGCCATCGTCGTGCTCGACGATGCCGACCTCGACGCCGCCAGTTCCAACGGTGCCTGGGGCGCCTTCCTGCACCAGGGCCAGATCTGCATGCAGGCCGGCCGCCACCTGGTCCACCGCAGCGTGGCCGAGGCCTATGGCCAGCGCCTGAAGCAGCGTGCCGAAGCGCTGCATGTCGGCAACCCGCATGCCGGCCCGGCGCACCTGGGGCCGATCATCAACGCCAGGCAGCTCGACCGTGTCGCGACCATCGTGCAGGCCTCGCTCGACCAGGGCGCGCGCCTGCTGACTGGCGGCACGCACGAGGGCCTGTTCTACCGCCCGACCGTGCTCGCCGACGTGCGCCCGGAGATGCCGGCGTTTGCCGACGAGATCTTCGGCCCGGTGGCGCCCATCACCGTCTTCGACAGCGACGACGAAGCCGTCGCGCTGGTCAACGCCTCGCCCTACGGCCTGGCGGCTGCTATTCACAGCGCCAGCGTGTCGCGCGCCATGGCCCTGGCCAACCGGCTGCACACCGGAATGATCCACGTCAACGATCAGACCGTGAACAACGAATTCCACGTGCCCTTCGGCGGCATGGGTGCGTCGGGCAATGGTGGACGTTTCGGCGGCCCCGCCAACCTCGATGAGTTCACCCAGTCGCAATGGGTCAGCGTGATGGACAAAGCCATCCAGTACCCGTTCTGACTCGACAACAACACCACGGAGACATTGGCACCATGACCCACGTTTCACTCGCCCTGCAGCCCGGCATCGCACTCGCCGCGGCGGCTTGCCTGAGCTGCACGCCCAGCTTCGCCACCGAAGGCGGCGGCAGCGCCTACCCCAATGGCGCGGAAAACTTCCTGCTCGGCGTGGCGCCGCCGCCCGGCACCTACGTGCTGGCCTACGGCTCGTACGACCGCCTCGACAAGCTGCGCGACAAGCACGGCGACGAGATTCCCGTTCCGTTCAAGGTCGGTGTCGGTGCCCTGGTTCCCCGCTTCATCTGGATCGGCGAGAACAAGGTGCTGGGCGGCAATTTCGGCTTTCACGGCTTCCTGCCGCTGCTCAGCATCGACGCCAAGATCGCCGGGTTCAGCCAGCGCAAGACCGGCCTCGGCGACATCATCGTCGGCCCATTCCTGACCTACCACCCCTCGGACAAGCTGCACTACGTGCTGGCGGTGGATGTGCATGCGCCCACCGCGTCGTACGACAAGACCGATCTGGTCAACCTGGGGCGCAACCACTGGACGGCCGGCCCGGTGGCGGCGATCAGCTACACCCAGGCCTCGGGCATCAACGCCGACATCAAGCTGCACTACGAGTTCAACCGGACCAACAAGGACACCGCCTACCGTTCGGGCCAGGAGTTCCACTTCGACTATGCGCTGGGCTGGGGCCTGGGCAACGGCTGGACCGCGGGCGCCAGTGGCTACGTCTACCAGCAGACCACCAACGACGAACAGGCCGGCACGACCGTCGCCAACGCCAAGGGCCGGGCCCTGGCCATCGGGCCGTCGCTCAAGTACCAGAGCGCCTCGGGCTTCTTCGTCACCGCCAAGTGGCAGCAGGACTATGCCGTGCGCAACCGCCCCGAAGGCGCGGCGCTGAAGGTCAAGATGATCCTGCCCTTTTGAGACCAGAACCACGATCAGGAGACAAGCTCATGTCATTCGATGTCAATCGCCCGCCCGCCGATGTCGCCACGGTGGTGGCTGCTATCAGCCAATTGCAGCGGCGCGACTTCTTGCGCTTCTCCGCTGCCGCGGCAGCCACCGGCCTCGCCGGCGGGGCCCGCGCGGCCCTGCCTGCGGGCGTCAAGTTCATGGACGACACCGAGGCCACGGTCTTCACGCGGCTCGCGCAGGTGGTGCTGCCGGTGGCCGGCAGCCCGCTCGCGCCGTGGACGCCCGACGGGCTGCTGCAGACCCTGGATGCCGCGCTGCTTGGCACCATGGAGCCGCACATCCTGGCCGGCCTCAAGGGCGGCGTGAAGTACTTCGACGAAGGGCCGATGGCCACCCACAAGAAGCGCTTCACGGCGCTGTCGGACAGCGAGGCGGCGCAGTTCTGCGACGCCTGGGGCAATGGCGAGCAGCCACCGCAACGCGGCCTCGCGATGGGCCTGAAGAAGCTGGTGCAGCTGTCGTACTGGGCCAACCCCGCCACCTGGGCGCCGCTGGGCTACGACGGCCCGATGACGCAACGCCTGGGCCTCAAGCGCCTGGGCAACGCGCCGCTGCCCACCCGATGAATCCAGGAGACGAGACATGACGAAGAACATCACGGTCAAGGTGGCCAAGCAGGGCTTGAAGGTCACGCAGGCCAGCGACATCACGCAGCCCTCGCTGCATCTGAAAGCCGACGCGGTGGTGGTCGGCTCCGGCGCAGGCGGGGCCATCGCCGCCTACGAGCTGGCGCGCGCGGGCAAGAAGGTCATCGTGCTCGAAGCCGGGCCCTACATCCCCTCGGAGAAGTTCTCCGAGATGCTGGCAGTGGCCATGGGCACGCTGTACCAGGACCACGGCGGCCAGTCGAACATGAATGGCGACATCGCCATCCTGCAAGGCGCCTGCGTCGGTGGTTCCACGGTTGTCAATGCGGCACTGTGCTTTCGCACGCCGGACTACTACCTGAAGCTGTGGGGCAAGCAGTTCGGCCTGACGAACCTCAACCCGGCGGCGATGCTGCCGTACTTCGAGAAGGTCGAGCGCAACCTGAACATCCGCACCGTCGGCTCCAGCGAGACCAGCCCGGGCGCGCTGCTCATCGGCCCGGGCATGCGCAAGCTCGGCTACCCCGAAGGCAAGGCGCGGCGCAACATCAAGGACTGCGCGCTCACCGGCTCCTGCTTCAGCGGATGCGCCTCCGACCGCAAGCAGTCGATGCTGGTGACCTACCTGCCCTGGGCGGTGGCGCATGGCGCGACGATCCACGCCGACACCCGCGTCACGCAAGTGCTGGCCGAGGGCGGCAAGGCCAGCGGCGTGCTGGCCGAAGTGATCGATCCGGCCACCGGCAAGAAGAAGGCCGAGATGCGTATCGATGCGCCCATCGTTGTGCTGGCAGCCGGCCCGATCCAGACGCCGCTGCTGCTGCAGAAGAGCCAGCTGGCCAACAGCAGCGGGCAAGTCGGCAAGAATTTCGCCTGCCATCCCACCTTGTCGGTGACCGCGGAGTTCCCGTACGAGGTGCGCGACTTCCACGGTGCCACGCACTCGCTCTACATGGACAAGCACACGCTGCCCGAGCAAGGCGGCTACCTGCTGCTCAATGCCATCCAGGAGCCGGTGGAGGCCAGCTTCCAGGCCGAGCCGGGCACCGGCAAGCCCTATGTGGCCTACATGAGCGGCTACAAGAACACGATTCGCCTGATCAGCCTGATCCATGACAAGAACGTCGGCGAAGTGCGCTGGGAGAACGGCCAGAAGCAGATCCACTACACGGTGGACAACGATGACTTCGAGGCGATGAAGAAGGGCCTCATCACCACCGCGCGCATCCTCTTCGCGGCCGGCGCGCGCAAGCTCTACCTGCCTTCGTCGAACAAGGCCGAGATCGAGAGCGCGGAGCAGGTCGAGCGCGTGATCGGCGCGCTGAAGAACGAACCGGCGCGCTACAAGTACACATCCTTCCATCCGCAAGGCACCTGCCGCATGGGGCGCGATGCCAAGACCACCGTGGTCAACCCCTACGGCGAGACACACGACGTGAAGAACCTGTACGTGGCCGATGCCAGCCTGCTGCCGACCTCCATCGGCTACAACCCGTCGGAGACGGTGTACGCGCTGGCCAGCTACATCAGCGACCGCATCGTCAAGGCGCACGCATGAAGACCTCATCGCTGTTCTCGCTGATCGCAGCGGCGGGGCTGGTGCTGCTGACGGCCTGCACCAGCCCGCCCGAAACGCGGCGCGCACCAATGCTGGACGTGCCCGCCGCCCGGCTCGCGCCGATCTCGGTTCCGGGCACCCGCACGTTCGGCGCCTCGCCCGAAGACCTCGCAGTTGCGGGCTATGTCGAGCAGGAGTACAGCGTCAGCGGCGTGGCCAACCGCTATGCCTTCCACGACCTGATGCAGGACGCAGCCGTCATCGACGGCGGCCACGCCTACAAGACGCGCATCATCGTTCGCCGCCCCGCGAACGCGGCGCGGTTCAACGGCACGGTGATCGTCGAGTGGTTCAACGTGACGCTGGGCCAGGACATCGATTTCAACTGGGCCACGTCGCGCGGCCATTTGATGCGCGAGGGCTACGCCTATGTCGGCGTCTCGGCGCAGCGCGTGGGCGTCGAGCGCCTGAAGACCTGGAGCGCGGCGCGCTACGGCGATCTCGCCGTCGTGGCGCCGGAGACGACGCCGAAGGATCCCTTGCAAGCCGGCGATGCGCTGCGCTGGGACGTGAGCGACGTGCTGTCCTGGGACATCTTCTCGCAGACCGTCAAGGCGCTGCGCGAACCGGGCGCCGTGGACGCGCTGCCCGGCATGAAGCCGCGGCGCATCATCGCCACCGGCGAGTCGCAGGCCGGCCGGCGGCTGACGCAGTACTACAACGCGATCGACCCCTTGCACCGGCTGGTCGACGGCATGGTGTTCTATGACGCGGGCTACAACACCTGGCACCTGCTGCGCGGCGACAACCCGACCCGGCTGATCGCGGTGGGCAGCGAGGTGCACAGCGACGGCCGCAAGCCGGTGGCCGACGGCGCCACGACGCGCCGCTGGGAAGTGGCGGGCACCTCGCACCTGAGCCTGTGGGACATGCAGGTCGTGGACGCGATGACGACCCGCGACCAGGGCTTGAAGCGGCGCGACGGCACGCCGGCCGCCACCGTCCAGGACCTCATCCCCGGCTGCCAGCACTACCCGCTGTGGAGCGCGGTGCCGATGCACAAGGTGCTGAATGCCGCGTTCGACCACGTCAAGCGCTGGGTCGACGGCGGGCCGCCGCCGCCGGCCGGCAAGGCGCTCGAGCGCGGCGCCGACGGGGCCATGCTGCGCCATGACGAGAACGGGCGCACCTTCGGCGGCATTCAGCTCGCCGAATACGCGCAGCCGACCGCATTCAACCTCGGCTATCGCAATCCAGGTCCGGTGTTCTGCCGCAACGGTGGCCATCACCGCTTCTATTCCGCTGCCGAGCTGAAAGCGATATACCCGGACCCCGAAGCTTATGTGCGCCGGGTGGTCGAGACGACGAATGCCAACCTGGCCGCCGGCTATATCCTCGCCGTCGACGCCGCCGAAACGATCAAGGCGGCGCAGGACCTCTTCACCCAACGATAAGGAGTCGCCATGCAACTCGAGACACGTCACGCCTTCGCCATCGGCCGCAGCCTGATGGCGTTGATCTTCCTGGTGGCCGGTGTGCGCAAGGCACTGACCTATGCCGCGACGGCCGCGTACTTTGCGAAGCTGGGCATTCCGGCGCCTGAGATCGTGCTGGCGCTCACCATCGTGCTGGAAATCGGCGGGGCGGTGGCACTGATCATTGGCTGGCGGCTGCCGCTCGTCGCCGGCGCGCTCGGACTCTTCACGATCGCGGCGGCGTTTCTCGGCCATGCCTTCTGGGCCGTCGACCCGGCGCAGTTCCAGGCTCAGCTCAACAACTTCCTGAAGAACGTGGCCATGGCCGGCGGCTTCCTGGTTGTCGCGGCGGCCGCCAGGAAGGAAGTGGTGTGACCGCGGTCGCAAACGGCACCGGCGCCGGCCGCGAACCCGATCCCGCGTCCCGACGCCGCGTGGCCGCCGGCGAACTCGTCGGCACGCGCGAGCCGGGCGGTGTGCACGCCTGGCGCGGCATCCCCTATGCCGCGCCGCCGACGGGCGCGCTGCGCTGGCGCGCGCCGCATCCTGCCGAGCCCTGGCGCGGTGTGTTCGAGGCCCGCGCCCACGGCGCGATGGCGCCGCAATACGCCGACCTGCTGGCCGGCACGCCGGCGCGGCTGCGCGGGCAGATCGTGGGCGACGAGGACTGCCTCACACTGAACGTCTTTGCCCCGGCGCTCGAACCCACGGCCGTGCCGCGCGACGACCAGCGCCGCCCGGTGATGGTGTGGGTCCACGGCGGCGGCAATTCGGTGGGCACCTCGGCCACCTACGATGCGGCACGCAACTACGCCCGCCATGACGGCCTGGTCGTCGTCACCGTCAACTACCGGCTCGGCGTGCTGGGCTGGTTCACCCACCCGGCCTTGCACGCGGCCGACGACGCCACGCCCGAGGAACGCTCGGGCAACTTCGGCACCCTCGACCTGGTGGCCGCCTTGCGCTGGGTGCAAGACAACATCGCGGCCTTCGGCGGCGACCCCGGCTGCGTGACCATCTTCGGCGAATCCGCCGGCGGACAGAACGTGCTGACGATGATGGCCAGCCCGCTGGCCGCGGGGCTGTTCCACCGGGCGATCGCGCAATCGCCGGTGGCCGAGACCTTCAGCGTCGACCAGGCCGTGAACTGGCGCGATGACGCGCAGCCCGGTCATCGCGACAGCGCCCACGAGGTCACCGCGCGGCTGTGGGTCGCCGAAGGCCGGGCCCGCGACCGGGAGAGTGCAAAGCAGCAGGTCGCGACGCTGCCCGCGGCCGACATCGCGGCCTTTCTGCGCGCGCTCAGTCCGCGCCGGCTGCTGAGCGCCTTCACACCGGGCAGCGTCGGCGTGTACCTGACGGCGCGCCCGGCACGCGACGGCGTCGTGCTGCCCAAGGCGCCGCTGCCCGAGGTCTTCGCCAGCGGACAGTGGAACCGCGTGCCGGTGATCCTGGGCAGCAACCGGGACGAGTTCAAGACCTTCAGCGCCGACAAGCCCGAGCACTCGCGCCTGCTGCTGGGCAAGCTGCCGGTGCTGCGCGATCGCCGCGCCTATCTCGTCGAAATGAAGCACGTGTCGAACGCCTGGAAGGCGCTGCATGTCGACACGCCGGCGGACGCCATGCTCGCCGGCGGCCACGCCGAGGTGTGGACCTATCGCTTCGATTGGGACGAGGCGCCGCCGATTCCCTTCATCCGCCCGGACCTGCTGCTGGGCGCGGCCCACGGCATGGAGATGGCCTTCGTCTTTCGCGACACGGCCGGTGAACTCGACATCTTTGGCGTCAACACGCCCTTCAACCGGCCTGGCCGGCGAGTGCTGGCCCAGGCGATGGGCGACGCGTGGACCTCCTTCGCGCGCGACGGCGTGCCGCGGCTGCCGGGCAGCGCCTGGCCGAGGCGCAGCCTGGCGACCCCGCTGCCCGACTGCCTGGTGTTCGACACCGCGCGCGACGGTGGTCTGCGCATGGCGAGCTTGCGCACCGACATGGCGGCGGTGAAGCAGGCGCTGCGCACCGATGCCGAGGCCGAACCCGCGGATCTGCGTTGCCGCATTCACGCGCGGCTGTTCGTCTGGAATCCGCTCTTCGCAGGGCATGGCGACGCGGCCGAGTACGAGCGCTGGTGCCGCGAGTTCGGCTGCAAGGTGCCGGCGGCCGTGTTTCGGCCGCGCATCGAGGTGTGAGCTGAACCGCGGCAGGCGTCCAAGACTCGGGCCCAAAATGGCCGGATGACCTTAGCGCTCTACTCGCTGGCCGTAGCGGCCCTGTTGCTCATCAGCGTGATGTCGGCCATCACGCTCACCACGATTCTGCGGCTGCGCTTGGGGCGACCCCAGGCGCTGGCCTTGTCAGCGCAGGAGGTGCCGCCCGACGCCCGCGAAGCCGTGGCGCCGGGCCTGGCCCAGCTCGTGGAGATGGGCTTCGCACATCCGGCGGCGCTGCGCATGGTCGGACAGATCGTGGCCGGCCAGCCGGTGCCGCAGCATGGGCTGGTGCTGACGCACGGCAAGCTGCCAGCGGCCGGCTACGTGGTGCAGACGCTGGTGCCTGACCGCAGCCGGCACTTCACCCTCTACTTCGTCAGCCGCACGCGGAACGGCCGCACGCTGGTCACGCGCAACCGCAGCAGCGCGACCGGCCCGCTGCCCTTGCCCGACGTGACCACGCTGGACTGCTGGCTGCCGACTTGGCCGGCGCTGTGGCAGGCACACCGGCAGAAGATGAAGGCGCTGGAAGGCGATCCGGCGAACTGGCAAAACCTGGATGCCGCGGCCTGGATCGAAGCCGGCGCGGCGGCCGAAGCGGCGGCATTCAACGAGCGGGTGAAGCGCGGCGAACTGCTGGAGGAGGGCGCCGGCAGCTGGCGCTTCAGCCTGCCTTGCGCGCTGCGGATGCTGGGGCGTGCCTGGGCTGCGTTCATCCCCGCGTCGCGCGGCATGGTCGGGGACGGGCCCGCCACGGCAGCTCGGCCCGCTGCAGGGGCGGCCGATGATGCTGCCATCGACAGCGTGGCCCGCCAGGTGCAGACCTATGAACGCGACAGTCTGATGCGCCAGACCCGCAGTGGGTCCAATGGCGCGAAATGGCTGCTCTTCTTCGTCACCGCCGTGGCGGCGGCCGCCTCGTTTGGGTTGACGGTCGACCTGAGTCTGGTGCCGGCCCTGCTGAGCGTGCTGCTGTTCCATGAACTTGGCCACCTCGCCGCCATGCGCTGGGCCGGCTACCGTGACCTGAAAGTATTCTTCCTGCCCTTCATCGGCGCCGCGGTCAGCGGCCGGCATGAACACCCGACAGCGCGGCAAGAGCTCGTGGTGCTGTTCGCCGGCCCCGTGCCCGGGCTGTTGCTGGGTATCGCGGGCTTGCTGTGGTTGCCGCCGGATCTGCCCTTGTCGGCGTGGTGGCACAGCTGCGCGGTCCTGGCGGTCACCCTGAACGCGTTCAACCTGCTGCCCCTCCACCCGCTGGATGGCGGCAAGATCTTTGAGATCCTGCTGCTCGGCCGATGGCCGTGGCTGGCCTTTGCCGGTCGCGTGCTCGGGCTGGCCGCGTTTGCCGGTCTGGCGCTGACGATGGACAGCGACGCCGCACGTGCCGCCATGGGGGGTCTGGTGCTGTTGATGGCGCTGGGCCTGGCGCACCAGCGCCGCGAAGCGCAACTGGCCGCCGCCGTCCGTACGGCGGGGCCATGGGGTGGTCTGTCGCGGGCCGAGGCCCTGGCCGCGCTGTTCACCGCCATGGACCGGCTCGGCCTGGCAGCGCGGCCCTGGTCAGACCAGCGCTTGCTGGCCGCCGCCCTGCTGCCGGCCTTGACGCGCGCGCGGCTGCGGCGCCGCGACCGGGCCGGCGGCCTGGCGGTCTATGCCTTCTTCCTGCTGTTGCCGGTGCTGGTGCTGGTGGGCAGCCTGTGGAACAGCCGGGGCGCATCCGACCCCACCGCCCTGGCGGCCACGGCCAGGGCGGCTTCGGCGCTGCCGCCTGCACTGGACGCGGACCTGCCAGCGCAACAGGGTGCCGAGATCGACCGGCTGTTTGCCGAGCTGAAGACCCGTGTCATGCGCGAACCCGAGCCTGGTCGCCGCTGGTCGCTGCTGGCCGCGGAATTCGCCTCGGCCGTCGAGAACCAGCAGGCACTGGACCCGGCGCATCTGCCCTCGGCCATGGCCTTGCTGCAAGAGGCGCAGCGGCTGGCACCCACCTTGCCCGATCCCGTCGCCAAGCGGGCCGCGGCGGCGTTCTGGCAGGCGCAAATGACGCCGGACGACGCCGACCGTCAGCGGCAGCTGGAGGCCGTGATGGGTCTGTACGACGACCCCGCCGCGGCGGCTGCCGATGCCGGCCCCTTGGCCAGCGCGGCCATCGACTGGCTCTACAGCACCCGGTCCGATCCAGCGCAGCGTGCGGCGCGCATCGACAAGACGCTGTCCCGGCTGGGCCCGCACGCCAGCGCCCAGCAGTTGCAGACGATGCGCGGCTTCAAGCTGGACCAGCTGCTGGCCGAAGGAGACGGCGCCACGGCGCTGCGGCTGGCGCGCGAATGGCACGACGCCTTGCTCGACAGCCCCGACATCGATCACCGTGTGCTGGCCGCACAGTTGGTGGTGGACACGGAACTGGCCGCCGCGGGTGCGGCAGCTGCCTTGCGCACGCTGGACGAGGTCTTGCAGCCGCTGGACAGCCTGCCCGCGGGGCGGGCGTCCGGCGTCGATGCCCTGCGCCGTACCGGCCTGTGGCTGGCCGAAGCAGCCGGGCGGCCCGATTGGCAGCGTCAGCAGGTGCAGCGGCTGGCCGCGCCGCCGGAAGCCGGGGTTGGGCTGCCCTGGTGGATGGGCCCGCTGCTCTGGCTGCAGTCGGGCGACCGGGGTGCGCCGGCGACGCTGACGCAACTGGAACACGCTCATTGGCGTGGCGACGCGGCAGCGGCGCAGCAGGTGGCTGCGAGCTTGCGGCAGCAGCGGCCTGGCTTCGCGGTGCGACTGCACAGCCCGGTTGCGGAAGCTGGTGCCTTGTCGGCGGCGCGGATGACGCTGGTCACTGCCGGACGCAAGGCGCTGTGCGAGCGCTACGGCCTGCGCGTAACGATGGACCGCTGACTGGACGCCGGGCATGGCGATGCGGCCGAGTACGAGCGCTGGTGCAGCGAGTTTGGCTGCAAGGTGCCGGTGGCGGAGTTTCGGCCGCGCATCGAGGTGTAAGTCGAGCCGCCGCGGGCGGGCACAAAGAAGGGCCGGTTGCCGCCGTTTCTGGGGCCCGCCCATGGGCGCACGGGGTTGTCGGCAAGAATGAGCCTGGCCGGCGGTTGCCGCCGCCGTGCTCCTCTTCATTGCCCGCCCAGATTCCGCAGCCCATGAGGTTCATCCACACCGCCGACATCCACCTCGACAGCCCGCTTGCCGGGCTGGCCGCCTACCGCGACGCGCCGGTGGAGCTGCTGCGCACCGCCACGCGCGAGGCCTTCCAGGCGCTGATCACCGAAGCCATCCACGAGCGGGTGGACTTCATGGTCATCGCCGGCGACCTGTACGACGGCAGCTGGCGCGACTTCCACACCGGCATCTACTTCGCGCGGCAGATGGGGCGGCTGAACGCGGCGGGCATTCCGTGCTTCGTGCTGCTGGGCAACCACGATGCCGAGAGCGAGATGACCCGCCAGCTGGAGCTGCCGCCGAATGTGCAGCGCTTCGCCGCCGACAAGGCGCAGACCTTCGAGCTGCCCGCGCTGCGCGTGGCACTGCATGGCCGCAGCTTTCGCCAGGCAGCGACCACCGAGAACCTGGCGGCGAGCTACCCACCGGCACGGGCCGGCTGGCTGAACATCGGCGTGCTGCACACGGCGCTCGAAGGCCACGCGTCACATCAGCGTTATGCGCCTTGCACCCGCGGCGAACTCGCGGCGCGCGGCTACCAGTATTGGGCGCTGGGCCACGTGCATGAACATTCGGTCGAGCAGGTCGGCGGCACGACGATCGCCTTTCCCGGCAACCTGCAGGGTCGCCACATCCGCGAGCCCGGCCCGCGCGGCGCGCTGCTGGTGGAAGCCGACGGGCCGGACATCCAGCGCGTGAGCCGCCTGCACACCGACGTGCTGCGCTGGCACGAACTGGCGGTGGATGTGAGCGGCGCCCGCTCGATGGCCGACGCGGTGCGCCTGTGCGGCCAGCAGCTGCAGGCGCTGCCCGACCAGCTGGGCTGGTCCTGCCCGGTGGCGCTGCGCGTGATGCTGCTCGGCCGCAGCGAGGCGCATGGTGAGCTCTTTGCCGCCGGCGATCACCTGCGCGCCGAACTGATGGCGCAAGCGGCGGCCGTGGGCGGCGACGGCCTCTGGCTGGAGAAGGTGAAGCTGCGCACCGAGCCCGCGGTCTCGGCCGAGACCCTGGCCGCGCGCGGCGACGCGGTGGCCGACCTGCAGCAGGTGCTGGCCACCGCGGCCGACGACGCCGCGCTGCTGAAGGAGATCGACGACGAGCTGCAGCTGCTGGTGGCCAAGCTGGAGCGGCCGGTGTGCGACGCGGTGGCCGACATCGCCTTGCTGCGTGCCGGCCGCGTGGCCGAGATCGTCGAGCGCGTGCGGCCCGCGCTGCTGGCGCAGATCAGCGAGCAGGGCTGAAGCGCATGCGATTCGAACGCATCTCGCTGCTGCGCTACGGCGGCTTCACCGATGCGGTGCTGGAGCTGCCCCGTTCGGACATCGACTTCCACCTGATCGTCGGCGCCAACGAGGCCGGCAAGTCGACGATGCGCCGCGCCCTCAGCGAGCTGCTGTTCGGCATCGACGCGCGCACGCCTTTCGGCTGGAAGCATGGCTACCCCGACATGCGCCTCGCAGCCCGCGTGAGCCGGGGGTCCGAGCAGCTGGACTTCATCCGCACCAAGGGCAACAAGAACACGCTGCGCGATGCGGCCGACGTGCCGATCGCCGAGGCCGTGCTGCAGGCCTTGCTCGGCCGTGTCGACCAGCGCTTCTTCGAGCGCATGTACGCGCTGGACCAGGCCGGCCTGGTGGCCGGCGGCCGCACGCTGCTGTCGGCCTCGGACGACCTGGGCAAGATGCTGTTCCAGTCGGCGGCCGGCCTGTCGCGCCTGGGCGAGATGGCCCAATCGCTGGAAAGCAAGGCCGAAGCGCTGTGGGCCCCGAAGAAGAAGGCCGGCCGGGCCTACTACGATGCGCTGGACGCCTACGACAGCGCCGACAAGGCGCTCAAGGCCTCGATCGTGCGCTCCAAGGACTGGGCCCAGGCGCACACCGAGCATGCGGCGGCCGACGCCGAGCATGCGCGTGTCTCCCAGCAGCGCGGCGAGCTCGCGGCGCGCATCACCGGCCTGCAGCGCATTCGCCGCGTGCGCGCCGATCTGGAGCGGCTGGCCGCGCTGGAGCAGCAGATCGCCGATGCGGCGGGGGTCATCGACCTCGGCGAGAACGCCCGCGCCACGCTGGACGGCGCGCAGCGCCTGATCTTTGCGGCGCAGCAGGAGCAAGCCACGGCTGCTGCGTTGCTGGACGAGATCCACCAGCAGATCGCGGCGCTGCCGGTCGATCAACGCCTGCTCGACAGCCAGGCCGAGATTGCCGCGCTGAACGACCGCCGGGTGCAGCTGATCGGCTTTGCCGACGAGCTGAAGCTGGCCGAAGCCGAATTGGCCGCGCAGGGCGTGCAGGCGCTGCGCCTGGCCCAGGCCCTGGGCCTGCCGGAGGACAGCGAAGCCGGGCTGCGCACCCGCATGCCGCGCGGCAGCACCCGGGCCACGATTGCGGCGCTGGCCCAGGACCATGCGGCGCTGCGCCAGGCGCTGGCCACGGCCCAGGCCGGCCTGGACACGCGCGAGCGCAGCCTCGACGAGATGCGCCGCCGCCGCGCCGCGCTGGGGCCGCTGGAGGCCGATGCCGGCCTGGCCGTGGCCCTGGCCGCCGCCGCGCGACTGGGCGACGTGCAGGCGCGGGCCGACGAACTGGCCGCGCAGCTGCAAGCGGCGCAAACGGCCCGCCACCAGGCCGTGCAGGCGCTGGGCCACTGGCCGCTGGACGAAGCTGGCCTGCGCAGCCTGCAGCTGCCGCATGCCGATGCCGTGCGGCAGCACCTGCAGGCGCTGCAATCGATGCTCGCCGATGGCAAGGCCGCGCACACGCGGCTGCACGCGCTGCGTGATGAACGGGCCACGCTGGCGGCGACGATCGCGAACTTCGCGCACGCGCACAAGGTGGTCAGCGAGCAGCAGGTGGCGCAGGCGCGCGCCGAGCGCGACACGCTGTGGTCGTCCTTCGAGGCCGAGCCGGCTGCGGTGCAGGCCGAGGGAGTCCGGTTCCGGCAGCTGATGCACGGCGCCGACACACTGTCGGACGAGCGGCTGGCCGGTGCCGACGACGAAGGCATCCTGCGCGGGCAGCAGGAGCGCCTGCGCGTGCTGGACGCGCAGATCGACGAACTGCAGCTCCGCCAGACCGCGCTGGGCGAACAGGCCGCAGGCCAGCAGGCCGCCTGGGTCGAGCAGATGCGTGCCGCCGGCGTGCCCGGCCTCAGCGCCGAGGAGATGGCCGACTGGAAGGCCCAGCGCCTGGCCACGCTGGCCGCCTTCGACGAAGCGGCCCGGGTGGCCGACCTGCAGGCCGGCTGGCAGCGCCAGGCGGCGGACCTGGCAGCGGCGCTGATGGCGCATGTCGCCGCGGAGGTCGGTGAGGCGCCGCCGCTGGCGCTGCTGATCGAGCGGGGCCGGCGGGTGCAGAAAGCGGCCGAGAACGCCGCGGCCCAGGCCCGGGAGCTGGACACCCAGATCGTCCAGGCCGAGACCGAACGCCTGGCGCTGCAATCCGCGTGCGAGCAGGCCCGCCAGGCGCTGGAGGCGTGGGCAGGGGCCTGGCAGGCCGCGCTGCAGGAGGCAGACTTCCCGCCGATCTGGCAGCCCGGCCAGGCCCAGCCGGTGCTGCAGCGCTACGCCGAACTGGAGGCGGCGCTGGCCGCGATGGACCGGCTGCGGCGCGACACGCTGCAGCGGCGCGCCGACCAGGCCGCTGTGCTGGTGCAGGACGCGCAAGCCCTGCTGGCGCGACTGGACGGCGCCCCCGCGCCGGACCCGGCCGGCGCCCTGGCCGCGGTGGCGGCGCTGCATGAGCGCGCGCAGCAGGCCGCGCGCCACCAGCAGGCCTTGCACACCCCGCTGCAACGCCAGCGGGCCTTGCAGGACCGGCTGGAAGCCGCGGCGGCCCAGTTGCAGCAAGGCCAGGCCGCCCTGCAGCCGCTGATGATCCAGGCCGCCGCGCCCTCCCTGGAGGCGCTGGCCGCGCGGGTGGCGGCCTCGGATGCGCTGCGGGCGCTGCACGCCAGCCGCGCAGGACTGGAAGCGGCGCTAGTCGCCGCGGGCGACGGCCTGTCCCTCACCGAACTGCGCCGCGAAAGCGCGGCCATCGACGCCAGCCGCCTGGTGGTCGAGCTGCAGGATCTGGAGGCGCAGGACCACGCGCTCGTGGCGGCGCTGAGCGCCCTTGCCGCGCGCCGGCAGCAGGCGCAGACGGCGCTCGACGCCATCAGCGGCAGCGCGAACGCGGCCAAGGCCGAGGGCGACCGCCAGCAGGCCATCGCGACGATGGCCGATGCCATCGAGGACTACATCCAGGTCAAGACCGCCGAGAAGCTGCTGAAGTGGGCCATCGAGCGCTACCGCGAGGCCCAGCAAGGGCCGATGCTGGCCAACGCGTCACGGCATTTCAGGCTGCTGACGCTGGGCTCGTTCGAGCGCCTGACGGTGGAGTTCGAACACGACCCGCCCAAGCTCGAGGGGCGCCGCCCCGATGGCCGGCAGGTCAGCGTGGAAGGCATGAGCGACGGCACACGCGACCAGCTGTTCCTGGCGCTGCGCCTGGCCGGCCTGGAGATGCAGCTGGACGGCGGCCCCGGCCTGCCCTTCATCGCCGACGACCTGTTCGTCAACTTCGACGACCAGCGTAGCGCGGCCGGCCTGCGCGCGCTGGGCGAGCTGGCGCGCAAGACCCAGGTCATCTTCCTCACGCACCACGAACACCTGGTGGCGCCCGCGCAAAACGTGCTGGGGGCCGGCTTGAACGTGGTGCGCCTGTGAGCCGGTGCTCGACCCGGGCCCTGCTGGCTGGCGGGGGATGACCCCCGCCGCCGGCATCAGCCTCGCGCAGCCGCCAGCGCGGCGTTGAGCGTCGCGCTCGGGCGCATCACGGCTTCGGTCTTCACCGGATCGGGCAGGTAGTAGCCGCCGATGTCGGCCGGCTGGCCCTGCACGGCGTTGAGCTCGGCCACGATCTTCTGCTCGTTGTCGGTGAGCGTGCTGGCCAGCGCGGCGAAGTGCGCGGCGAGTTCGCTGTCCTCGGTCTGGTCGGCCAGTTCCTGGGCCCAGTACATCGCCAGGTAGAACTGGCTGCCGCGGTTGTCGAGCTGGCCGGTCTTGGGCAAGGGGTTCTTGTTGTTGTCGAGCAGCCGGCCGGTGGCCGCGTCCAGCGTCCTGGCGAGCAGCTTTGCGCGCGCATTGCCGGTCTTGATGCCCAGATCCTCCAGCGAGACGGCCAGCGCCAGGAACTCGCCCAGCGAGTCCCAGCGCAGGTGGTTCTCTTCGACCAGCTGCTTGACGTGCTTCGGCGCCGAGCCGCCGGCACCGGTTTCGTACATGCCGCCGCCGGCCATCAGCGGCACGATGGACAGCATCTTGGCCGAGGTGCCCAGCTCCATGATCGGGAACAGGTCGGTCAGGTAGTCGCGCAGGATGTTGCCGGTGACCGAGATCGTGTCGAGTCCGCGCACCACGCGCTCCAGCGTGTAGCGCATCGCGCGCACCTGGGACATGATTTGAATGTCGAGGCCCGTCGTGTCGTGGTCTTTGAGATAGGTCCGGACCTTCTTGATCAACTCGGCCTCGTGCGGACGGTACGCGTCCAGCCAGAAGACTGCTGGCATGCCCGAATTGCGCGCACGCGTGACGGCCAGCTTGACCCAGTCGCGCACCGGCGCGTCCTTGACCTGGCACATGCGCCAGATGTCGCCGGCCTCGACGTTCTGCGTCAGCAGCACTTCACCGGTGGCCAGGTCGACGATGTTGGCCACGCCGTCCTCCGGCGCCTCGAAGGTCTTGTCGTGCGAGCCGTATTCCTCGGCCTGCTGCGCCATCAGGCCGACGTTGGGCACCGTGCCCATGGTCTTGGGGTCGAAGTTGCCGTGCCACTTGCAGAAGTTGATCATCTCCTGGTAGATGCGGGCAAAGGTCGATTCCGGCATCACCGCCTTCACGTCCTTCGGCCGGCCGTCGGCGCCCCACATCTTGCCGCCCATGCGGATCATCGCGGGCATCGAGGCGTCGACGATCACGTCATTCGGCGAGTGGAAGTTGGTGATGCCCTTGGCCGAGTCGACCATCGCCAGCTCGGGGCGCTGCGCATGGCAGGCGTGCAGGTCGCGCATGACCTCCTCGCGCTGCGACGTGGGCAGCGTGGCGAGCTTGTCGTACAGGTTGACCATGCCGTTGTTGACGTTGACGCCCAGCTCCTCGAACAGCTGGGCGTGCTTCTCGAAGGCTTCGCGGTAGAAGATCCTGACGCAATGGCCGAAGACGATGGGGTGCGAGACCTTCATCATCGTGGCCTTGACGTGCAGCGAGAACATCACGCCGTGCTTGTGGGCGTCCGCTATCTCGCGCTCGTAGAACTCGAGCAGCGCCTTCTTGCTCATGAACATCGAGTCGATGATCTCGCCGTCCTTGAGCGAGACCTTGGGCTTGAGCACGATGGTCTGGCCGCTCTTGGTCAGCAGCTCCATCTTGACGTCACGCGCCTTGTCCAGCGTCATCGACTTCTCGCCATGGTAGAAGTCGCCGTGGTGCATGTGCGAGACGTGGGTGCGCGAGGCCTGGGCCCATTCACTCATCGAATGCGGGTTCTTGCGCGCGTATTCCTTGACGGCACGCGGCGCGCGGCGGTCGGAGTTGCCTTCGCGCAGCACCGGGTTGACGGCGCTGCCGGTGCACTTCGAGTAGCGGGCGCGCAAGGCCTTGTCTTCGTCGGTCTTGGGATCCTCGGGGTAGTCGGGCAGCTCGTAGCCCTTGCCCTGCAGCTCGCGGATGCAGGCCTGCAGCTGCGCCACCGAGGCGCTGATGTTGGGCAGCTTGATGATGTTGGTGTCCGGCAGCAGGGTCAGGCGACCCAGCTCGGCCAGGGTGTTCGGCACGCGCTGCGCTTCCGTCAGGCATTCCGGGAACTCGGCGAGCACACGCGCGGCGACCGAGATGTCGCTCTGGTCGACCCGGATGCCGGCCGGCGCCGTGAAGCTGCGGATGATGGGCAGGAAGGCGTAGGTCGCCAGCAAGGGCGCTTCATCGGTGAGGGTGTAGAGGATGGTCGGTTGCTTGTCGGTCATTCACGGATCTCCGGAGGGTTTGCTGCGTTCGGCGCAGAGCGTAATGTGCCAGCAGCCGGATGCCGACCCTGTTGTCCGGTGCCGGCACCCCCGGTCTCTGTGGGCTCAGCCGGGGGGCGCGCGGCCGGTGGAGGCGCGCACGATCAGCCGCGGCGCCGAGGCGACGACGATGTGCGGGTCGGCACCATCAGCACCATTGCTCTCGGTGATCATGCGCATCAGCGCGTCGACCGCCAGCTCTGCGGCTTCCACCGTCGGCACGGCCACGGTGGTCAGCGCGGGGCGCACTTCGCGCGCGAGCTGGATGTCGGTGATGCTGCAGATCGACAGCTCACGCGGCACCGCCAGGCCGAGGTCGGCGGCGGCCTGCAGCGCGCCGATGGCCGGCAGGTCGTTGCTGACGAACAGCGCCGTCAGCTCGGGCACGGCGGCCAGCAGCGCATGCGCGGCGCTGCGGCCGGCCTCGATGGTGTCGTGGCCGAAGCGCACTTCCGACGGGCCATGCGCCGCGCCGGCACGCGCCAGCGCATCGCAAAAGCCGCGGTAGCGCCAGATGTGGTTGCCGCTGGCCTCGCTGCCGACCACGGCGCCGATGTGGCGGTGGCCCAGCTTCAGCAGGTGCTCGGCGGCAATGCGGCCGGCCAGCTCGAAGTCCACCGCCACGCAGGGCAGGGCCGGTGGCGCATTGGGCTGCTCCCACATGCACAGCACCACCGGCACGCCGCGCTGGCGCAGCGCCAGCAGCGCGTCCATCTGCACGAAGTCGGCATTCATCACCAACACGCCATGCGCCAGCGAGCCGCCCACCGCATCCAGGTAGGCCCGTTCCTGCGCCGGGTCGTCGTTGGTGTTGCACACCAGCAGGAAGTAGCCGCGCTGGCGCACGGCGCGTTCGACGGCCAGCGCGAACTCGGGGTAGAACGGGTTGGCGATGCTGCTGACCACCAGTGCGATCGTCGACGGCCGGCCCTCGGCCAGTGCCCGCGCGTTCAGGTTGGGCCGGTAGCCCAGCGCCTGTGCGGCGGCCAGCACCCGCTCGCGCGTGGCCGCGCCGACCTTGCCCTTGTCGCGCATCACGTTGGAGACGGTGGCAGGGGTGACGCCGGCGTGGCGTGCAACTTCGACAAGGGTGGCCATGGCCGGCAGTATCAGCTGGCGACCCAGGCGGCGACACCGGCCGGCCCGAGTTCCGGCCCGCCGAGCACGAAGCGCGCGTTGGCAGGCGCCGGCATCGCCACCGTGCCGGGGCCGCTGTGGAAGGCGAACTGCAGCCGACCCTGGCGGCGCAGGCGCAGGCCGTCCGGCAGCGTGTGCGTGGCCAGCTGGGCGTCCTGCGCTGCGGCTTCGATCACCGCCCGCAGCAGACCGGCATCGAAGCAACCGGCGAGGTAGCGCACGCGCCCCTGGCGCAGCAGGGCCGGCAGGCCATCGTCGAAGCGGGCCAGTACTTCGGTTGCGGTATCGGTATGGCTATCGGCCGCGAGCTCGACCTGCTCGCGCCAGCGCTGCGCATGGCCTTGTAAGCCCTGGCCTTGCAGTGTGCCTCGCACCGGCTTGACCAGGCCCGGGCGCAGCGATTCGACGCTGCGCACGCGCAGGCCGGCCAAGGCCGCCAGCGGACCCGGCGGCAGGCCCTCGGCGGTGCGGAAGTCTTCACTCAGCGAACCGCTGCGGGGACCGATCAGCAGCTGCGCGCCGCTGTCATCCACAACCGCGGCCACACGCGCGGCCAGTCCCGCGTCGGCCGCCAGCATCGCCGGCAGCAGCAGCAGCGCGCGGCCGGCGAGATCGGCGTCGGGGCCGACGATGTCGATGTCCAGCCCCAGGCTGCGCGCCGCGCTGTACCAGGCGAAGGCTTCGCCGAAGTAGCTGAAGTCAGCGCCATGGCGCTGGATCTCGACCATCCAGTGGCTGGTGTAGTCCAGCACTAGCGCCACAGCGGCGCGGCCCGCTGGCGACGCGACGGCAACTGGGCCCGACTGCGGCACATTGGCTGTGTGACCCGCCAGCGGCGCCGGGCCCAGCGCGGCCAGCACCGCCGGGATCTCGTGGGCCACCTGCGTCGCTTCTTCGCCGCCGCAGTCCAGGCGGTCGTCGCTGCCGTGCAGGCCGGAGTGCATCTGCTCCTGCGCATAAGGCAGCTGGCGCCAGCGGAAGTAGGAGACGAATTCCGCGCCATGGGCGAAGGCTTCCCAGCTCCACATCCGCACCTGGCCCGGTTGCGGCGCCGGATTCCAGGCGGCCCAGTTCACCGGGCCGGCCTGCTGCTCCATCACCGCAAAACGGCCGCTGCCGCACAGGTTGCGGTACAGGTCATGGTGAAAGGCGGCGATGTCCGGGTGGCCGCTGTGCGCCCAGCGCAGCCGCTCCTCGGGCGTGATGAAGGCCACCGTGTCGGTGAAGCCCAGCGGATAGCTGTCCCAGGCCGCGAGGTCGAGGTCGGCGGCCATCGCATGGTGGTCGAACTCGCCGAAGAAACCCATGAAGTTGTGCAGCACCGTGCGGCCGGGGGAGTGCGCGCGCAGCAGGTCCACCTGCAGGCGGTTGAAGCGCCGCACTTCGTCGGACGCGAAGCGGCGGAAGTCCAGCGCATGGATCGGGTTGGCCTGCGCCGGCAGGTCGATCGGCAGGCCGATCTGATCGAAGCTGCTGCACTGCATCGACCAGAACACGTTGCCCCAGCGCTGGTTCAAGGCCTCGATGCTGCCGTAGCGCTCGGCCAGCCAGCGCCGGAAGCGCCGCAATGCCGCCGGGGAGTACGACAGCAGCGTGTCGTGGCAGCCGTATTCGTTGTCGGTCTGCCAGGCGACCAGCGCCGGATGCTGGCCGTAGCGCCGTGCCATCGCCTCGACGATGCGGCGCGAGGCCTCGACGTATTTGTCGCTGGAAAGGCAGCAGTGGCGGCGCGAGCCGGCCTGCCGCGTGCGACCGCGCGCATCGACCGGCAGCACCTCGGGGTAGCGCTCGCTCAGCCAGCGCGGCGGCGCGGCGGTGGGCGTGCCCAGCACAATCTCCAGCCCGGCGTCGGCCAGCGCGGCCACGGCCTCGTCCAGCCAGGCCCAGTCGAAGACGCCTTCCCGCGGCTCCATCAGCGCCCAGGCGAACTCGGCGATGCGCACCTGGCGCAGACCCATCGCGGCCATGCGGCGCGCATCGTCGCGCCAGCGGCTTCGGTCCCATTGTTCGGGGTAGTAGCAGACGCCAAGTTTCATCAGGAGCTGAAATGAGTTAATCGCTTAATCCACTATGCAACATCGGTGAGCAGCGTGTCAACCCGGCCGGCGATCGCCGAGCTCTTGGCTTCACGCCTGCCATCCGAGGGGTGTATTGATTAATGGTTTCTCCGGATGACAGTGGCGAGGCTGCCGGCTCATAGTGTCGAAAGATTAAACGCTTAACCCTTCATGCTTGCGCTCACCCTGGACACCCGCCCGCCGCTCATCGAGCGCGACTTCCTCGCGTTGGGGGAGGGCGGCCTCGGCCCGGCCGGCCGGCTGGCGGTGAACAGCCGCTGCATCGAACGGGATGGCCGGCCGTGGATGCCGGTGATGGGCGAGTTCCATTACTCCCGCTGCCCGGACGACGAATGGGCCGACGAGCTGCATCGCCTGCGCGCCGGCGGCATCGACATCGTCGCCAGCTACGTGTTCTGGAACCACCACGAAGCGGCCGAGGGCCAGTTCGACTGGCGCGGCCGCCGCAGCCTGCGGCGCTTTGCGCAACTGGCGCAAGCCGCCGGGCTGATGTTCTACCTGCGCCCCGGCCCCTGGGTGCATGCCGAAGCGCGCAACGGCGGCCTGCCGGACTGGCTGCAGGCCCGGCCCCCCTTGCGCTGCAACGATGCGCGCTACATCGGCGCCGTGCGCCGCTTCTTCGGCGAGATCGGCCACCAGTTGCAGGGCCTGCTGTGGTGCGACGGCGGCCCGCTGGTGGGCGTGCAGGTCGAGAACGAATACGACGGCCGCGGCCCCGGGCGCGGTGCCGAGCACATTGCCGAACTGAAGCGCATCGCGCAGGATAGCGGCCTGCGCGTGCCGCTGTGGACGGTGACCGGCTGGCCGACGCTGGACATCCCGCCGCGTGAGGTGCTGCCGGTCTCCGGTGCCTACCCCGATGGTTTCTGGGGCGGCGGCACCGGGCCGCAGCCGCCGTCCGGCGTGTTTGCGTTCAACACCGGCCGCAGCATCGGCGAGATGGGCAACGTCGGCGGCACGGCCCCCGAAGGCCGCATCGACCCGGCGCACTACCCCTTTTTCCTGGCCGAAGCCGGCGGCGGCATGCATGTGTCCTACCACCGCCGCCCGGTGCTGAGCACCGACGACGTGGCCGCCTGCGCGCTGGTGCAAATCGGCTCGGGCGCCAACCTCTACGGCTACTACATGTACCACGGCGGTGCGAACCCCGGCCGAGGCTTGCAGGAGACGCAGGCCAGCGGCTATCCGAACGATGTCGCCGAGATCGGCTACGACTTCCGCGCGCCGCTGGGGCAGTACGGCCAGCTGCGGGCGACCTACGGCCGGCTGCGCAGCCTGCACAGCTTCCTGGCGGCTTTCGGTTCTGAACTGGCGCTGATGGACACCAGCGTGGGCGACAGCACCGATCCGGCCGACCTGACGCAGCTGCGCATCGCCGCGCGTGCGGCCGGCGACAGCGGCTTCGTGTTCGTCAACAACCATTGCCGGCATCACCCGCTGCCCGACTTCAGCGGCGTGCAGTTGGCCTTGGCGCGCGACGATGGCCGCGTGCAGACGCTGCCCGCGGCGCCGGTGGACGTGCCCTCGGGCGCCTACTTCATCTGGCCGCTCGGCCAGCGCCTGGGCGCGGCGCTGATGCCGCATGCCACCGTGCAGCCGCTGACCCGCTGGACCGAAGGCGGCAGCGTGAACTGGATAGCCTTCGTCGTGCCCGGCGTGCGCGCCGAGCTGTGTTTCGACGCGGCAACGCTGCGCGCGCTGGACTCACCCGCGCACACCCGAAGCGAGGTGCACGACGGCCGCCTGACGCTGAGCTGCG
>NZ_DATILJ010000140.1:0-16882 GCF_035476535.1 Aquabacterium sp.
TCATGACCCACGTCGTCACCGAAGCCTGCATCCGCTGCAAGTACACCGATTGCGTCGCGGTCTGCCCGGTGGAGTGTTTCCACGAAGGCCCCGACTTCCTGGTCATCGATCCCGAGGTCTGCATCGACTGCGGCGTGTGCATTCCCGAATGCCCTGTCGAGGCCATCGTCGAAGAAAAAGACCTGGCACCGGCCCAGGCCGAGTACCTGCCGCTGAACGCCCGCCTCGCCGCCGAATGGCCGCTGATCCTGCAATCGCAGGACCCGCTGCCCGACGCCGACGACTGGGCCGACAAACACAACAAAAGAGCCCTGCTGAGCGAGACCCTGCCCACCCTTGTAGGAGTATCCCGATGAGCACCCACCGTTTTTCCGCGCTGTTCGCCGCTGCGCTGGTGATGGCACCCGCACTGGCCCTGGCCGCGGACAAGCAGATCATCAGCATCGGCATCGGCACGCAGAACACCACCACCAACACCGTCACCGGCGGCATCGTCATCAAGGAGATGAAGCTGCTGGAGAAGTACCTGCCGAAGACCGGCAAGTACAAGGACGTGGAGTGGAAAATCGACTGGCAGAACTTCACCTCCGGCCCGCCGGTCACCAACGGCATGGTGGCCGGCAAGCTGCAGATCGGCATGATGGGCGACTACCCGCTGCTGGTGAACGGCGCCACCGGCCAGCAGAACAAGGGCAACGAGACGCAGCTGATCGCGGTGATCGCCTACAACGCCTTCGGTGCCGGCAATGGCGTCGTCGTGCACAAGGACAGCCCGTACTACGAGCTGGCGGACCTGAAAGGCAAGACCGTCTCGGTGCCCTTCGGCTCGGCCGCGCACGGCATGATGCTGCAGGCCATGCAGGAGCGCGGCTGGCCCGACAGCTTCTGGAACCTCGTCAGCCAGAGCCCCGAGGTCGGCACCACCAACCTGCAGGAAAAGAAGATCGACGGCCACGGCGACTTCGTGCCCTTTGCCGAACTGCTGCCCTACCGCGGCTTCGCACGCAAGATCTTCGACGGCGCGCAGACCAAGGTGCCCACCTTCCACGGCGTCGTCGTGCGCAAGGATTTCGCCGACAAGTACCCCGAGGCCGTGGTGGCCTACATCAGAGCCTTGATGGAAGCCAACGACTGGGTGCGCAAGAACCCGAAGCAAGCGGCGCAGCAGATCGAGCAGTGGACCAAGATCGAGAAGGAAGTGGCCTACATCTTCCTCGGACCGGGCGGCATCCACACGCTGGACCCGACGATCAAGCCGCGCTGGCTGGACACCATCAAGACGGCCTTCGGCGTGTTGAACAAAATGGGCCGCGTCAAGGAATTCAACCTCGACGCCTGGGTCAACGAAAGCTATGTGCGCCAGGCCTTCAAGGAACGCAGCCAGGACTATGAAGCGCAGAAGCAGACGCTGGCCAACTACGACATCGAAGGCAAGGACCCCGTCTGCAAGGTGGCGGTGACGCGGCCCAAGGACGCCGGCGAAATCTGGCTGGCAGGGCCCGATGGGGGCGAGATCGTGCCGACCAGTTCGCCCAGCTGCACGCTGGCCGGCATCCGCCAGTACGAGGCCGCCGGGCGCAAGGTGGCGGTGGCGTATGTCTTCGACAAGGCGCTGGGCATCAAGGTCTTCGCCGACAAGGCCTTCTATGCGGTGGACACGCGGGATCCGAAGAACCCGGTGGCCGTGCCCTACCTGCTGAAGAAGGACGCCGAAGCCGCCGCCGCGCAGGCCGGTGGCAAGCTGGCCACCTATGCCGAAGCGCTGGGCCTGGCCGCGACCAAGCTCACCGTGGCCGCGGGGAAGTGAGCCATGCTGGTCAGCGCCCAACCCCGGAATGACGCGGCCCTGGCGCCGCCGGCGCCGCGCAGCAGCGCCAGTGTCGCGACGCTGCCGGTGCCGCGCACGGCACCGGCCGCGGCGCCGCCGCGCCAGCGCCGCAGCCCGCCCCGCTGGCTGAGCGGCACGGCCATCGCCTGGCTGTGCGGCGTGGCCTCGATAGGCACCGTGCTGCTGGCCTGGCACCTGGCCACCACCTATCGCCTGGAAGCCTACGTCCGCTTCAACAACATCCCGACGCCAGCGGCCGTGTTCGCCAAGGTGCTGGAGGTCAACCAGTCGCCGAAGTTCATCACCAACATCGGCATCAGCCTGCGCCGCATCCTGCTGGGCTTTGCGGTGGCCACGGTGGTCGGCGTCGCGCTGGGCGTGCTGATCGGGCGTTATCCATGGGTGCGGCGGCTGAGCTTCCCGGCGTTGGAAGTCTTCCGCCCGATCCCGGCCATCGCCTGGGTGCCGATGTCCATCATGCTGTGGCCGGACAACGAAGTCAGCATCGTCTTCATCACCTTCCTCGGCGCGTTCTTTCCGATCCTGCTGAACACCATCCACGGCGTCGAGGCGATCGACCCGGTGCTGCTGCGCGCTGCCCGCTCGCTGGGCGCCGGCGAGCGCAGCGTGCTGCGGGAGGTGGTACTGCCCGGCGCGCTGCCGCACATCTTCACGGGCTTGGCAGTGGGCATGGGCGTGGCCTGGGTCTCGCTGATCGCGGCCGAGATGATTTCGGGCCAGTTCGGCATCGGCTACTTCACCTGGGAGGCCTATTCGCTGATCTCCTATGCCGAGATTGCGCTGGGCATGATCACGATCGGCGTGCTGGGGCTCATGTGCAGCGGCGGCATCCGGTTGATGGCGAAGATGGTGATGCCGTGGCGGGCGCATGCCACGCCGGGAGGCCGGACATGAGCGCCGTCATGCCATTGCACCCGGGTGTGGCCCAGGGTGGCCACATCGAGCTGCGTCAACTGGGCATCCAGTTCGCGCTGATGAACCAGGCGATCAGCGCGGTCGACGATGTCAGCCTGCAGGTCCAGCCTGGCGAATTCGTCTCGCTGATCGGGCCTTCGGGTTGCGGCAAGTCCACGTTGCTGAACGTCGCGGCCGGCTTCCTGCAACCCAGCCAGGGCGACGCGCTGCTCGACGGCGAATACATCGCCGGCCCCGGCTCCGACCGCGGCGTGGTGTTCCAGCAGTATTCGCTGTTCCCGTGGATGACGGTGCGGCGCAATGTCGAGTTCGGGCTGAAGATGAAAGGCGTGCCGCGCAGCGAGCGTGAATCGCAGGCCCGCACGCTGCTGGGACTGGCGGGCCTGCTGAGCTTCGAGAACCACTATCCCGATCAGCTGTCCGGCGGCATGAAGCAGCGCGTGGGCATCGTGCGTGCGCTGGCCACCGGCCCGCGTGTGCTGCTGATGGACGAGCCCTTCGGCGCGCTGGATTCGCAGACCCGCGTGGTGATGCAGGAGATCCTGACCAACATGTGGCAGCGGCTGCGCATCTCGGTGCTGTTCGTCACCCACGACATCGACGAAGCGGTGTTCCTGTCCGACCGCATCCTGGTGATGACCGCGCGCCCGGGCCGCATCAAGGCCGAGCTGCCGGTGCCGCTGCCGCGGCCGCGCACGCCGGAGATGACCTCATCGCCGGCTTTCATCGCGATGGTGCAGCAGCTGAAGGCGCTGATCCGCGAGGAGAGCCTGGCCGCGATGGGCGGGGAGCTGCGTGACGGCGGCCTGGCCGGGCTGTCGGCCGAAGTCGGCCCGCAGGGCGTCGGAGCGATGCTGTGAGCGCCGCGCAGCCGTGGCCGCAGCAGGTGCTGCTGCACGAACGTTCGGGCGCACTGGCGCTGGCCTGGGACGACCTGGGCGAGCACGTGCTCAGCGGCGAACACCTGCGCGCACGCTGCCGCTGCGCCGGCTGCGAGCAGGGTCGCCGCCATGGCAGCCCACCGCGGCCCGACCCCGCAACCCGGCTCGAACGCATCAGCCCGATTGGCGAGTTCGGTCTGCAGCTGCACTTCAGCGACGGCCATGAGCGAGGCCTGTTCCCGTGGGCCTATCTGCGCGAACTGGCGATGGAGTCAGCGGCATGAGCAACATCTTCGAAGCCCATGTGCTGACGGTGCACCACTGGACCGACCGACTGTTCTCGTTCACCACCACCCGCGATCCCGGCTTCCGCTTCCAGAGCGGCCAGTTCACGATGATCGGCCTGCCGGTCGACGGCCGGCCGCTGCTGCGCGCCTACAGCATGGTCAGCCCGCATTGGGAGGAGACGCTGGAGTTCCTCAGCATCAAGGTATCGGACGGCCCGCTCACGTCACGTCTGCAGCACATCCGGGTCGGCGACACGGTGCTGGTCGGCCGCAAGGCCTCGGGCACGCTGCTGCTGCAGAACCTGCTGCCGGGACGCCGCCTTTACCTGTTATCCACCGGCACCGGCCTGGCGCCCTTCATGAGCGTGATCCGCGACCCCGAGGTCTACGAGCGCTTCGAGACCGTGATCCTGGTGCACGGCTGCCGCCAGGCGGCCGAACTGGCCTATGCCGAACGCATCCAGCGTGAACTGCCGCAGCACGAGCTGCTGGGCGAGATGATCGGCAAGCAGCTGCTGTACTACCCCACCGTCACGCGTGAAGCCTTCCGCCACCAGGGCCGCATCACTAGCCTGCTGGAAACCGGGCGCCTGACGCACGACTTGGACCTGCCGCCTCTGGACCGCGAGCATGACCGCGTGATGCTCTGCGGCAGCCAGGAGCTGAAGGACACCCGTGCGCTGCTCGACAAGCACGGCTTCACCGAAGGCAACATGAGCCGGCCCGGCCACCATGTCATCGAACGCGCCTTCGTCGACAAGTGAGGCACCGCCGCCCGGCGTACCGCTGCGCTGGCAGCGGCACCTGCCGGGCCTGGCGCTGTGCGCGGCGCTGGCGGCCGCGGCGGCCTTCGTCGCCGGGCTGCATGGCAGTGCCAAGCCCGGCCCGGTGATGCTGTATGCGCTGATGTTCGGCAGCGCCTTCCACTACCAGAGCAGTGAACCGCACAGCGCGCCGGGCATCGCCTGGTCCTCGGGCAGCCTGCTGCGCCTGGGCGTGGGATTGCTCGGCGCGCGCATCACCGCCGAGCAGATCGCCGGGCTGGGCCTGAGCACGCTGGCCGCGGTGGCGGCCGGCATCACCAGTACGCTGCTGCTGGGCCTGCTGCTGGCCCGCGTGCTCGGCCAACCGCGCAGCCTGGGCGTGCTGGCCGGCGGTGCCACGGCCATCTGCGGTGCTTCGGCGGCCCTGGCGCTGGCGGCGGTGTTGCCACGCAGCGAACGATCGGAGCGCGACACGCTCGGCGTCGTCGTGCTGGCCACGCTGTTCTCGACCGCGGCGATGCTGGCGTACCCGCTGCTCGCCCGCGCGCTGGCGCTGCCGCCCGCCGCTGCGGGCCTGTTCATCGGCGGCAGCATCCACGATGTGGCGCAGGTGATCGTCGCGGGCTACGTGCTCGGCGCCCCCACCGGCGACATCGCCACGCTGGTCAAGCTGATGCGCGTGGCCTCGCTGGTGTTGGTGGTCGGCACGGTGGCGATGGTGGTGGCGCGCCACGGCCAGCCATGCGCCGGCCGGCCACCGGCGCTGCCCTGGTTCCTGGGGCTCTTCGTGGGCCTGGTGGCGCTGCGCTCGCTGCAGCTGCTGCCGCAGGAACTCATCCTGCTGCTCGACCAGGCCTCGCGCGCCTGCCTGCTGGTGGGCGTGGCCGCCCTGGGCGCCAAGACCTCGCTGCCGGCACTGGCGCGCTGCGGCTGGCGGCCGGTGCTGCTGATGGCGGTCTGCGGAGTGTGGCTGGGGGGGCTGATGCTGGCAGCCGCCATGTACCTGATCCCGCGTTGATCGACGCCGGGGCCGCGGGGGATCAGCGCGATCGCGGCCGCGAAAGCACATCGCCAAGATTTGTCGTGCGAATTGACGCGCATCTGCTCGTCACTTCTACCTCATGCGATCACATCGACGTGCCGAAAATGGGTGCAGCCCGTCAGTCCGACTGGGGCTTGCTTTGGGAAAGGGACAATTCCATGACGTCGCTCAGTCTTTCAAGGCGCCTGTATGGCGTGGCCTGCTTCATGGCATTTGTCTTGCCGCCACGCCGATGGCGCAATTGACCTCCACCGTCAGGCACAACGCCGGCACGGCCAGACAGGCCAATGAACTGGCCGGATCGGCGCGCGCCGCCGCCGCCAGGGGCGGCGCGGTCGTCGGCCAGGTGGTCGCGACCATGGACGACATCCCGGCCAGCTCCAAAAAGATCGCCGACATCATCAGCGTCATCAATGGCATTGCCTTCCAGACCAACATCCTGGCGTGAACGCAGCCGTCGAGGCCGCACGAGCCGGCGAGCAGGGTGCCGTTGTGCCTGCGCACGCCAAGGCGGCGGAGGGCACGAACAGGCCCGGCGCCATGCCAGACTGCGCCGCAACGAAAATAAGTTAGGAGAGTGGTGGCGCTCAGGACTGTCGGTCGAACGAAACTGCGTTGCTGGGCCCTTCTTTGCGCCCTGGCGTGCAGCACGGCCATGCCGCTGCACGCCGAACAAGCCTCGCTGCGCGAATACGGCCAGGCCGAAGGCCTGGCCAACCTCGCCGTGATGGCGCTCGTGCGCGACAGCGCCGGCTTCATCTGGGTCGGCACGCAGAACGGCGCCTACCGCTTTGACGGCACGCGCTTCGAACGCATCGGCGGCGACGAGCAGATCGGCTATGTGACGGCGCTGTCCGCCGACGGCGATCGCCTGTGGATCGGCACGCGGGATGGCGTCTGGCTGTGGCGCGACGGCACGCTGCAGCGCGTCAAACCAGCGGGGCCGGCGATCGGCATCCGGGATCCGCATGCGATCGCGCCCATCGGCGACGGGCGGGCCTGGCTCGCCAGCGGCGGCCGGTTGTTCGAAGTCGTTCCCGCCGCCGGCGGCTGGCAGCGGCGCGACGAGGGCACGGCCTTGCTGGCCACGCTGCCACCCGAGCTGCGAAGCATCTCCGCCATCGCGCGCACGCCGAAGGGCGCGCTGTGGCTCGGTTGCGGCAAGGCGATCTGCCGCCTCGGCGAAGGCCGTGTCGAGGTCTGGGGACCCGAGCGTGGCGTGCCGGCGCAGACCTGGCGATCGCTGCTGCTGGCCAGCGACGGCTCGCTCTGGGCGCGCGGCGCGCACCATGCGCTGCAGCTCGCACCGGGCGCCAACGCCTTCGTCGACCGCGCCGAGTCGCGCGACGACAACGACCCGTTCAGCCTCTATCCGCTCGCCGAGGATGCCCAGCATCGGGTGATCAGCGCCATGCGCGGCGCGCTGATCCGCTGGAACGGACACGCGTGGGAGCGCTTCGACGCCGCAGCCGGCCTGCCCACCGCCGGCCGCGTGCTGGCAGCCTTGACCGACCACGAAGGCGGCCTGTGGTTCGGCGTGATGGGCGCCGGCTTGCAGCAATGGCGTGGCTATGACCGATGGCAGAACTGGTCCGTGGCCAGCGGCATGCCGCACAACGCGGTCTGGTCCTTCGCCCGCTTCGGCACACCGGCACGGCTGTACGCGGCCACCGGTGCCGGCGTCGCGGCGCTGGACCCGGCAAGCAAGCGTTTCCAGCTCGTCGACGGCACGGCGCGCAAGGAGACACTGGCCTTGGCCCGCGACGCCTCAGGCGCGCTGTGGGCCAGCACCGCGACCGGCATGCTGATGCAATGGCCGGCCGACCGGTCGCAGCCGATGACGACGCTGCAGCTGCCAGGCTCGCAATCGACCTTCCGCCTGATCCCCGAGCGCACCGGCCGGGTCTGGATCCTCGACGATGCCAGCCTGCACCTCTGGACCCCGGGCGGCGCGGCCACGCCGCAAACCGTACCCATTACCGGCGGACCGCTCACCGATGGCTGCGAAAGCCGCGACGGCACGCTGTGGTTCAGCAGTGCCGCCGGCGTCATGCGCTTCGCCAGTGAGCGCTGGGGCGCGCTGCAGCGCTTCGACGCCGAGTTCGAACTGTTGGCCTGCCTGAGCGACGGCAATCTCGTGGTCTCCAGCAAGTACGCCAGCCTGCGCCTGCTACGGCCAGACGGCGACCGGCTGCGCGCCGACGACATCACGCCGTCCTTGCTGCGCGGCCGCCGCGTGCTGGCGCTGCTGGGCGACAGCCGTGGTTGGCTGTGGGTGGCTACCGATGCTGGCGTCGCCGTCTGGAACCGCCGGCAATGGCGGCTGATCGGCCGTGACCAGGGGCTGGTCTGGAACGACAGCTCAAGCTACGCCTTGTTCGAGGACGAGGATGCTTCGGTCTGGATCGGCACCAGCCGCGGTGCCTCGCACATCGTCGAGCCGGCAGCGCTGTTCGACGCCGCGGTACGCGCGCCGATGATCCGCGCCGTCAGCCGTGCCGGCACGCAGCTGTCGCTGAAGCAGCCGCTCGAGTTGCCCTGGTCGCGCGACGTGCTGGAGATCGTGCTCGCCGTGCCGGCCTACCGCGACCGCGCGGCGCACGTTATCGAGTACCGGCTCAGCGGCTTCGACGAGCGCTGGATCGCGTCGCCGCACCCGGACATCCGGCTCACCGGCTTGCCGGCGGGCCGCTACCGCTTCGACGCCCGCGTCGTCGACCGCGATCTGGGCGTCACCTCGCCGGCCACCGGCTTCGACTTCAGGATCGCGCCGCCCTGGTGGGAGACGGTCGCCGCGCGCGTGGCCCTGGCGGCCCTGGCGGCGCTGCTGGTCTACGCCGCGTACCGCTGGCGCGTGCGTTCGCTGACACGGCAGGAGCAGCGCCTGCAGGCGCAGGTGCAGGAGCGCACCCGTGAACTCGAAGCTTCGCGCGAAATGCTGCGCGAGCAGGCCACCAAGGACGCGCTGACCGGCGTCTGGAATCGGCGCGCGCTGATGGAGATCCTGGAACGCGAGCTCGCACGCTGCCAGCGCGAGGGCCAGCCGCTGGCCGTGGTGCTGGCCGACATCGACCACTTCAAGCGCGTCAACGACACCCACGGCCACCCGGCCGGCGATGCCGTGCTGCGCGAGTGCGCGGCACGGCTCGCCTCGGCGCTGCGACCCTACGACGCCGTCGGGCGCTACGGCGGCGAAGAGTTCATGCTGATCATGCCCGGCCTCGACCCCGCGCGCACCGACGATCGCGCGCGCCTGGTGGCGATCCACGAGGCCATCGCCAGCGCGCCGATGTCGATCGGCACCGTCACATGTTCGTTCGGCACAGTCGGCCACCACGGTACGTCGCCGACCACGATCGACGCACTGATAGCAGCCGCCGACCAGGCCCTCTACCGGGCCAAGCGCCATGGCCGCAACCGCGTCGAATACGCTGACACGCTCGGCGAACTCAGCAAACTCGGCGTTCCTCCGGGGCATCACCCCAGCCCAGCACGGGCCGGGGATGCCATGCAAGATCGCCCCCCATGATTCCCCTTTCCATCCTCGACCTCGCGCCCATCGTCGAAGGCAGCGATGCCGCGCAGGCGCTGCGCAACACACTGGACCTGGCGCAACACGCCGAAGCCTGGGGCTACCGCCGCTACTGGCTGGCCGAACACCACAACATGGACGGCGTGGCCTGTTCGGCCACCGCGGTGCTGGTCGGCCATGTCGCCGGTGGCACGAAGACCATCCGCGTCGGCTCCGGCGGCGTGATGCTGCCCAACCATGCGCCGCTGGTGATCGCCGAACAGTTCGGTACCTTGGCCACGCTGTACCCGGGTCGCATCGACCTGGGCCTGGGCCGCGCACCCGGCACCGACCAGATGACCGCCCGCGCGCTGCGCCGCCACCTGGCCAGCGAACAGGAAGACGCGTTCCCGCAGGACGTGCTGGAGCTGCAGGCCTATCTGGGGCCGTCAGCATCCGCACAGGCCGTGCGCGCCATTCCCGGCAGCGGCACGCAGGTGCCGATCTGGCTGCTGGGCTCCAGCCTGTACAGCGCACAGTTGGCGGCCTACCTGGGCCTGCCCTTTGCGTTCGCCTCGCACTTTGCGCCCGACCAGTTGCTGCAGGCGCTGGACGTCTACCGCAGCGCCTATCGCCCGTCGGCCGACTGGCCGAAGCCGCACGCGATGGTTGGCGTCAACGTCATCGCGGCGGACACCGACGATGAAGCAGCGCGCCTGTTCACCTCGCTGCAGCAGCGCTTCCTGGGCATGCAGCGCGGCCAGCGCGGCCCGCTGCCCCTACCCATCGACCCAGCCGTGATGGACACGCTGTGGAACGAACGCGAAAAGGCCGGCGTGCAGCGCATGCTGGCCGCCACCGCGGTCGGTTCGCCGGACAGCGTGCGCGCGCAACTCGGCGCGATCATCGACCGCACCCGGGCGGATGAGTTGATCGTCGCCGGTGCGGTGCACGCGCACCCGGCGCGACTGCGCTCCTACGAATTGCTGGCTGCCCTGAGGTAGCCCGCCGCGATACCGGGGGTAGCGCGGCAACAAACGCAACAACACCGCGTACCGCTTGAAGCATGCTTGCAGGGTGGGCGGCGCACACTGTGCGCGGCCTGGCCTTGTCGCTGGGCCTTTGGAACCCCCGCTCATGCTCGCTTCGAACCCTGCTCCCGCCCTGCTGCCGCTGGCCTTGCTGGCCACCGGCAAGGCCTTGCCGTCGCGCTGCGTCAGCTCTGCCGCGCTGGATCTGCAGTTCGGCCACGCGCCGGGTTACGTGCTGCACAAGTCCGGCATCCACCAGCGCCACTACGCCAGCGCAACAGAGAACCAAGCCGAGCTGGCTGCCGCCGCGCTGCGCGACGCGATGGCCCGCGGTGGCATCCGCCCGGGCTCGATCGACCTGCTGCTGTCGACCAGCGGCGTGCCCGACCAGGCCCTGCCGGCGATGTCCTGCCGCATCCTGGAGCCCGCCGGCCTGGCGGCAGGAACGCCGGCCTTCGATGTCAACGCCAGCTGCCTGGGCTTCCTGGCCGCGCTGCAGATGGCCGCCGGCCTGCTGGCCAGCGGCGCCTACAAGCGCATCGCGATCACCGCCTGCGACCTGGCCTCGCGCGGCATCGACTGGGCCGACCCCGAGGCTTCGCTGATCTTTGGCGACGGCGCGGCGGCTGTCATCATCGAGGCCGGTCAACCCGGCACATCGGAACAGGGCATCCTGATGCAGCGCTTCGAAACCCACCCCGCCGGCAAGCACATGTGCCAGGTGCGCGCCGGCGGCACGGCGCGCAACCCGCGCAACGGCGTCGTGCCGCAGGACTACCTGTTCGCGATGCAGGGCCGCGCGGTGTTCAAGTTCGTCGCCGGCCTGCTGGACGGTTTCGTGCAGCGCCTGTTCAGCGGCAGCGGCCGCGGGCTGGACGACATCGACCTGATCGTGCCGCACCAGGCCAGCCATCTGTCGATGCAGCATCTGCGCAAGCGGCTGAACGTGCCACTGTCCCGCGTGATGGACATCTATGCCAGCCACGGCAACCAGGTCTGTGCATCGATCCCCACCGCCTTGCATGAAGCGCTGGACAGCGGCCGCGCGCGCCGCGGCAGCCGCGTGCTGATGCTGGGCTCGGCCGCCGGCGTCACGCTGGGCGGCATGGTGCTGGCGCTGTGATTCTCGTCACCGGCGCCACCAGCGGCCTGGGTCGCAATGCAGTCGACGACCTGCTGCAGCGCGGCATCCGTTTCCGCGCCACCGGCCGCGACCCGGCACGGCTGGCCGACCTGCGCGAGCGCGGTGTCGACGCGGTCTGCACCGAACTCTCGACGCTGGACGCACCGCAGGCCCGGGCGCTGCTGCGCGACGTGCACACCGTCTGGCACTGCGCCGCGCTGTCCTCGCCCTGGGGTCCGGCTGCTGCCTTCGAGGCCGCCAACGTCACCGCCACGCGCCGCCTGGCCGAAGCCGCGATGGCGCTGCACGTGCCGCGCTTCGTGCACATCTCGACGCCGTCGATCTACTTCGACTACCGCTCGCACCACGACATCGACGAAAGCTACCGCGCCGCGCGCCCGGTGAATGCCTATGCCGCGAGCAAGCTGCGCGCCGAGCGCTACCTGCGTGGCTTGGCCCGCCGCAGCACCGGCACGCAGTTCGTGATGCTGCGCCCGCGTGCGCTGTTCGGCCCGCACGACCGCGTGCTGCTGCCGCGCCTGCTGGCGCTGCTGCGCGCCCGCCGCGGCGTGCTGCCGCTGCCCGACGGCGGCCGCGCGACGATGGACCTGACCTATGTCGGCAATGTCGTGCAGGCCATGCACCTGGCCGGCACCCGCCAGGGCCTGCCCAACGGCGCCGCCTACAACATCACCAACCAGCAGCCGACCACGCTGCCCGAGCTGCTGCAGGCGCTGCTGGTCAACGAACTCGGGCTGCAGTGCGAAGTGCGTGCGGTGCCCTATCGGCTGATGGACGCGGCCGCGCGCGTGGCCGAGGCCTGGGGCCATGTCAGCCGCCGCGAACCGCCGTTCACGCGCTACGGCATCGGCGCGCTGCAGTTCGAGATGACGCTGAGCGCGCGCCGCGCACGCGACGAGCTGGGCTACTACCCGACCATCGACCTGCAGCAAGGCATTCTGCAAACCGCCCGCTGGCTGAAGCACCGTGGCCAAGATCAGCGTCTTTGAAGCCGGCCACTGCTTCCACCCGGCCTGCGTGGTATTGCGCGGCGCCGGCTGGCAGCCCTGCGCCTTTCCCGCCCGTGCCTGGCTGATCGAAGCCGCCGGCCACCGCTGGCTGTGGGACACCGGTTATGCCAGCCACTTTGCCGACCACACGCGCGAAGGCATCTTCCGGCTCTACCCGATGGTCACGCCGGTGCATTTCGACGCCCGGCAATCGCTGCGCGCGCAGCTGGCCGAGCGCGGCCTGCGCAGCAGTGACCTCGACGGCATCATCGCCTCGCACTTCCATGCCGACCACATCGCCGGCCTGCGCGACTTTCCTGGCCTGCCCATCATCTGCAGCGGCAGCGGCTGGGAAGTCACGCGGCACCGCCGCGGCGTCACCGCGCTGCGCCGCGCCTTCGTGCCGGGGCTGATGCCGCCCGACACCGAGCCCCGCTTGCGCTTCATCGAAGGCTTCGAGCCGATCGCCTTGCCGGCCGAACTGGCGCCCTTCGGCAGCGGCTGGGCCCTGCCCGGCAGCCACCGCGAGGTGCTGCTGGTCGAACTGCCAGGCCACGCGGCCGGGCACATCGGCGCCTTCGTGCAGACCGCCGAAGGCTGGCAATTGCTGGCCGCCGATGCCGCCTGGGCACCGCAAAACTACACCGAACGCCGCCCCCCGTCGCGGCTGACCCACCTGATCATGGAAGACCCGCGCGCCTACCACCACACCCTGGATCGCCTGCACCAGCTGCACACCCAGGGCAGCGTGAAGATCCGCCTGACGCATGAAGATCTCAGCGAGGCCACGTCATGCTGATGCAACTGCCCCGCCTGCTGGGCGCCTACCGCGACACCCGGCGCCTGCTGCATCACGGCTTCACCGACCGCGCGGCGCTCCAAGCCCACCAGGGCCGCGCCTGGCAGCAGTTCGAGCGCACCGTGCTCAGCCGCAGCACGCACTTCCGCCCCTGGTGCGGCCTGCCGCTGGAGCGCTGGCCGCTGATGGACAAGGCCCACATGATGCGGCACTTCGACAGCATGAACACCGCCGGCCTGCGCCTGGCCGAGGTGCTGGACTGTGCGCAGGCGGCCGAACGCTCACGCGACTTCAAGCCGCTGCTGAAGGGCTACGGGGTTGGCCTGTCCAGCGGCACCTCGGGCGGGCGCGGCGTGTTTGCAGTGAGCGCTGCCGAGCGCGCGCACTGGGCCGGCGTGATGCTGGGCACGATGCTGCCGGACGGCCTGTTCGCACAGGAAAGGGTTGCTCTGCTGCTGCGCGCCGACAACCCGCTGTACCGCAGCGTGCGCACGCCCTGGCTGCAGTTCCGCTACTTCGACCTGATGGCGCCATGGTCGCAGCACCTGCAGGCACTGGACCGCTTGCAGCCCAGCATCATCGTCGCGCCGGCCCAGGTGCTGCGCGCGCTGGCGCTGGCCGTGCGCGCCGGCCAGCTGACGCTGCAGCCGAAGCTCGTGATCTCGGTGGCCGAGGTGCTGGAGCCGCAGGACCGCATCCTGCTGCAACAGGTGTTCCACCGCGTGGCCGAGGTCTACCAGGCCACCGAAGGCTTCCTCGGCGCCACCTGCGCGCACGGCACGCTGCACCTGAACGAGGCCCACCTGATCGTCGAGCCGCAGTGGCTGGACGATCAGCGCTTCGTGCCGGTGATCACCGATTTCAGCCGCCACACCCAGCCCATCGTGCGCTACCGGCTCGACGACGTGCTGCTGGCCCGCCGCACGCCCTGCCCCTGCGGCAGCGCGATGCGTGCGATCGAACGCATCGAAGGCCGCTGCGACGACATGCTGCAGTTGCCCGGGCTGAACGGCCACCCGGTCACCGTGTTCGCCGACGTGATCGCGCGTGCGCTGGCCCAGGCGCTGCCGCTGGACGCCGACTACCAGCTGGAGCAGCTGGACGCGCGCACGCTGCGGCTGATGCTGTCGCCGCAAGATCCGCAACTGCTGCGCCGCTGCCAGGAGCACCTGCAGCGCCTGCTGCGCATCCAGGGCGTGCAGGTCAATGCCGTCACCTGGGCCGACACACGGCCGCTGCCGCCGGCCGACTTCGGCCGCAAGCGCCGCCGCATCCGCCGGCTGTCCAGCACGGCAGCGTCGATGCAGGAAGCCGCATGACCTCGTCAACTTCGTCAAGCTCCTTGACCGATCGCCTGCGTTGCATGCTGCTCGGCTGGGGCAGCGTCGGCCTGGCCTACAGCATCGGCGCCGCGCTGCACCCGCCCGGCCGCGTGCTGGCCGAATCGGCGCTGGACCAGGCGCTGCCGTTCACGCCCGGCGCCGTCTGGCCCTACCTGTCGTTCTTCGTGCTGATCCCGCTGGCCTACCTGGCCTGTGCACCGAACAAGCTGGCCTGGCTGATGCGCAGCATGCAGCTCTGCGCGCTGCTGTGCGGCCTGTGTTTCGTGGCCTGGCCGACGACGCTGGCCTACCCCTCGCTGGCCGGCGACGGCCTGAGCCTGACCATGCTGCGCGCGCTGTCGGCGGCAGACTCCAGCCACAACTGCCTGCCCTCGCTGCATGGCGCGCTGAGCCTGCTGGCGGTGATGGCGCTGCTGGACCGCGCCCGGCCGCTGCGAGCGGCGCTGCTGCTGCTGTGGGGCCTGGCGCTGGCCGCGAGCATCGTGATGGCGCGCCGGCATCTGGCGCTGGACCTGGGCACCGGCATCGCACTCGGCGGCCTGGTGGGCATCGCCGTGTCGCGCTGGGTCCCGGCAGATGTTCGGTCTGCCGAGGTGCGCGCATGAACGCGCTGGCGCTGCCACTGGCCGGCATGCTGCTGGCGATGCTGGGCGAGCTGTGGGTGCTGCAACGCAAGCAGCGCCTGGCATCCGATGCACCGGTGCAAACCGACCCGTGGCTGGAAGCCATCGCCAACCTCAATTCCGGACACCTGGTGCTGTGGTTCTTCCGCGGCATCGAGGTCGCCGGCTACGCATGGATCTGGCAGCATGCCCAGCCGCATGCGCTGGACGGCTGGCCGCGCTGGGTGGTGGCGCTGGGGGCCTTCATCGCCTGGGATTTCGGCTTCTACTGGCTGCACCGCCTTCACCACCGTCTTGGCGTGTTATGGGCCATCCACGCGGTGCACCACCAGGGCGAACATTTCAACCTGTCGCTGGGCATCCGCAACAGCTGGCTGTCGTCGCTGAGCTCGCTGCCCTTCTTCGTGCCGCTGGCGCTGGTCGGCGTGCCGGTGGAACTGTTCGTCGCGGTCTCCAGCATCCACTACACGGTGCAGTTCTACAACCACAGCGGCCTGGTCGGCCATGCCGGCTGGCTGGAGCGGGTGATGGTGACACCCTCGCACCACCGCATCCACCATGGCGCCAACCCCGAGTACGTCGACAAGAACTTCGGCGGCACGCTGCTGCTGTGGGACCGGCTGTTCGGCAGCTTCCAGCGTCCGGTGCCGGGCGTGGCCATCCGCTACGGCATTCACCATTGGCGCGCCAGCTACAACCCGCTGTGGCTGAACCTGCTGCCGGCGCTGCAGTGGCTGGGCTGGCCGGCACCCAGCCCGGGCCTGCCGACGACCCTCTCCCGGCAACAGCGCCGGCAGGTGATCAGCGGTGCCGTGCTGCTGTTCAGCAACGTCGTCTACGCAGTGCACCGCCAGGGCCAGTGGCCCGACGGCCAGCAGCCGCTGCTGTGGGGCCTGCTGGCGCTGCAGACGCTGGCGCTCGGCGCCTGGGCCGATGGCCGGCGCTGGGCGGTGGTCGTCGTTAGCGGCCTGGGGCTCACGCTGCCGCTGCTGTTCGGCGCCGTGTTCGGCCTGCGCGACCCGCTGGGCCTGCTGCCGATGTTGGCGATGGCGGCTCATGGCGCGTGGGTGCTGGCGACGGCCTGGCGCCGGGTGCCCGCGTCGCGGAGTCCCGCATGAGCAGTTCTTCGCCACCGCGCGCCCGCTTCGCCCCCGGCGCCCACAGCCCGCTGGCGCGCACGCTGCGCGAGCAGGCCGCGCTGCACCTGGCCTCGCGCGACGACCACCGCTTCGCCGATGCCGGCCTGCTGCTGAAAGGCCTGCTGCTCACGGCCATGTGCATCGCGTGTTATGCCATCGCGCTGAACGCGACACGGCCCGCCGTCTACCTGCCGGCCTATACGGCCTTCGTCTTCAGCGCGATGCTGCTGGCGATGAACACGCTGCACGACGCCGCGCACGGCAGCTTCTTCCGCAGCCCCGGCGCCAACCGCTGGCTGATGCGCATCGTCGCGCTGCCGCTGGGCATAGCCCCGGACTACTGGACCGCGCGCCATGTGCACTACCACCACAGCCATGCCAATGTCGACGGCCTGGACCTGGACATCGAACCCAACGTCGCGCTGCGGCAGACGCCGTTCCAGGCCTGGCAGCCGCACTACCGCTGGCAGCACCTGTACTGGCCGCTGGTGGCCGCGATCTCGCTGCCCTGGATCACCTGGGTCTTCGACTGGGCCGACCGCTTCGGCCGCACGCCGCTGAAGCA